>NZ_JBQWLT010000002.1:0-520917 GCF_052545375.1 Halobellus sp. GM3 | reverse complement strand
CACGTTGAACCCCAAACTGCCGAAAATTGGCTCCAAGCATTTGCTGCCTGGCTCAATGCTCCTAACTAAACACGACCGTCCAAGAGTGGCCGACGTTCAAGAAGTACACGGTCGGAGAATCGGAGATTCCACCGAAATACCGCGAACTAATCGGGCTCGCCATCGCGGCGAACATCAAGTGCCCGTACTGCGCGGCGTTCCACGGTGCGGCCGCAGAGCTACACGGCGCGAGCGAAGCGGAGCTCGAAGAAGTGTATTTCCTGTCGAGTTTCACCGCGCGCTACAGCAGTATGCTCCACGCGCAGCAGTACGACCTAGACGAGTTCACTGACAAAATCCATCAGATCGGCGGGCATCTCCAAGAGCAGCTGGCGGCGGATGACTAGCTGCCACCTGACCGTTTTCTTTCGGTGATCGGCCGTCGCTACGATACGGAGTAGCTACCTGACGACTAACAGAGCGCCTCTTCCAGCAGTTGCAGCGGGTGCTCGATCTCGTATCCCGTGCCGTGTTCCATCTGCATCGCACACGTCGGACACTCGGTCATCCCGACCTGGCCCGCGGCGCCGCGCATATGCTCGAACATGTCCTCGCCGATTTTCATCGACGTCTCGTACTTCTCTGCTTTCCAGCCGTACGTTCCGGAGATCCCCGAGCAGGAGTCGCCAACGTCCTCGATCGCGACGCCGTCGAGGTCGCGGAACAGCTCGACGGCCTGTCGACCGAGGCCCTGATTGCGGGCGTGACACGGCGCGTGGTAGGCGAGGGCCCGCTCCTCGACGCTCGCTTCATCGAGTTCGCCGCGCAGGTCCTCCTGAATCCGGAGGTATTCGAGCGCCTCGAAGGTGTTCTCGGCGACGTCGTCGATCCCGTCGATGTCGAACAGCTCGGGGTACTCCTGTCTGAGCGCCATCGAGCAGGACGTACAGGAGGCGACCGCGTCGTAGCCCTCCGCGACGAGATCCGAAACCGAGGAGACGTTCACCTTGGCGGCGCGCTCGGCGTCCGCGAGCATCCCGTTCGCGAACATCGGCGTGCCCGAGCAGCGCTGTTCCGGCGCGACGATCTCGTAGCCGAAGTGCTCGAAGACGCGGACGAGCGCCGTCGCCACCCCGGGAGTATTGTAGTTCGCATAGCAGCCGTGGAAGTACGCCACCTTCTTGTCGGCGTCGACGTCGTCGTCGCGGCGCTCGCGGGCCGCCCGCGCGTTTCGCCGGGAGGCGTCCGCGCCGCCGCGCTGTCGCCACCACTCGCGGAACGTCTGCGTCGCGAAGGCGGGGAACTCGCGCTCTTTCGTGACGCCCATCGCCTTCTCGAGCAGCCAGCGCGCGGGCCCGAAGTTCATCGCGGCGTTCGCGAGCCGCGGCGCCTTGCTCGCGAGCCACGCCGACGTGCGGTAGTTCGCGAGAACGCGGTTCCGGACGTACTCGAGCGACAGCGAGTCCATCTGCTCGTCGACGTACTCGCCGCGCGCGGTGTTGTGCATCTGCGAGAGCGGGACGCTCGACGGGCAGGCGTCCTCACAGCGCATACAGTTCGAACACGACATGATCGAGTCGTCGATCTCGCCGTCGTCCCTGCGCTTGAGCCGCCACTGCTCGGGGCCTTGGAACTTCGGACCCGGGAAGTCGTCGTCGACTTCGGCGACGGGACAGGTGGTGTCACAGACCGAGCACTTGTAACAGCTGTCCGCGCCGGGGCGGAGGTCCGTCGGCGTCTCGTCGTCGAAGACCGACACGGGGTCGAAGTCGGTGTCGTCTTGGTCGATCGGTTCGGTCGTCCGTGGTGGTGATCCTGTGTCGCTCATCTGGTGGGTTCCTCCCGGGGGATCGTCGCGTCGCCTCTCACACGCTCGTCTCCGGTCCTCATCGGGTCGCCTCCTCGCCGGCCCGCCGCCCAGCGTACGCGCCGGTCGCGAGCGAGACGCCGGCGGCGGACTTCTCGCGGGCGACGTCGGCGCCGCCGAGGACGCCGCCGGCCGCGCGGAGGTTCTCGAAGTGCGCGTCCCCGTCGGCGTCGGTCGGGCGCAGGCCGCCGTCCGGGACGACGCCGAACCGGGCGAACGCGTGGTCGCCGAAGGCCGCCGATTCGGACCACGCATAGCGGTCCTCGGGGTGCGGAACGTGACAGCCGAAAATCGGCTCCGTGACCGACTCCCGGTCCGATTCGATACCCTTCCCGACGAGGCCGCCCGTCGCCAACACGAACTCCTCGGCGTGGTACGGGACTTCGCGTCCGAGCCGGTCTACGAGCACCGCGTCGATCCGCCCGTCGCTCGCCTCGTATCCCACGGCCGGATTTCCCGTCGAGATCCGGACGCCGACGTCGTCGAGCGCGTCGAAGAGCAGGTCCTCCAATCGCATCCCGAGGAGGCTCGGCGGGCCGGTGGGAATCTCGAACACCGCCGCGCCGAGTCGGTCCGCGAGCGCCGCCCGGACGTCCGCGCGGCGGTCCTTGCCGAGCATCGCGGGGAAGCCAACCCGTTCGTGGTCAGCCAGTTCGGCGGCGACAGCGTCGGCGAGGCGGGCCCGCGCGTTACCCTCGTCCTCGTCGAGCGCCGTCGCGTAGCGCGTGACGCGCGCGTCGTCGCGGAGGTCGACCGGGAAGCGGACCGTCGCGCCGTCGACGTCGAAGGGGACGCCCGTCGCGTCGAGGTGCGCTGCGGCCGCGGGCGCGTCGAAGTCGGTGGTCCCGGCGAAGCCGACGAGGAGCGCGTCCCCGCTCGCGCTGGCGAGTCCGGGCGCGACCGACACGGGGTAGCGGGCCGTCGGCTTGACCGTCCCGCCGTGCGTGAGAACGAGCGCGTTGCGGTCGGTGTGGCCGCCGGCGTAGGCGTCGCCGACGGCGTCGTCGAAGGCGCGGAGGCCCTCCCGGACGCCGTCTGCGCCGACGATCCGATAGGGGTGCGCCTCGGGCAGTCGCGCGACGGCCGCGAGGGGATCGGAGACCGGGGACGCGCCGCCGACGGCGCCGAGGACGTCGATAAGTCCGCTCGCCTGTCGGAGCGTACTCTGCTTGTGCGAGAGCAGGCGGACTTGTGCGCCCGCCTCCGCGGCCGCGAGCGCCGCGGTCGCGCCGGCGATTCCGCCGCCGACGACGAGGACGTCCTCACGTATCGACATCGGACGCCCCCCGGCTCTTCGCGTGTCCATTTGACGACGGCCCCGAATCGAAGGCCGCGAAGTCGACCGGTTCCTCGGCCCGCGCCGGGTCACCGTCGCGGTTCATCGTCGTCGCGTGCAGGAGGTGCTTCAGCATCGCCTGCGAGAGCTGTTCGCCCCACAGCGCGTGGCGCTCGCCCGTCCAGCGCTCTTGGTAGAGCTCCTCGAGCGCGTCGCGAGCGGCCGACTCGCCGTACTCGGGGACCAGTTCGTTCGCCAGCCGGTGACAGCAGAACGCGCCCTGGCAGTTCCCCATCGACGCGCGCGTGCGGATCCGCACGGCGTTGAGTTCCGTGCCGGCGCTGTCGATGGCGTCGTGGACCTCCGCGCGCGTGACGGCTTCGCACTCACAGACCGTCGGGTTGGGGCCGTCCCAGCCCCCGAGCACGTCGTCAGTGCGCGAGCCCAGCCGCTCGGCGCTTCGGCGACCGATCGGCGAGCGGAGACCGAACTCGTCCATCCACTCCCGGAGGACGGAGAAGTCCTCCGAGCCGGGGAGCGGCACTTCGGCCGTGCGACACTCGGCGTCGACGCCGAGCGCCTCGCAGACGTGATCGGCGGCCGCCTCGGCCATCAGCCGGTAGGTGGTGAGCTTCCCGCCGACGATCGAGGCCATCCCCGGGCGGTCGTCGCGCTCGCCGTGATCGAGCAGGAAGAAGTCTCGCGTGATGTCGGTGGGGTCCTCGCTGCCGACCTCCGGCGGTTCGTAGAGCGGGCGGACGCCCCAGAACGACCGGACCGTCCGCGCCTCCCCGAGGATCGGCACGAGCTCCGAGAGCGTGTCGATCAGCAGGTCCACCTCCCAGCGCTCCTCGGGGTAGTCCTCCGGGTCCGCGACCTCCTCGTCGGTCGTCCCGAGGATGCAGGTGGTCTCGTGGGGGACGACGATGTCTGCGTCGCCCTTGGGCCGACAGCGGTTGATGACGGTGTCCACCTGCCGGACGTTCATAACCGTCATCACGCCCTTCGAGGGCCGGACGGCGACGTCGACGCCCGCCATCTCGCCGATCTGGCCGGCCCAGGCGCCGGTCGCGTTGACGACGTAGTCCGCGTACAGCGTCTCGGTCTCGCCCGCTCGCCCGTGGACGAACTCACCGGATCCCGACTCGTGTTCGACCTCGACGCCGACGACCTCGCCGCCCTCGACGAGCACGTCCGTCACCTCGGTGTGCGTCTCGACGCGCGCGCCGCGCTCGACCGCGTCGGCGGCGTTGGCGACGCAGAGCCGGAACGGATCGACAGCCCCGTCGGGCACGCGGATGGCCCGCTGAACGTCCGCCGCCAAGTACGGCTCGATCTCGCGGGCCTCGTCGCCGGAGAGCACCTCCGCGGGGATTTCGCACTCCCGGCAGCCCGCTAGTTTCCGCTCGAAGTACGCGTCGTCGTCCTCGGGTCGCTGGACGAACAGCCCGCCGGTCATCTCGACGCAGTGGGTCGCGATGCGCCGGAGGATCCGGTTCTCGTCGATGCACTCCCGCGCGCTCGCCTGATCGCTCACGGCGTAGCGGCCGCCGCTGTGCAGCAGCCCGTGCATTCGACCGGTCGTCCCGTGGGTCAGGGTTCCCTTCTCGACGAGGGTGACGTCGAGGCCGCGCATCGCGAGGTCTCGCGCGATGCCGCAGCCGGTCGACCCCCCACCGACGACGATGACGCTCGGGCGGGTACTCATTTCACCGTTGGATGTTCGTCAGCACGCACTTAGGGGTATCTGTCGCCGATAGCGGCTGACGGCGAAATCGACCCGCCGGAGGTCGGCGGGGACGTCGACCACCACCCGACGCAGTCCTTATGAGCCGCCGACGCCAAGCCGCCGTGATGACCGACGACGTGCCGCCGCTCGTCCTCGATATCGACGGAACACTCACCGACAGCGACGGGCGACTCGACCCGCGCGTGTTCCGATACCTGCCGACGTGGGAGGCGCCGGTCGTCCTCGCGACCGGGAAAGCGTTCCCCTACCCGGTGAGTTTGAGTCACTACCTCGGCATCGGAAAGAACGTGATCGCCGAGAACGGCGGCGTCGTCCTCGCCGACGGAACGGTCTCCTATCAGGGGGACACCGACCGCGCGGCCGCGGCCGCGGCGGAATTCGTCGAGCGCGGCGGCGACCTCGGCTGGCCGGCGTTCGACGACGCCAACGAGTGGCGGCGGACCGAGATCGCCGCGAACCGCTCGGCCGACGAGGAGCTGCTCCGGACGGTCGCCGCCGAGTACGGTCTCGAGGTGGTCGACACGGGGTACGCCTACCACGTCAAGACGCCGGGCGTGGAGAAGGGCGCGGGGCTCACGTCGGTCGCGGAGACGCTCGGCCTCGATCCCGAGGCGTTCGTCGCCGTTGGCGACAGCGTGAACGACGTCTCGACGTTCCGCGCCGCCGGACGGTCGTACGCGGTCGCGAACGCGGACGCCCCCGCCCGGGCGGCCGCCGACATCGTCGTCGAGAGGACCTACTTCGACGGGACGGCGGCGGTGCTGGACTCGCTGGTATCGGAGTAGCCTCGCCGGTTTCTCGGCTGGTGTCGGCGTAGCCTCGTCGGCGTCCCCTACTGTGTTGTCGACCCGCCTCGGTCAGCCTTCGGCGGCGTCGGTGCCGGCGTCTTCGAAGGGGGCAAACGATCCGTTGATGTCCCACTCGTGGATGCAGTAGGGACTGCCGACGGCGCGGTCGTCGCTCTCGTCCGCGCCGGCGGCGACGCGCCACCCGCCGGCGTCGCCGTCCCAGACCTCGATTCGACCGCAGCGTTCGCACGTTCGATCGGTCGGCGTTCGAAGTGTGTGTGCCATACGCGAACGTACCGCGCCGGTCCTGTTAACGTTGACTGCCGCGGCATCCAACAGTATTAGGATACGCCCGCCCCTCTCGTGGGTATGGGATTCCACACGTTCGACCCCGACAGAGCGGAAAAACTCGAGCGACCGGAGCGCTATCGGTTCGGCTCCCGCGAGGAACTGCTCGGCGCGCTGGACCTCGCTCCGGACGACGTCGTCGCCGACATCGGCAGCGGGACGGGCTTTTATACCGACGAGATCTCCCCCCACGTCGAGACCGTGTACGCGGTCGACCTGCAGGCGGAGATGCACGACCGCTACCGAACGAAGGGCGCGCCGGAGAACGTCGAGTTCGTCACCGCGGGGGCGTCGTCGCTGCCGCTCGAGGACGACGAGCTCGACGCCGCCTTCTCGACGATGACCTACCACGAGTTCGCCTCCGAGGAGGCGCTCGCAGAGCTCGCGCGGGTGATCCGCCCCGGCGGCCGCGTGGTCACGCTCGACTGGTCGAAAGCGGGGTCCGGCGACGACGGGCCGGCGATGGACGAACGCTTCGGCCTCGGCGACGCCGTCGACCACTTTGAGGAGGCCGGCTTTACGACCGTGGACGGACGAACTCGAATCGAAACGTTCGTCCATATCGCAACCAGATAAGATGCGGATTTTCTCTGTCTGTGAAATATATTAGGCAATCATAGGTCTATGGCTCTCATTTTGTTATATCAGGGGAACAGTTAACCGTGATTGTGAGTCGGTAGCACGTATGGTGATATACAACGGGACAGTCGATCCATACCATCCCGAGGAGAGTCGATACGAGTGTCTGGCCTGCGGCGCCCGTGCGGAGGACGGTGGCGTCTGTGAGCGCTGCGACAGTCAGTCGCTGGTGAACATCGCGGTGCCACGGGAGTGAACGCGGGAACGGGAACTGTACTCGGCGACGCCGGACGGTTCGTGTCGCATCTCCGGTCGAGTGCCACGGACGCTGTCGGTTCGCCGACAGTCACAGCCGCCGTCGGTTCGCCGATACCCACCGGTCGCCTCGCTCGCCCGCGCGGCCGCTCCAGCGACGGACCGCTCGCGTCCCGTCTCTGACAGCGGCCCGATCGACCGCCGACGCGGTCGAGCCCCGAAGCTCTCTGCGCCGTCTCGTCGAACCGCGGACGCTCGCGTTTCGTTTGCTCTGCTTGCGAAGTACTACTGTCCCTCAGATCCCGTCTCGGCGTCGAGATCGGCAATCCCGGTGTAGCGGTCTAAGAGTACCACGAGGAGCGCACCGACGGCGGCGGCGACCGCAAACGCCGCGACGGCAGTGGGAGTCCACGCGCGACCGAGTTCCGTCAGTTGGTCGCCGGTCCGGACGACGGGCGCGCGGAGCGCCCCGACGATCAGCGCGACGAGGAACGCGAGCGTCGCCGTCCGAGCGCGTTCGAGCGCCCAGCGGACCGCGTGGGCGACGGTGAACAGCCCGACGACCGCCCCGCCGAGGAACGCGACGACCACGACGCCGTGCTCGCGCAGGGGATCGATCGGGCCGCCGGTCGCGAGCGCGAGCGCGGCGTCGACGAACGCCGAGAGCGTCCCCGTCATGTACTCGTACTGACCGAGAATGATGAGCAGCAGCGATCCCGAGATCCCCGGCAGGATCATCGCGCTGACGGCGATCGCGCCGGCCACGGCGGTGACCAGCAGGCCGTCGTCCAGTGCCGCGGCCGCGTGCCCGGAGACGACGAACGCGAGCGTGAACCCCGCCACGGCGGCCGACGCGCGGGATGGCGTGTCGACGGCGACCTCCGCGAAGAGCACCCACGCCGAGGCGGCGATGAGCCCGAAGAAGAAGCCGAAGGTGAGGACCGGGACGGTCTCGATGCCGGTGTGGACGATCCGGGTGACGGTCACGATCGCGGTGGCGATCCCGGCGCCGAGCGCCAAGAGGAACCCCGCGTCGACCGCGCCGAGCGCGTCGAGGGCGTCGTCGCGACGGCCGGGGACGACCCCGAGGGCGACCGCTCGAATCCGAGCGGGCGAGACCGCCGTGATCGCGGCGATCAACCGCTCGTAGATGCCGGTGATGAGCGCGATCGTCCCGCCCGAGACGCCCGGTACGGCGTCGGCCGCACCCATACAGAGCCCCTTCGCGTAGACGACGAGCCACGACGTCCCCGCCATCCCGAGGGCTTCGGTCACGCTCGGGCGCGGTCCCGATCCAGTGTCCACCGAGGTCTCGCTCGCGCCGCGCGACCCGTCTCGCTCTGTCATTACCCGTGGTTCGGCGGCCCCCCACTCCGAACTTTCGCTTCGCGCCGCGCGGCTCGTCGCGGACGGCGAACCGGCGGCACGACGGGTTCGGGGCGACAGATCGACGGTAGGACGAGAATATTGAAACCGCCGGCCGGCGTCAACGAGGGTATGGACATCAGCATCGTCGGCAGCGGCTACGTCGGAACGACGGTCGCGGCGTGTTTCGCCGAGGTCGGTCACGACGTGGTCAACGTCGACATCGACGAGGACGTCGTCGCGTCGATCAACGGCGGGCGCGCACCGATCCACGAACCGGGGCTCGAAGAGCTAATCGAGACGCACGCCGGCGAGAGCCTGCGTGCGACGACCGACTACGCGGCGGTTCGCGACACCGACGTGACGTTCCTCGCGCTCCCGACGCCCGCCGAGGACGACGGCCACATCGACCTCTCGATACTGAAGGTCGGCGCGCGCTCGCTCGGGGCGGCGATCGCGGAGAAAGACGGCGCTCACGTCGTCGTCACCAAGAGCACGGTCGTGCCGACCACCACCGAGGACGTGATCGCGCCGATCCTCGAAGCGGAGTCCGGGAGGGCCCTCGGGGAGGGCGTCCACGTCGGGATGAACCCCGAGTTCCTGCGCGAGGGGAGCGCGGTCGAGGACTTCCTCTCGCCCGACAAGGTCGTTCTCGGGTCCGAAACCGAGTACGCGGCGGAGACGCTCCGCGCGGTGTTCGACCCGCTTGTCGAACGGGCCGGCGGGCCGCCGGTCGTCGAGACGGGCGTCGCCGAGGCGGAGATGATCAAGTACGCGAACAACGGGTTTCTCGCGGCGAAGATCTCGCTGGCGAACGACATCGCGAACGTCTGCGCGGAGTACGGGATCGACTCGGAGGCGGTGCTCTCGGCGATCGGACTCGACCACCGGATCGGGTCGGAGTTCCTCGAGGCGGGCGTCGGCTGGGGCGGGAGCTGCTTCCCGAAGGACGTCGCGGCGATCGTCGCGGCCGCCCGCGACGTGGGCTACGAGCCGGCGATGCTCGAAGCCGCAATCGAGGTGAACGACCGACAGCCCGTCCGCCTGCTCGGACGGCTGCGCGACCACGTCGACCCCGACGGCGCGCGCGTGGCGGTGCTCGGACTCGCGTTCAAACCCGGCACGGGAGATGTCCGCAACTCCCGCGCCATCCCGCTCGTCGAGGCGCTCGTCGACGCCGGCGCGGACGTCGTCGGCTACGACCCCGTCGCGACCGAGAACTTCCGCGCGGAGTTCCCCGACATCGAGTACGCCGGCTCGGCCGAGGAAGCGCTCGCGGGAGCCGACGCCGCCCTCGTCGTCACCGACTGGCCCGAGTTCGCCGAGCTCGATTCGGCGTTCGACGAGATGGCGACGCCGGTCGTCGTCGACGGCCGCCGCGTCGTCACCCGGCGCGACGGCATCGTCTACGAACCGCTCGTGTGACGGCCGATAAAAAATAACAAATCGTTGTATCGTTCATTTCACCGGAAACTCGGTGTGTGTCGTCGGTTCGACGGGATTAAATACGGGCGCGGTTCGCGGTCGACTCAGGGTTTCACGAGGTCGTCGAGGTCGGCGAGGATCTCCTCGGCGTGATCCTCCGGGGAGACGCCCTCGTAGGCGAGGGCGATGTCGCCGTCGGGGCCGACGACGTACGTGTTCCGGAAGACGCCGTCGAACGTCTTGCCGAACATGTTTTTCTCGCCGTAGGAGTCGTAAGCTGACGCGACCGACCCGTCCTCGTCGGAGAGCAGTCGGAAGGGGAGGTCGTACTCCTCGGCGAACGGCGTCAGGTCCTCGACGGGGTCGTCGCTGACGCCGAGCACGCTGACGCCGCGTTCCTCGTACTCGTCGTAGGCGTCGCGGAACCCGCACGCTTCGGTGGTGCACCCGGGCGTGTCCGCACGCGGGTAGAAGTAGACGACGACGTACTCGCCGTGGTACGACGACAGCGACACCGATTCGCCGTCTTGGTCTGACAACTCGAAGTCGGGGGCCGTCTCGCCGGTGTCGAGCATCGGCCGCATCTACTGGCCAGAGGTGCTTGAACGTACCGTTACCCGAGGTCAGACGAGCCGAGAGCGGCCGTTAATCGAGCCGTTCCGCGGCGTCGCGTTCGAGGAGCGGCCCCGCGTTGGTCGACGGCAGCGTCACGACGTCCTCCGAGACGAGGTCGTACTCGCGCTCGTCGATTCCGAAGATCTGACCCACGTCCTCGGTGATTCGGAGGGTGACGCGGTCCGTCTCTTCGTCGGCCGACGAGTGCGCGCCGGCCGTCGTCGACTGCGGTGCGTCCGCCGCCGACGGGGGCGAGTCCCCGTCGATCGGGTCTCCGCCGTCGCTCACCGGCTTCTCAGTTGATGAATCGGTCCCTGACCGGTCTGTTTGCGGGTCGGGCGCGTCCCCGCTCGCTCGCTCACCGTCGACGACTGCGGCCGTCTGGGTCTCCGCGTCGGGCGGCGCGTCCGGAGGTGCGTCGGGCGGCACCTCCGGCGACGGCTCCGCCGACTTCGACTCGGCGGCGCCGGCAGTGTCGGTCGGCGGGGCCCCGCCCGAATCGACGTCCGGTCCACCCGCTCCCGCCCCGCCCATCGCCTCCGCGAGCACGTCGTCCGGCGCGGGCGCGGCGTCGGCTGTGACCGCGTCGGTCGACTCGGGCGACCCCCCCGCGACGTCGTCCGGCTGGGGACTCCCAGCCGACCCCGCGTCCGACGCCTCTGTCGCCGCGGCGTGCTCGGTCGTCGCCCGTTCGCTTCCGTCGCCGCCCTCGCCGGCGAGCACCTCGAGTACCGTCCGCCGGTTCTGCTTGATGCGCCCGACGAGGTCCTCGAAGAGCGCGCGCTCTTCGGCGGTGAGGCCGTCGGTGTCGGTCCCCATATCCGCGGCCGCGAACGACGCGAGTTTGACGACTTTCCCGACGCGCCGCTCGTAGATGGCCTCGACGACGTCCTCGGCGGTCTCGATCTCGTCGGTGAGGCGGCCGACCTCCGGGTCGCCGAAGGGGTCGTCCGCGGCGTCGGCCGCGCGCCGACGCGCGGCCTTTCGCTCTTCGATGTAGGCGGCGACGTCCTCGTAGAACGAGTCGCGGAGGTGCTGGAGGCTGTCCTTCTGGCGCTCGGTCCGTCGGACGCTCCGCAGCTCGTCTACGTTCATTGTGGTGGGATCACTCCGGTCTCTTCTCCGCGCGTCCCCGGGCCATCAAGAATATCCCGAGGCACTCTTCGAGCGATTGCTCGCCCTCCGGGATAGTAAACGTGTCGCCGTCGAACGTCGTCGGGCCGGGATCGGTGACCTCGACGTTGATCTCGCGTCCGCGGAATCGATCCGGAATCGCGTCCGAGAGGGGGTTGAATCCCTCGATCTCGTCTCGTTCGAGCGAGCGCACCCGCAGTCCCGACCCGCCGTGGAGGCTCCCCGGCAGGCGGATGAGCCGCTTCGTGTCGGTCGTCACCGGCTCGTCGATCGGCGCGGTCTCCTCCTCGATCGCCTCGGCGGCGAGCGCGTCGACGAGAATTCGGGTGCCCGGGCCGCCGGCCTCGACGTTCCCGCGCTGTATCGCCTCGAAGTTGTGCTGCACCTGTCCGAGGATGGTCTTCGCGCGTCCCTCGCCGATGCCGTCGAGTTCCTGCAGGCGGTCGAGCGCGTCCGCCTCGTCCATCTCCCGGAGCCGCTCGGCGAGGTCGACGAGCCGGCGGTGGACGCGCGCGCCCCAGCCGCCGCGGCGGCGGAGCACGCGGCGGTTCGTCCCCCGGACGGACTCGGTGCCGATCAGGCCGTCCACGTCGAGATCGATCGCGCGGACGTAGTCGACGATTTCGCGCCGCGCCTCGCTGTCCAGCCCGCGGACGTCGGCGTCGCGGACGTGGACGTGGTAGCCGCGGCCGCCGGAGAAGACGACCGTCGTGTCCGCGAAGTCGAAGTCGTCGTCGACGAACGAGAGCAGATTCAGCAGTTCGCCCTTGCACGCCTCGAGCATCTCGGCGTAGGACGTCTCCTCGGGGTCGACGCCCGGGAGGTGGTCGGCGTCGAGGTCGAAGACCAGATCCGCGGACTGCCAGCCCTTCTCGTCCATCGAACTCGCGCCGGGATCGGAAAACCGCGCCGAGGAGAAGTAGACGTGCCGCGGGGCCGTGCGGTGGAGGAAGTCCCCGAGTTCGCCGATGTCGAGAAGCGACTGGTGGCGGATCATCGTCGTCCGGCCGGCGCTCCACGGGATGTGTCCCCACTCGCGGCGGTCGGCCGCGGGCGGGAGGGAGACGTCGCTGCGGCGGTAGTAGTCGCCGAACCGCCCCTCGAGATAGGTCCGCGTGCGCGCCTCCATCGGTCGAGGGGGATTTCGGATCGAGGAGTAAAGCCGTTGCGCCTCGCGGCCGGCGTCGGCACCGACGCGAAACGACGACACTGCGTACTCTCACGTTTCATCGCCGAGCGCCACCCCCGCTGACGGCGCTCGGCGGGAAGAGACGAGAGAAATCGGTATCAGAACTTCTCGTGTGCGGGGACGCCGTCGCGACCCAGGAAGATCTCCTGGGCCTCGACGTCCTCCAATGAGGCGACGAGGCCGCCCACCTCGAGGACGCCGTCGTCGGTTTCGAGGTGGAGCGAGGCGACCTCCTCGGTCTCCTCGAACCGCGTGGTCTGTACCTTCCCCTCGACGAGGATCGACTCGCCCGTCTCGACGTCGCGGCCCGCGACGGAGGCGTAGAAGGGCCCGTCCAGTTCGCGGACGTCTTTCACGGCGCGCCGGATCGAGGCGTAGCGGCGGGGGAACGGGCGGCGCTTGCCGTCGGTGACGAGCGTCTCCGACGTCGACCAGAGAACGGTGCCGAAGAAGCCCGAGACCAAGAAGCCGAGCGCAGAGCGGTTGAAGATCACGCCGTAGCGGTCGCGGTCGTCGTGCAGCGCGTCCTGCGTCGCGTAGATCGAGTAGTTCCCGTCGGCGACGGCCAGAATCGGCGTGGTGATGCCGCGGCGGGCGCGGGCGATCGTCGCCACCTCGAGGTAGTCGAACTCCTCGGGGTCCGGGGCGCGGGAGGCGGGCGTGACGAGCAGGTCGATGCTCACGCCGTCGTCGATGGCCGCAGCGAGGTCCTCGCGGAAGCGGCGGAGCAGGTCCGGCGTCAACGAGAGGACGAGTTCGTACTCGGCGCTCTCGATGATCTCCTCGATGTACCGGAGGATCGTCGAGCGCGACTTCACGAGAGAGACTGCCTCGGTGTCCCGCGCCGGCGCGGTGTATCGCGCCTCCAACTCCGAGATGAGATCGTCGAGCGACTGCTGGACGTTGCCGAAGGCGTCCTCCGGGTCGACCGCGACGATCTTCATCGGCCGCGACTCCCTGAGTTCGACGAGCCCCCGATCCGAGAGGCTGCGAACCGTGTCGTACACCCGCGGCTGGGGGATCTCCGTGCGGTCGGCGATCTCGGAGGCCGTCAGCTCGCCGTGCTCGAGGACGGCGAGGTACGCTTCGATCTCGTATTCGCCGAGGTTGAACCGCTCTCCGACGCCTTCCAGCGTCGTGCGGAGTTCGTCTGCCATATGGGGACGTCACTCCCCCGACTACTTACTATTTACTATCGTTCGAGTAGCACAGCGTTTCGGAAGCGAAGCAGTAGGATTTCCATCACTACTGCGCGCGCCAGCGCCGTGATCGACCGCCGGACTCACATATACATCCGGTCCTCGGGGAGCTCGTCGTCGCGGGTCTGCATCCGTTCGAAGAGCTCGGCGTAGTACTGCTCGACTTCGGCGGCGAACGCCTCGAGAGGGCCGGCGTCGATGTCGAGGTCGTAGACCGCTTCGACGGTCTCGACGAGGCGGATCGCGGCCGCGACGTCGGGGACCTGCGCGTGGACGGGCGTGACGAACGTACAGACGCCGAGCGGCGAGTCGAGACCGCGCTCGACGAGCGCGGCGTTCGTGCCGTCGAGGAACCCCTGTCCCATCGGCTCGACCGAGCTGTTGACGAGGCGTCGCTCCCGGTAGTCGTCGGTGGCGACGTAGTACGTCCGGTGGTCGTCCGGGCCGTGGGGGATCGGGATCCCCGAGAGGACGGCGACGTCGGTGACGCCGTTCGACTCGGTCCACTCGAGGATCGTGTCGGCGAACGCTTCTCCGACACCGACGGGAACGAACAGCTCGCCGACGAGGACCGTCACCTCGAGATCGTCGCGCGAGAACAGTCGGGTGTGATGGCGCGGGCGACCGTTCTCGAACGGCGTCACCGTCGGGAGCCCGTCGGCCGAGAGGTGCCCGCGCTCTTCGAGTTCGAGGTGATCGACGAGGTAGTCGACGGCGGTCAACCCCGCGAGGCCGAACGAGGAAAACCCCGCGAGCAGGGTCTCGCTCGGTTCCGTCTCGTGGGTGATCGTGAACTCCGGGGTATCGGTGAGGCGGCCCGACATAGCTGTTTCGACGGCGACTGTGCCCTTATCGTTTTCCCGGGCCGTCCTCGGTCGGTGGAACAACCCTTTTTGTCCGGGCATCGCGTGGACGCAGGTATATGCAGTCAGCGACGACGCCGACGGCGACGCCGGCGCCCGGTGTGAGATCGGCGTCCGGCAGCGAGCTCGCCGCCGCGGTCCCGCAGTGGCTTCAGTTCCCGGGCTGGCGGTGGGTGCTGGCCGCCTTAATCGTCGCGGTGGGAGTCGTCTTCTCTCGGTACGTCGTCAGACTGGTCGGACGGTCCGTCGCCAGGCAGTTCCCCCGCCAGAGCGTCGCACAGACCGTTCTCCGCCTCGTCAGGGTCGGCGTCGTTTTCGTGTCCACCGCCGTCGCCGCGGGTGTCCTCGGCTTCGAGCTCGGCGATATCGTGCTCTCGGTGACGGTCTTTTCGGCCGTCCTCGGTATCGTGCTCGCTCCGATCGTCGGGAGCACGATCAACGGGCTGTTCATCCTCGCGGACCAACCCTACGAGATCGGCGATATGATCGAACTCGAGGACGGCCAGCGGGGCTTCGTCGACGAGATCACGATCCGGTACACGAAGCTCTTCACGCTCGATAACACGTTTCTCGTCATTCCCAACTCCGTGATTCGGGAGCGCCTGATAACGAACTACTCCGCGGAGGACGAGCGCGTCAGGCTGGCCCTGGACGTGGTCGTCACCTACGAGTCCGACGCGGCGGCGGCGCGGCGACTGATGCGTCGCGCCGCGGCGGACACGGCTGAGGTCATCACCGGCGGCCCCGACATCCGGGTCGGAAGCGCGCGCTACCCGGCGCGCCCGACGGTGCTTCGGGCGGCGTTCGCCGACGACGGCGTCGTGCTCAGGCTCCGCTACTGGGTGAACAAGCCCTACAAGATCCCGACCGTGGAGTCGCAGATCCGCACTCGGATCTCGGAGTCGTTCCGGGAGTCGGACGCCGGAATCGAGTTCGCCTACCCGCACCGCCACCTGATCTTCGACGACACCAGCGGCACGCTCGACGCGAGGGTCGGCGAGCGAGCCGATCGAGTCGGACGCACCCACCCGGGACACCCCGAACACACAGAGCCCGAAACGACCGATGGACCCCTCGCGAACCGCTCGCCCGACGAGTCGTAACCGACGCGAGTCGCCCTCGACTCCGGCGGCTACTCGTCCGCGCGGACGGTGATCACGGTGCACTCCAGTTTCTCCCGGAGGTACGTCTCGATGTCGGGGTCGTCGAGGAAGCGCCGGAGCATCCGTCGCCACCGGCCGGCCTGCTTCGCGCCGAGGACGACGATGTCGGCGTCGTCTGCGGCCACCTCTTCGAGTATCGTCTCCTCGACGAGGAACCCCCGGCGGACGACGTACCGCGTCCGGTCGAGCGGACCGAGCGTCGATTCGACCGCGCGTTTCAGTCCGGCCCGCGTCACGCCGTTGTTCTCCTGATAGAGGTCGACGTGCAGGACCGTCAGCTCGGCCGATCGCTCCTCGGCGATCCGAATCGCCTCCGAGAGCGTCGCTCGGGAGTGCTTCGTCAGCGGGTACCGGACGGGGACCACGACGCGCGTCATCGTCGAAGCCGAGGACGCGACGGGTCCTGAACGTTTCCACTCGGCACGCTCATCCCGCGGCGTCCGTCACCCGGCCCCCAGCGCTCGTCGCCTCCGACTCAGCGGCGCGTCGGATCCGCCCCTCGATCTCGACGCAATCCCGACTCGCGGGCGTAATCGGCGAAGTCGTGGAGGAGACGCGGCATTCACCACTCGTGATCGCAAGAGCGAAAAGAATCCGTCGTGTGGCTCGCAGGCGGCGTCCGAGCGGACCGCCGCGGCGTTTGCGGCTCGCCTTCCCCGTCTCGTGAACCTATTCGCCGTCCCGCAGCTCGAACGCGACGGTGACCTCAGCTTGGTACTCGTGACCGTCGACGGAGGCGATCTCGACGCCGAGTTCGTCCACCTCGATCCAGTGGACGTTGTCGAGCGTCTCCTCCGCGCGGTCGATCGCGTCGTCGACCGCGCCGTCGAAACTATCCGGGCTCCGTCCGATCAGGGTGACTTTCTTGAACACCATCGTCGTGCGGGGATACAGCACGGAACACGATAAGTGTCTGGGACGAATCAGAACGTCGAGCGCCGTCGGGGCGGCCGACTGCTCAGCCCCGAGAGTCGTCTAACCGTACGGTGAGCGCGTCGACGACCCCCGAGAGCTGATTGCTGCCGTAGATGGCCACGAGGATCGCACCGGCGGTGTTAAACAGGAGATCCAGCATCGAGTCACCGAGCCCGTACTGCGTGAGAACGCCCTCGGTGCCCGTCCGCGCCGCCGCAAGACTGATCATAAACTCGATCACCTCCCAGAGCACGCCGAACGCGAGGACGAAAAGCAGGATGAACACGAAGTGAAACCGCGGGGGAAGCGAGACCGAGTCGGAGTGGATGTCGACCGCGCGCGTCGTCGCGTAGCCGACGCCCGCGACGAGGCTGGCCGAGAGCGCGTGGGTGACGTGGTCCCACCACCAGACGTTCACGTAGGGCTTACCGACGACCGGGAGCGTGAGGGTACCGACCGCGTGCAGGAACACCGCTGCGGAGATCCACAGCGTCAGGCCGGCGTCCATCGGAAGCCCGAGGTCGCGTTCGAGGACGCCCGGAAGAAACGTCACGAACAGCCCGATGGCGGCGTTGAGAACGACCCCACCGCTTCGGAGCAGCACCCCGGCGACGAGCATCGCGACCAAGAACGCCTGCATCGCTCGCGTGGCCTGCCGCTGCCGGCGCTCGGAGACGTGGAGCGCCTCGCGGATTCTCATCGCCGATCTCCCGTTCCGTCGCGGTTGATCGCCTCGGGGTGTGTCGACTCTGTCGCCTCGGGGTGGCTCCCGACGTCTCCGTCGGGGAGGCGGCGTGGGATGCGGGCCCGCCGCCGGAAGTAGTACTCGAAGAGGAGGCCCGCGAAGACGCCGGCGACGGTCGCCGCGACGAAGTCCCACATCATCGCCTCCTCGAGGACCGCCTCGGGGCGGCCGTCGTACAGGAACCGCGTGCCCACGAGTACGTCGGAGAGCCAGCGGACGACCGCCCAAATGCCGGCCGCGGCCATCGTCGTCACGACGACGAAGACGACCGCGAACCGGTGGTTCATCTTCACCGGCGTGAACACGTCGAGTTCGACGGCGATCAGGAGCGCGACGGCCGCGACCGCGACGTACGTGGTCACGCGGCCGGAGAACGTCATTCCGCCGATCCGCTCGCCGGCGACGAGCGCCCGCGCGATGAGCGGGAAGGCGGCGAGGAAGACGACCTCCCAGGGGAGCATCGCCGTCGGATTCCGCCGGATGAGCGGCGGGACGAGCGCGACGGCGAGCACGGCGAGCGTGAAACCGGCCCACTCGTAGTCCCCGGCGAGGAATTCGCCGACGGCCGTGGCCGCCAGAAAGACGAAGAGGAGCCCGGCCAACACGGCGTTGAGCCGACGGCTCTCGACGACGTGCGACAGGCCGGTGTGCGACATACCGACGGGTACGCGACGCCGGATACAAAATGGTTCCTGCGGCGACGCCTCTCAGTCGATCGCGAACGCGACGAAGCAACGGTCGCCGACGCGGCGTTAGCTGGCGTCCGGGAGGTGGACGTCGTACTCGCCGTCGTCGCCAACGCCGATCACGGCCCACTCGTAGGCCGGATCGGCGCTCTCGAGATGATTCTGTACGTCCCCTGTGGTCGATTTCGGTGCGACGAAGCATCGGAACCGATAGTCGTTCGACGGGTCGCCGCCGTCGGCGAGTACGCGGCGTCCGCGAAGGTCTTCGTCGTCCGAAAGCGCCGTGACGCGGACCGTGCGCCACTTCCGCTCGGCGACGAACTCCGGTCCGTCGCCCGAAACACTGTAGCCCAGCCGACTGAAGATCGCCCGGGCGTCCTCCGAGGGAGGCATGCTGACAGGGGGCATGTACCTGCGACTACTGCACCCGATAGCATAAATCTTGTTACGATATGACACACGATATTGTGCGGATACGGACGGGACCGCGTCTCTTCGGAACAGCCAACTCACTCGTGGGCCGCGTCCCACTCCTCGGGCTTCCGCAGATTCCCGCAGCCGTTGCACTCGATGCGCCCCATCGTGTCCATCGCATTGTCGGTCGACTCGCAGTTCGCACAGAGATACCCCCAGCGCCGCTCGTTGTCGGGAGTCGCGTACACGACGAAGAAGGGGCCTTTCGCGCCGCGCGCGGCGTCCGAGCGGTCGGCGTACACCGTCTCGCCGTCGGGCGTCTCGACGGCGTCGCGTTCGGTAGCCATACCTCCGGTTAGCGACGCCGCGGTATATCTGTCACGTTCGGGGAGAACCCGCGAACGCGCGGAGAGAAGCCGCGAGGCGCCCTCACGATCACGTTCGGAAGGACTCGCCGCACCCGCACTCGCTGACGACGTTGGGGTTTTCGACGTGGAATCCCGCGCCCTGGAGACCGCCCTCGTAGCGGAGCGTCGATCCGCCGACGTAGTTCTGACTCGCGGGATCGACGAACACCCGGAGCCCGTGCTGTTCGACCACGGCGTCGTCGGACTCCGGTTCGTGATCGAACCGCATCCCGTAGGAGAGCCCCGCACAGCCCCCCTGCTGAACGAACAGCCGGAGCCCCGCCTCGTCGGTGTCGAGCCCCTCGGACTCGATGAGTCGAAGCGCCTCCGAGGCGGCCTCCTCCGTGACGGTCACCGTCGAGTTGTTCCCGCCGGCATCGGCCGTTTCCGTACTCATATGTTACTCACTACCGGACGAACGGTGTTAATCTTGACGCTGCCCAACCGCCGGCACGCCCCGGCGACTGCCGGGGATATATGTGGGCCGCTCGCGAACCGGCGGATATGTACGACGCGATCCTCGTTCCGACAGACGGCAGCGACCAAGCCGACGCGGCGGTCGACCACGCCGCGTCGCTCGCGGCGGCCCACGGCGCGACGCTCCACGTGCTCTACGTCGCCGACGCCAACCGCGACAGCGTCACGACGCTCGGCGGCGAAGTCGTCGATGCGCTCGAACGCGAAGGGACACGGATCATCGAAAAGACCACCGATCGCCTTGATCTCGCGATCGAGGTCGTCGACGCCGTCGAGACGGGAGACCCCGTCGGGACGATACTCGAGTACGCCGAGACGGTGGACGCCGACCTGATCGTGATGGGCACGCACGGTCGCCGCGGACTCGACCGCTACCTCCTCGGGAGCACGACAGAACGCGTCGTCAGGCTGTCGTCGATTCCGGTGCTGACGCTCCGCGAGGAGTAGCCGCGACCGCGATCCGGACGCGACCGCCGGCTCACTGGCCCGTCTCGACGGCGCGAACGCCGCGACCGACGACAACGCCGGGAAGGTCGCTCTCGCCGGCGACGAGCACGTCCGCGAACCCCGCGGTTCGGAGCGCGGCGGTGAGTCCCTCGGCCGTCGTCGTCTCGACGGTCCGCGAGTCGGACACGACCGCCGCGTCGCCCGTCCGCCGATCTGTGACCCGGTAGTCGATGACGACCCTGCCCGTCGGGGCGTCGACGTCGACGGCCCGTTCGAGGAGGTACCGCGACCCGCGGTAGGTCTCGACGCCCGGTTCCGCCACGGCGGCCGGCGCGGTCGGAGCGGCGACGACGGCGATTCCGCCCGGTCGAAGCGCCCCGTACGCGGCCACGCAGACGTCGACGGCCGAGGCGCGGCCGGTCGCGTGCTCGCCCGCGCAGACGCCGTCGAACGCGGGGTGTACGGGTGGTCGAGTCGGCGAACCCTGCACGACTGCCTCGCCGCGCGCGGCCGAGAATCCGAGCCGCGCGCGGCGAGAGTCGACGCCGACCGCGTCGTATCGCTCGCCGAGTTCGCGCAGGAGCGCCCCGGTCCCGCTCCCGAGTTCGAGCACGCGGTCGACGTCGGCGGGAAAGCGCGAGGCGACGAGTCGCGCTCGGCGCTCGCCCCACCCGTCGGGAACGGACCGGGCGATGATCGGCGCGGGCGTCCCGTCGGCGGCGTGGTCGTCAGTCGGGTCCGAGAGCACGGCCTCGCACGCGTCGGCGAACGTCGGGGGTCGGGGGACGTCGGCCATCCGAGTCACTCGGCGCGGTCCGAGGGGTCCCCGAGGTTCTCAGCGGCGAACCGCGCGCGGACGCTCTCGGCGTGTGCTTCCAGCCCCTCGGCCTCCGCGAGCGTCGTGATCGTCTCCGAGAGCGCCGTCAAGCCGTCGCGGTCGAGCCGCTGCACCGTCGTCGAGCGCAGGAAGGTGTCGACCGAGAGACCGCCGTAGCGCCTCGCGCCGCCGGACGTCGGGAGGACGTGGTTCGTGCCCGACGCGTAGTCGCCGGCGGCAACGGGCGTGTACGGGCCCAAGAACACGCTGCCGGCGTTCGAGATCCGATCCAGCAGGGCCTCGCTGTCCTCGGTTTGAATCGAGAGGTGCTCGGCCGCGTACTCCTCTGCGAACAGGACGGCCTCCGACATCGACCGCGCGCGGAGGACGCCCGAGGCGTCGTTTCCGAGCGCCTCGCGGATCACGTCGGCGCGCTCTCGGTCGGCGAGCTGTGCCTCTACCGCCTCGACGACGTCCCCGGCGACGTCCGCGTCGTCGGTGACGGCGACGACGGAGGCGTTCGGATCGTGCTCGGCCTGCGCGAGCAGATCTGCCGCGACGAAGTCGGGCTCCGCCGTCTCGTCCGCCAGCACGAGGACCTCCGAGGGCCCCGCGAGGAAGTCGATGTCCACGTCGCCTCTGACTTCGGCCTTCGCGGCGGTGACCCACCGGTTTCCGGGGCCGACGACTTTCTGAACCGCGTTCACGGTCTCGGTGCCGTACGCGAGCGCGCCGATGGCCTGCGCGCCGCCGACGCTGTAGACCGCGTCGGCACCCGCGACGTGCGCCGCCGCGAGCGTGACCGGATTCAGCTCTTCGGCCGGGGGGGTCGCGAGCGCGACGTGCTCGACGCCCGCGACCTTCGCGGGGACGACGCCCATCAGCACGCTCGAGGGGTACGCGGCCGTGCCGCCCGGGGCGTAGACGCCGACGCGCTCTATCGGGCGGAAGCGGCGGCCGAGTTCCCGGAGCCCCGAATCCGAGCGATCCTCCGCACCCGCCGCGTCCGCGCCGAACGTCTCCCGCCAGTCGTCGGGGACCTGCCGCTCGTGGAACGCCCGAACGTTCGCCGCCGCGGTCTCGATCGCCGCACGCACGTCGTCGTCGATGGCCCCGTAGGCGCGTTCGGCCTCGTCGGTCACGTCGAGATTGCCGACCTCCACGCCGTCGAACTCCCGGCAGAACTCCCGGACGGCGACGTCGCCCTCCTCGCGCACGCGACCGACGATCTCTCTGACGTCGGCGCGCGCGTCGCCGATCCCGGCGTCGCGATCGAAGAAGGCCGCCCGCTCCTCCGGCGAGAGGTCGGAGACGGCCCGGACTTGCAGCGTCATGTCCCGCGGTTCGGCGCGGGCGGGTAAGGACGTTCCGGAACTGCGGAGACCACCGACACGGAACCGCGGAGACCATCGAAAGCGGCGCGAGTCCGCGTGCGCTCAGGCGACCTGTCGCTCGTCGGTGAACGTCACCGTCCGGTCCGCAGAGTCGACAGTCGTCTGAACGGTAATCCAGCCGTCGTTGTTCTGCACCTTGAGCGCCTCCGAGAACGAGAGGTCGACGCGGCGAGTCGTCGTGAAGGACTCGCCGGCCGCGAGCGTGCCGACGTCGGCGTCGCCGTTCCAGATGACGTCACCGTCTGTACCCCGCCCGGCGAAGATGCGCGTGTGGACGGTGACGCCCTCGGCGGTCGCGTCCTGTTGATTCGTCAGCGTGGAGGTGACGTCGCGACAGGTCTGTCCGCACTCTTCGATGTTCTCGATAGTGAACGCGAAGGGCGGAGTCGGCGTCTCGTCGACCGATGAATCTGACGTCGCGGTTCCCGATCCCTCCGATCCGTCGAGGTCATCGTTCCCCGCCGAGTCCGAGGCCGTCGCGGTCGGGAACGGCTCGGATTCGTCGGCGTCGCCGCCGGACGTGATGTTCTCGCCCACGACGACGGCCCCGACACCGACGGCAACGACGAGCGCGATGATAACGATCGGTTTTGCGTTCATACGTATCAGACCAGTTTCAAATTGTGATCAGCGGTCACACGACCGGGCGTCGGCTCTCGACTACCGTTCCAAAGCCACTGCTAGCGTTGGGGGTCGGAGTCGGATATGGGCACCGGTGTTCGAGGGCCGGGGCGGTCGGCGTTCAGCGGGGACCGGGCGATCCGCGGGTTTCTCGAGCAGTTACGCGTCGGTATCGGTGCTCTCGTCTGATCTATCGTCGCCGTCCGCCTCATCGGCACCGGCCGCGTCACTTACCGCGGGGCCGAGCGAATCGAGCGATCCGTCGAGGAATCCCTGAACGAGTCCGTGGACGTCCGAGACGAAGTCCGGGACCGGTCCGGGAAGTTCAGCGGGCGGGCCGGCCTGTTCGGCCGCGCTCGAGCCGGCACGGTCGGCCGCACCGGCGTTCGCGTCGTCCGCGGCTGCCGCGCCGCCTGTGTTTGCCGAGGCTGTACTTCCGGGTATCGCGGCCGCCGCGCCCGTCGCAACGAGGAGCGCCGCGAGCGCGACTGCGAGTACGGTGGTTCGTTTCATCGTCGATCTACACCTGAGGCGACGAGCCGGGAGTACGTAAGCCGTCGAGTCCGTAAGCCCCGTTTATCCCGGTTTTTCCGATGGTTAACCCGGATTTCGCGGAGTTGTCTCGGGTTCAAACGCGTGCGAGAACGCGCGCCGGCGCGCCGTCGGCGTCGACCCTCAGGGGGCAGACGAGCAACTCGAAGGCGCGGTCGGGGAGCGCCTCCAGGTTGCAGACGTTCTCGACGATCGGTATCCCCGAACCGCAGAGCGCGCGGTGGGCGGGGAGCGCGTCTCCCTCGTGGGATGCCGGGAGGTCGCCCTCGAGTGAGGGGTCCGGGCTGAGCGCGTCGACGACGACCGCAACGTCCGCGGCGGCGCACCGTCGAGCCGTCTCGGGCGCGAGAAACGGGTGATCGACCATCCGCTCAGTACCCCAGTGGTTAGCCCAGCCGGTTCTGAAGACGAGCGCGTCGACATCGCCGAGGGCGGCGTCGCTCCCCCCGTCCGGAAGCGCTTCGACCTCGATGGCTGCCCTCGGGCCGACGCCGCGACAGTCGACCACGCGCGCGTCGAACCGCAGGTCTTCGGGGCCGAACGCGCCGAGCGTCGCGCCGTCGGGGTCGATGTGGGCGGGCGCGTCGACGTGCGTGCCGGTGTGCGTCCCGAGTTCCAGCCGAGAGACGCGGTAGCCGTCCTCGGCGTGCGTCGCGTGCGGAGCGATTTCGACCACGGGGTCGCCGGGGTACGTCGGCATCCCGGACTCGACAGGTCGCGTGAGGTCGGCGAGGCGGCCGTCGGCGTCAGTGGTTCGCTCCCCGGTCACGCGAACGCGCGCCCCCGGCTCACGGGTGCGTCCAGTAGACGACCGACTCGTCGGCGGCGTGCTCGTCGACGCGCGCGAAGCCGACCCGCTCGAACTGGACGACGTCGCCGACGGCCGTTTCCCCGAAATCCGGCTCGGAGACGCCCGTCACGTCGCCGTCGGGCGTTCGCATCCGGACGTCGACGCCGCCCTCGGCCGGCGCCCAGTGGACGACGTCGACGCCGCCGTCGCGGACGACCTCGATGCCGTCGTCGGTCGCGACGAGCGTCTCCGGATCGCCGCCGGAGCGACGGACGCACGCGTAGCCCTTCAGCCAGACGCGTTCGCCCGCCTCCGGAACGTCCTCGGGTTCGAGAACGACGCCGTCAGCGGCCGGGATCGTCCGCTCGCCGCGTTCCTCGTGGTCGGGGTGAAGCGGCGGGTGGCCGGCCTCCGGACCGCCCGCGACGCGGAATCGCTCGCCGTCGCGGACGAGGAAGTAGCGCTCGGCCCCGTCATCGACGAGTTCTCTGTTGGCGGCGTAGATCGAACTCATCGAGAGGTCGACGTTCGAGGTCGACGTCCCGAGCGCGATCAGCGCCTCGACGACCGCCTCGCCGCGGATGCCGCGCCGCCGCAGGCTCTGCAGCGTCGGCGCGCGCGGGTCGTCCCAGCCGTCGAGTTCGCCGGCCTCGATCCGCGCTTTCAGCGTCGACGTAGAGAGCTTCACGTCGTAGGCGTCGACCTGCACGTGGCCCCAGTGGATCACCTCCGGGTACTCCCACCCGAAGTAGTCGTAGACGAACCGCTGGCGCTTCGCGGAGTCCTGGAGGTCGATGCCGCGGATGATGTGCGTGACGCCCGTGAGGTGGTCGTCGACGCCGGACTGGAAGTCGAGCATCGGCCAGCAGCGGTAGTCGGCCGCCTCCTCGCGCGGGTGCGGCGTGTCGATCATCCGGAACGCGACCCAGTCGCGGAGCGCCGGGTTCTTGTGTTCGATGTCGGTGCGGACGCGGAGGACCATCTCGCCGGAGCCGTACTCGCCGTCGACCATTGCTTGGAACTCCTCGCGGGTCGTCGCCGCGTCCTTCTCGCGGTGCGGACACGCCCGCGCGTCGTTCTTCAGCGCCGAGAACTCCTCGCCCGTGCACGAGCAGGTGTAGGCGCCGCCGGCGTCGATCAGGTCGCGGGCGTGTTCGTAGTAGGTCTCCAGCCGGTCGGAGGCGATCACGACGTCGTCGGGCTCGAAGCCGAGGTAGGCGATGTCGTCGAGGATGGCGTCGTAGGCGTCGAGGTCCGGTCGCTTCGTCTCGGGGTCGGTGTCGTCGAAGCGGACGATGAACGACCCGTCGTAGCGCTCCTTGTACGTGCCGATGACCGCGGGCATCCGGGCGTGACCGATGTGCCAGGGGCCGTTGGGGTTCGGCGCCGCCCGCATCCGCACCTCGTCGTAGTCGTCGGCGTTCGGGAGGTCCGGGAGGGCGTGGTCGTCTCCCTCGTCTTCGGACTCCATCTCCGCGAGTTCCTCCGGCGCGAGTTCCGCCAGTCGGTCGCGCTTTTCGGGCGTCGAGAGGTCGTTCACGCGGGCGACGACGCCGCCGACGACGCCGGGGATCTCGTCGCCGTGCGGCCGGAAGTCGGGGTTCTCGCCCATCAGCGGGCCCATCACGGCCCCGACGTCGGCGTCGCTGTCGTATTTGACCGCGTTGAGCAGCGCGTGCTTTTCGGCCTCGCGCTCGACGCGTTCGCGTAGGTCCTCGTCCATTACGCGCCGATGCGTCCTCCCCGGTAAAAAGGGGGCCGGATTGGGGTTCACGGGGGTGGGAGTTGCCGACCGCAGGACGGAGTGTTGGCGCCGGCCACTCACATCGAAGACGTCGAACGGCGGCCTACTGACGGGGACGCTCACCCGCCGTCTGAAACAACGGCAGAGCGATCAGAGGCAAAATCAGTTACGCTCCCGATCAGTCAGCGGCGGGTGCGGCGTTCGCGCCCGCCGTCTCGTCCGGGACGGTGCCGTCGTCGTTCCACCCGCGCTCGTCGTAGTACGCCGAGAGGGCCGCCTCGAAGTCGGGCAGGTCGTAGGGCAGGCGGTCCTGGTTGCGGTCGAAGCCACGCTTATTGTTGAAGTGGCGCTCGAGGGTGACGACCCGGTCGCCCACTTCGAGTAAGTCTTCGTAGTCGGCGCCGAACAGCGACTCGTAGCGGGCGGGGGTCATGAAGTCCCGGGAGAACTTGCAGACGACGCCGCTGTCGTTCAGCGCCATGAGATTCTCGCGCTCGACGAGGATGTCGGCCTTGCCGAGGGTGCCCTCGGGTTCGACGGCCTCGTCCTTGGGGACGAGCGGGTACTCGACCGAGTAGAAGGTCGCGTACATATGATCGGCGCCGCGGTTCGCGACGGCGTAGGAGAGACCCTGGCCGTGAAGGACGCGGCCCTCGTGCGCGGCGAAGTCCATCCCCTTGACCGACCAGTTCTCGACGCCGAGGTCGTCGTGGACGCGGTCGACGCCCTCCGCGAGGGTATCGCCGATCCCCTCGCGGTAGGCGATCTTCTCGAGGAGGTCCCAGATGAGCTCTCGGTTGCCGAACTCGTCCTCGGCGGCGAGGTAGGCCGCCACGGTGTTTCCCGCCGAGATGGCGTCGAGGCCGAAGTCGTCGCAGAGCCCGTTCGAGACCATCACGTCGACGATGTCGTCGACGCCCGAGTTCGACCCGAAGGCCATCGCGACCTCGAACTCGGGGCCCTCCGTCTCGACGCCGCGCTCCTCGTCTCTCGTCGGGAGCTTGCAGGCGAACGCGCATGCCGAACAGGTTCCCTTCTTGTGCTTCTTCTCCGCCACCGCGGAGCCGTTGATGCCCTCGACGCCCTCGAACTGCTGCTCGGAGAAGTAGTACGAGGGAAGCCCGTTCTTCTCGTTGGCGAGATCCATGACGGCGACGGTCCCCTGTTCTTTCATGATGTGGTCGCTCGTCGCCGCCTCCCGGTGGATCTCCGTCTGGGTGGCGGGAATGTCGGTCTCAGGGCGGGAGTCGCCCTCGACAGCGAGCGCCTTGACGTTCTTCGAACCGAGGACGGCGCCGAGTCCGCCACGGCCGAACGCGCGCTCCTCGGAGGTCATCACGGAGGCGAAGCGGACGCGGTTCTCGCCGGCGGGCCCGATGATGGCTGTCTTGTCCGCGCCGATATCGTGGGTCGACTCGAGGTAGCCGACCGTCTCCGGCACCGTCGCTTCCTCGAGATCCGGGACTTCCTCAAACGCAACGCCCTCGTCGGTCACGTGGAGGACGACGAGTTCGTCGCTCTGGCCGACGATCTCGACCGCCGCGTAGCCGGTATCGGCGAAGTGTCGAGACATAAAGCCGCCGGCGTTCGAAGAGACGAGGCCGTCGGTCAACGGCGAGACGGCGGTGCAGTTCATCCGTCCGGTGAAGGACATATTCGACACCTGCATCGGGCCGGTCGTGAAGAACAGTCGGTTCTCCGGGCCGAACGGGTCCGCGTCGAACGGGATCCGCTCGTGGGCTAGCGCAGTCCCGACGCCGCGGCCGCCGATGAACTCCTCGAGGACGTCGTCGACGGCCGTCTCCTCGACGGTTCGATCGCCGACGTCGATGGTCAAGAGCGGGCCGGTCGTGTGGAGCATTATCAGTGGTAGCTCCTTGCCGACTACGCGAATATCGTTTTTGGTCCTCCGAGTACGTCGGCGACGCTCGAAGAGAGCATATCGCGGGCGGGCGGTGCTCGCCGCAGACCGCCCTAGCGACGAACCTCCGCGCCGGGCCGTCGTCGACGACGAGATCCGTGCCGGCGGTCAGTAGCCGCGCGTGATCAGGTAGTCCGCGAGATCACAGAGGAGCGCGCGCGCCTCGTTGTCCGGGAGGACCTCGAGGTGCGCCTTCGCGTTCTCAGCGAGCTCGCGGGCTTTCTCCTCCGCGTAGCCGATCGATCCGGCGTTATCGAGCGTCTCGACGGCCGATTCGATCTCCGATTCGGTGACGGATTCGACGTCGGCGGCGCCGACGAGGCCGTCGACGTCGACGCCCTGCTGGCGCGCGTGCAGCGTGATGATCGTCTCCTTGTTCTCGACGAGGTCCGAGCCGCGCTGTTTGCCGAGCGTCTCGGAGGGCACCGTCAGATCGAGGACGTCGTCCTGAATCTGGAACGCGCGTCCGGAGTCGATGCCGTAGCGATACAGCGCCTCGACGGTCTCGTCGTCGGCGTCCATCAGGGTCGCGGCGGTCGCCGTCGCCGCGCCGTACAGGACCGCCGTCTTCAGCTCGATCATCTCGAGGTACTCGTCGGGGAGGACCTCCGTGCGGCGCTCGAACTCGACGTCGAGCGCCTGCCCCTCACAGATCTGCGTGCAGGTCGTCGCGAGCCGACGGACCGCTTCGAGGCCGTTGGCGGGGTCTGCACCCGTCTCCGAGAGCAGCTCGAAGGCCTTCGCATAGAGCGTGTCGCCCGCGAGGATCGCCGTCTCGGTGTCGTACGCCTTGTGGACCGCGGGGACGCCGCGGCGGAGGTCGTCGTCGTCCATAATGTCGTCGTGGATCAGCGTGAACGACTGGATGACCTCGATGCTCGTCGCGGCGGCCATCACGTCGATTTCGGCGCCGTCGAGCGCCGGGAACGCGCGGTAGTCGACCGAGAGCGGCTCGACGTCCGCCAGCGCCTCCGCGGTCAGAAGCGAGACGGTGGGGCGGAGCCGCTTCCCGCCGGCCGTCAGGAGGTGGCGCGTCGCCTCGTAGAGGCGCTCGGGGGACTTCATCGGGATGTCCTCCTCGAGCGCCTCGTTGACGAGTTCGCGCCGCTCTCGAACCGCCTCGAGCACGCGTTCCTCCGTCGCTTCCGAACTCATCTCACTCCACCAGCTGGATCATGTTCCCGTTCCGCGTGACGTGCAGGTCCCGCCCCATCGTGTATCCCTGCGACTCGGCGAGGTCGACGTACGGGGAGAAGCCTTTCAGGTTCTGGTGGGCCGGGATGACGTGCTGGGGCTGCAGCGCGTCGAGCATCTCGTAGTGGCCCTCCTCGCGCAGGTGGCCGGAGACGTGGACCTCGTCGTAGATCCGCGCGCCCTGCATCTTCAGGAGGCGCTCGGACTGGTAGCGCTGGCCCTCGTTCGTCGGCTCGGGGATGACCCGCGCCGAGAAGATGACCTTGTCGCCGTCCTCGATTTCGTAGGGCGTCTCGCCGCGACCCATCCGGGTGAGCATCGCCCGCGGCTCGCCCTGGTGACCCGTGACGACGGGGAGGAAGTTCTCCTTGCCCTCCTTCATGATTCGCTTGAACGTCCGGTCGACGGACTTGCGGTGGCCGTACATCCCGACGTCGTCCGGGAAGTCGACGAAGCCGAGCCGCTCTGCGGTCCCGGAGTACTTCTCCATCGAGCGGCCCAGAAGCACCGGCTGGCGTCCGATCTCCTTGGCGAACTCGACGATCGAGGAGACGCGGGAGACGTGCGAGGAGAACGTCGTGGCGACGATGCCGCCGTCGTAGTCCTCCATCGACTTGACCGTGTCCTCGAGGTGTTTCCGCGCGAGCGACTCCGAGGGCGTCCGGCCCTTGCGGCCCGCGTTCGTGCAGTCCTCGATGTAGCAGAGGACGCCGTTGCCCTCGCGGCCGATCTCGCGGAAGCGCTCGATGTTGATCGGGTCTTCCAGCACCGGCGAGTGGTCCATCCGCTTGTCCAGCCCGTAGACGATCGCGCCCTCTGGCGTGTGAAGGACGGGGTTGACCGCGTCGATGATCGAGTGGGTGACGTGGACGAACTCCATCTCGACGTTGCCGGAGTCGCCGATCGACATCGTCTCGCCGGCTTCCATCTTCACGAAGTCGTTGTCGAAGCTCCCGCTGAACTTGGTCTCGCCCTCGACCTGCTGTTTCGCCAGTTCGATCGTGAACGGCGCCGCGACGATCGGAGCGTCGTAGCGGTGGGCGAGCTTCGGGATCGCGCCGATGTGGTCGAGGTGGCCGTGCGTCGGCACGATGGCCTGCACGTCGCCCTCGAGGTCGGACATCACCCGGTCGTCCGGGATCGCGCCCATATCGATCAGATCCAGGCTGTGCATCTTTTCGGTCTCCACGTTGTCGTGGATCAGGACCTGACTGAGGTTCAGGCCCATGTCGAAGATGACGATGTCGTCGCCCGCGCGAACGGCCGTCATCTGTCGACCGACTTCTTCGTATCCGCCGATTGTCGCAATTTCGATTTCCATGGTCGTGTCCGAGCATCGAAAGCCACGGTAAGATTGGCCGCCGTCTGCCCCGGCGATCACGCCCTAGGGGGTCGCGATCGCCCGGAGAGACACGGCCGTCCTCACGGTGTGGCGAGGGTGCTCACTGAAACGTCCCGCCGTGGTTCGACGGCGCACCGGCGTTCCGGCGTCCGTCTCGGGACCGATCGGCCCCGGCGTCTTACAGCGCGTCGGTCGTCGGCCCCGCGTGCCCCGAGCCGCTCGGAACACTTACCCGCGGGAGTTGGTACTGGTCAGTTCTCGGCCGGGTACTAAAAACTAACCGGGTCGGACCCGCGAACGACTCCGAACGCCGATCGAGAAGATTATCAAGTTCGATACTCCCGGGGAAAGGTTGAGTACCCGACCGATCCGCGTTCGAAACGAAGCACCAAACAGATCGGGCCCGCGAACGGCGCAACGCCTCGAACGAATCGAGGCCGCGAACGGACGGGGCCCGCGAACGACGCGATTCAACGGCCTACATCCACGATGGACCGTCACGTCACCGCCGGGGGAGGGATCGACCGCTTCGATCACCTGCCGGTCCTCACCGTCCGCGTGACGCTCGACGACGGCGAGCCGGTGATCCGAGACTGCAACGATCGGTTCGCCCGCCGACTCGATCGGCCGCGCTCGGAGTTGCTCGGCTCCCCTCTCCGCTCTGTATACGCCGCAGATCCCACGGCGAACAGCGCTGACGGCGGTCCCTCACCGCTCGTCCCCGTGTCCTCCTCCGACGGGGGCGTCGACGTCAACGACCGATCGTTCTCCGCCGAGACCGGCGGACAGACCGCCGACAGCGACGGCGGCGACCCCGAAGACACGGGCGACCCCGACAGCAGAGACGGAACCCGACCGGACGACCGCTTTGATCGCAGTCTCGTGCGCGCCGACGGCTCGCTCGTTCACACCGTCGCCGAGGCCGTGCCAAGCAACGACGGCGACGGGTACGTCCTGTACTTCGTCGATGTCACGCGTCGCCGCCGTCGAGAGAGACAGGCGGAGGTGCTCAACCGGCTGATGCGGCACAACGTCCGGAACGACCTTAACCTCCTCCGGGGCTACGCGCGCACGCTCTCCGATCACGACGACGAAGCCGTCGTCGATGCGGCGAACGTCATCGATCGGATCGCCGACCGCTGGCTCGGGCTCGCGGGGAAGGTGCGGCAGATCGAGCGGCTGTTCGCCGACGAGGCCGACACCGTGCGCCTCCGGGACGTCGTCGCCGCGTCGCGGTCCGCCGTCGAGCGGGAGTGGCCGTCCGGCCGCGTCGACGTCGAGCTCGGGGTCGATCCCGACCGGGAGGTCTCAGAGCGCCTCCACGTCGCGCTCGTGGAGCTCTGTGAGAACGGGATCAAACACGCCGTCGAGGCGAGGGACGGAGATCAGGGCTCCCCGGAGACGAGGGACGGAGCCCAAGACGCGCCGGAGCCGGTTCGGGTCACCGTCACGGTCGAACCCGGGTCCGAGCCCGGCTGGATCGTCGTTCGCGTCGCGGACGACGGACCGGGGATCCCCACCCACGAACTCACCGCGCTCCGACGGGACGGCGAGACCCCGCTCCAACACGGGAGCGGACTCGGGTTCTGGCTCGTCAGGTTCGTCGTCCAGCAGCTCGGCGGCGAGGTCGCGGCTCAGTCGACGGCCGACGGGGCCGTCACGACGCTCACGGTCCCGCTCGCGGACGATGTGAGCGCGGAGCAGTGATCCGGTAGCGCAGTCACGGCTCGTCGGTCAGCGGGGGCACCGTCCGGCGGTCAGAACAGCAGTTCCCGGAGGGCGCGACCGTACGCCCCCGGCAGATTCCGTCGGGCCGTACCGAGCGCGCCCCGGAGGGCCGTCGCCGCGTCGCTCATCACGCCCTCCCCGTGTCCGACGAGGACGCGCTCGGGGGCGAACCCACCCAGCTCGCGTCGGGGCGGGAAGGGACGTAGCATCGGGTGGACGCCGAGGCGTTCCCCCGGGGCGAGGAAGTACGAGACGGTCCCGACGGCCTCCGGAACGACGAGTGTCCCGTCCTCGCGGTGATACAGGCCGACCTCCTGCCACGGCGGGACCCTCGAATCCCGGACCGCGAACGCCTCGAAGCCCGACGAGCCGAGTTCGCGTTCGTACCGTTCGACCGGCGCGTCGAGTTCCTCTGCGACGCCCGACATCCACCGAGGGACGTGGACCGACACGCCGTGACGAGTCGCGAGCGCCGCGGCGTCGCGTTTGTGCCTGTCGAGCCCGACCACGACGCCCGCGACGTCACCGAACTCGGTCAACAGGTCGTCGATTCCGGGTGCGTCGACGGGGTCGACGACCCAGACGCCGCCGTCGTCGCCGACGAGGGCGTGGCTCGCCCGCTGCATCTCCTCCTCGGGCCGGGCGATCCAGCCGACGCCCCGCTCCCACCGATCAATCTCGCGGTACTCGCCTGGCTCGGCGACTTTCATCGGCATACCCGCGTATTCGGGCGCGAGACCGATAAAGCTCCTCGCCGATGCGTCGGCCCTCGAACGCCACGCGGCGCTGACGCCCCGTCGCCGTCGCACCGTCATCACCGCGTCGCGCCGGCAGGACCGGAAGACACACGCCGGCGGCGACCGCTCGAAGCCGTATGGGATTCGAGCTTCGCGAGCACACCGCCGACGTCGCCGTCGAGGCGACCGCGCCCGACCTCTCGTCGCTGTTCGGCGCCGTCGCCGACGGCCTCGCCGCGGCCTCCTGCGACGACATCCCGGCCGTCGACGACTCGGTACCGACGTTCGAGGCGTCTGTCGCCGCCGAGAGCCGGGAGGCGCTGCTGTTCGATTACCTCGATCAGCTCATCTACGAACGCGACGTCGAGCGCGTGCTCCCGGTCGAGAACCGCGTACAGATCGCCGTTCCCCCGAACGCCGACGACAGCGGAGTGGACGCAGCGCGCGCCGGGAACGCTGAGGACTGGTCGCTCACGGCAACGTATCGCGGGCTCCCGCTCGATCGGATCGACGCGCGCGAGGTCAAGGCGGTCACTTACTCGGAGATGCGGGTCGAGCGGACGGCGTCGGGGTGGACCGCCTACGTCGTGTTCGACGTCTAGGCAGTCCGTTTCTCACCGGGCGTACAGCGCGTTCATCGATGTGTCCCTGATGCGTTCGTCGACGTTTCACCGCCCCGCTCGTCGGCGTGTCGCCGACGTGCTCGCCGACCGGTGGCGGCCGCTGCAGTGCGGCCGGCCACGCGCTCCCGCACTCGGAAGTTGTTTGTGCCCCCCGCTTCGAGGTGGGTACGAGATGACCGATCGCGCAGCGCGCCTCGCTCGTGTCGCTCTCGTCGTCGCCGTGCTCCTCGGCGGCGTCGCGTCGGCTCCGGGCGCGTCGGCACAGACGCTCGATACCATCGCCGACACGCAGATCAACCCCGACGACGTCTCGCTGAACGTCGACGTCCGCTCGGACGGCTCCGCGGCGTGGACGGTCGAGTACCGGGTGCGGCTCGACGACGACAACACCACCGAGGCGTTCCTCTCGCTGCGCGATGACATCCGGAACAACGAGACGCGGTACGCATCGCAGTTCGGCCAGCGCATGTCGTCGACGGCCGCGGCGGCCGAGAACGCGACGGGCAGAGAGATGCGGATCGAGAACGTCTCGGCCACCGCGACGCGACAGCAGCTCCCGCAGGACTACGGCATCGTCACCTACACCTTCGTCTGGACGAACTTCGCGGCCGTCGACGGCGGCGAGATCCGGGCCGGCGACGCGCTCGCGGGCTTCTTCCTCGATGAGGAGACGTCCCTGCAGTTCTCTTGGCCCGAGGGCTACGCCCTCGACGCGGCGCAACCCCAACCCGACGACACGCGCCTCGGCTCGCGGATAGTGGTCTGGACCGGCCCCGTCGATTTCGGCCCGAACGAGCCGGCGCTGGTCGTCGCCGAGCAGCCGCCGGACGGGGGTACGGAGACGATGACCGGCGGCGACGGCGCGACCGACGGCGGATCCGACGGGGGACTGGCCTCGCTCGCACTCGTCGCTCTCGCGCTCGTGGTCGCGGCGGGAGTCGGCGGCTGGATCGTCTCCACCCGTCGCGGACCGTCGTCGTCCGACGCGGCGGCGGCGGGCGGCTCCGACACGGCGGCGACCGAGTCCGCCGGACCCGACAGCGGCCCGTCGGAATCGGGGACTGACAGCACGGCACACGCGGGAGCTTCCGGCGACGCGGCCGGCGCTGTGGACACCGCGTCGGCCGACGCCGCCGATTCGGCCACCGGGAGCGATTCGGCCGCTGAGGACGACACTGACAGCGCGGCAGCCGGCGAAGACGTCGACCCGCGGGGCCCGGACGACGCCACGTCTCCGGCCGACAGCGGCGGATTCGCGGCTGCGAGCTCTGGCGCGGGCGCGGGTGCTCCCGGTGACGATGGCCCATCCGCGGAGGACCGCCCGTGGGAGGACGAACTGCTGAGTAACGAGGAGCGGGTGCTCGCGCTCGTCGAACACGAGGGCGGTCGGATGAAACAACAGGAGGTCGCACAGACGCTCGAGTGGACCGACGCGAAGACGAGCCAAGTCGTCCGGAAGATGCGCGATGAAGACAAACTGGACGCCTTCCGACTGGGTCGCGAGAACGTGCTCGTGCTCCCCGGCGAGGAGTTCGGGCCGAGCGACCCGTAGACGCCGCGGACGTAACTCGGATTAATCCGGGCAAAATCGGTGCGAGGATCGCGGACGTATATGTTCGTCTGGACGTAATGGTGAACTAATGAGGCCAGCACTCGCGCTTCTCGTCGCGTTGGTCGTCGTGATCGGAACCGCCCCGGTCGCCGCCGCGACGTCGAACGCCGCGCAAGCATCGGACGCCATCTCCGCAGCGACGGCGCAGGTGCAGGACGAGGGAACCGAGACGCCGACGAACGACACGGCGAGGTCCGCAACCGCGACCGCCGAGAGCGATGGCGACGACGGTACCGCGGACAACACCACGTCGGAGTCGAACGACACCGACGAATCGAACGCCACCGCCGGACTCGAGCCCGGCGCACGGCTGGCGGGCGTCATCGCCGTCCAGCGAACGGAGGTCAGAAGCGAGGTCGACTCGAGAGCCTTCGGCCAGCGGGTCGCCGCCGCCGCGACGAACGAGTCCCGGGCCTCCGTCGTCGCCGCCGAACTGAACGGCAGCCGGGAGCGTCTCGCAGAACTAAGAGACCGCCTCGCGGAGCTGGAGCGTGCCCGCGACGCCGGCGAAATCTCGGAGGGGCGATACCGCGCCCAGAGCGCGCAGCTACGCGCCGAGATCAACGCGCTGGACCGCCGCCTCGAACAGGCGAACGAGTCCGCGTCGTCGCTCCCGGACGCGGTCCGAGAGCGAGCCGGCATCAACGCGACGAACATCGAACGGCTCCGCACCGACGCGCGGAACCTCTCCGGCCCCGAGACCGCCGAGATCGCGCGCGGAATCGCGGGCGGTAACGCCGGTCGGGGACTCGGCGATTCGGACGCCCCACCGAGGCCGAACGGGGCCCCGGGCGACAGCAACGAGGCGGGCGAAGCGCCCGGCCGGAGCGGTAACGCCTCCGCGGGCGGACCGTCGGGGGACGCTGAGACCGGGGCGGCCCCCGGTGAACACGGCAGCGGCGAGGACAGCGGCGGATCCGGTGAGGGCGCCCGAGACAACGCACAGGAGCGGAACGCGACCCGCGACGGGATCGACAGAGGCGAGGGCGACGGTCCGAACGCCGCTGACGGCGCGGGTGACGGCTCCGAAGCCGGGACGACCGACAGCGACGACACGACAGCCGACAGCCCCGAGGGCGGCGACGGGGACAACGACGGGTCGCCCGGGAACAGCGGGCACGCCCCTAACGGCGACCCACCGGCACGCAGATAACGCGCGCCGCGGTGAGTGAGAGTCCGGCGGTTTCGTTCGGCTATCACTCCCCAGCGGCGCCGTGCCTACCGCCGCTTCGGCGCGAGCCATCGCACATTCAACTTTGATACTCGGAGGGGAGGATTATTATCAGCCCGCCCCTACACCGGAACCGATGGAGTACGCGTACCCGATCGTCGGGTTCTTCGCGGGGATGGGACTGGTCGCCACCAGTGTCTTCACCGCCTTCATTTACACGCCGACGACGGTCTCGACGGTCGACACCGTGATCACGGCGTTCACGGGCGTCACGCTCCAGGTCGGCGATTTCCTCGCCGTCTCGTCGGCGACGGCGATCGTATTCGATCTCCTCGCCACGCAGTTCGGCGTTCGGTACTCCCTTCTCGTCCCGTCCGCGATCGCGTACGCGCTCACCCACGTGATCGTCTACTACTCGTCGCTGCGCATCACCGACGTGCAGGGGCAGCCGCTCGATCCGGACTTCGACATCCGCGAGAACCCGCTCCGACTCGCGACCCTGTCGATTCCCGGCGCGCTGATCCTGCTTCCGTCGGGGCGCCGCTGATCGATCGATATGTAAAACGGCTCTTTGAGACAAAGCCGCCTTTAGGTGGGTATCCCGCGTAGTCGAAGGTGCCCCGGTTGGGCCGCCCGCGAATCAGTCCCCGCTGACGCGACACGCACCCGATCGGATTCGACCCGGCCCACTCCCCGTCCGCCCCCCCCTTCCCCCTCCCGGCCGGGTCGACGGTCCTCCAACCGGGCACTCCCGCTGACGCACTCCTCTACGGCCCTCCGAAACGCGGTAGCCGCCCTCTACCGGTGAGCCTCGCAAAACGTGGTGGGACCGGGATTTGAACTCACTCGCACCGCAGGCGGTGCTCGCTGCTCAAATCCCAGCGTACCGACGATAGCGCTCGCTCCCGCTCGCGCGGTGAACTACCCTACCCTACCCTACTCGCTCACGGCTGACGCCGTTCGCTCCTTGAGGGTAGGGCTTCCTGCTTCGATGACGCGCTTTGCAGATACAGGCGTATCCACAGGGAGCGCAGTCTCCACAGGCGTTGATTCGGAGTATCCCACTCCTATATCTTCGAGGCCGCGAGAAAGAATGTTCCACGCCGCGTTCGCGTCCCTGTCCGCCTCAAACCCGCAGGCGGGACAGGAGTGTTCACGGACCCACAACGGCTTCTCTGTCGAGACACCACACGACGCGCACTCTTTGGTCGTCCCTCTCGGGTTGACCGCGACGAAGTGCGTTCCTTCACGCTCGCATTTGTATTCGAGCAACGAGAGGAACGTTCGCCATGCCGCCGACGCTGTGTTGCGACTGTTCGACGGTGATTCCATCATCCCCTTTACGTTCAGGTCTTCAACCACCACGAGGTCGTACTCCCGAGCGTAGTACGCCGAGAGTTTGTGCAAGAAATCGCGGCGTTTTCGTCGGAGGTCCGCGTGACACTCCGCGACCCGCCGTCGTTGCTTCTCGTAGTTGTTCGATCCGTGCTGTTTGCGCGAGAGCTTCCGTTGCTCGCGCTCTACGCGTTCGCGCTCGTCGGAGAGGTCGAGCGACCCGACCGCCGTGCCGTCGGTGTCGTGGGCGTACTTGAGAATCCCTACGTCGATGCCGACGCATTTCTCGGGATGCTCAGGTGGTTCGGGCGGTTTACGGTCTATTTGGACGCCAAACGTAGCGAACCACTCGCCCGTCGATTCCTTCTTGACCGTGACCTGTTTGAGTGTCGCGTCGTCAGAGATTGCGCGGTGGAGCCGAATCGGGATGTCCGCGAGTTTCGAGAGTGACAGCACAGTCTGACCGCCCTTCTTGTCGAGCTTGAAGCCAGACTGACTGTATGTGAAACTACGGAACTCGCGTGGCGGCTTCCACTTGAGTTGGCCGACGCCGTAGCCGTTCTCCTTGAGCTTGGAGAGGCTTCTGAGGTTGTCGAACAGACGTTCCACGACGGTTTGGAGGACCTTCGAGTACACGTCGGAGAGGCCGTCCCACCACTTCTTGAGGTCGGGAAGTTCCGACCGAAGCGTGGTCATAGACGGCAGTTCGCCGTGTTCATCTTGGTACTCGTTGAGGCGGTAGAGCGTGTGATTGTACAGTTGCCTACAAATGTCGCGGTGACGGTCCAACTCCTCGCGGTGGGCGTCGGACGGCTTGAGGCGGTACTTGTAGGCGTAGTACATCCGTTACTCCCGTTCCTCGATTAGTTCGTCCAACTGCTCTCGGACGAACGACGAGAGGTTGAGGTGTTGGTCCTCAATCCACTCGTCTTGGTCCTCCCGAATGGTGATTGTCTTCCGTTTCACCGTAATGCACGGTATGCACGCTACACGTATAATGATGTTGGTGAAGAGTTGCCCTGTGGGCCGAGCGTGGAACGTGTTTGAGAACCATGCGGCGCTGTATCCCCTCCCTGCTCGCTCCCGTTGGTCGCTCGCTGAGGAAGGGGGCTTAGCGCCTCAATTCAGCTAAATTTCGTTGTGTTCGCTCACGTGTCCGCCGCAGCCGCCGCTGCGACGGGAATGGGCCTCACAAAACGCGGTGGGACTGGGATTTGAACCCAGGAATCCGTGAGGATACCTGCTTTCAAGGCAGGCGCAATAGGCCGCTCTGCCATCCCACCGCGAGCGGTACTTTCGGGCGACCCGTCTAAGAATTGTCGGTCCCCGATCGATCCCCCCGCGATCGGTTCGCCGAAGGCGACCTCGACTGAGAGGCGACGACAGCTGCCCCCGTCAGTCCCGCGAGAGCGCCACTCCCGATCCGTCACCGTCGCTTTCGACGACGGTCAGGCCCGCGTCGACGACGAACTCGGCGGTGTATCCGGGAACGACGCGCTCGGCCTGCCAGCGCGCGCGGATCGTCGAGACGAGCGTCGCGAGATCGGACCCCGTCCGGACCGTCGGCTGCATCGGCAGGAAGCCGACGTCGCGGTCGGCGTCGTTCGCGCCGTCGACGAGCGTCTCCAGTTCGGGCGCAGTGAACGCGCCCTCGAAGTCGATGGGCGCCCGGAAACCGGCGTAGTAGGCCCGACCGTCCGTCGACGGCCCGAGCACGACGTCGTTCGAGCGGAGCTTCATCGCCGCCGAATCGATGGTCGAGCGGAGCAGGAACGGCGCGTCGCCGCGGACGACCGCCGCGGACTGCACGCCCTCCTCGCGCAGGAGATACGAGATCGTGTTCCCCGCGCGCGCCGAGAGCGACGAGCCGACCTGCACCTCGAAACGCGCCGAATCGGGGTCCTCCAGCGTGTCGTCGGCGATCGATCGGAGGGCCGCCTCGGCGGACTCGTCGGCGTCGACGTGCGCCTCCGGGAGCAGGTCGTCCGGGAGGTAGTTCACGAGGAGTTCGCCCCCGGATCGCTCGACCGCCCGGAGCGTGTCCCGGAGCATCGCCTCCGAGAGCTCCGCGGCCTCCGACGGGGAGAGCGGGCTCGTCTCCGGGAGTCGCGGCAGTGTCAGTCCCGGACGCGGCGGCTCGGCCAGAACGGCGACGACAGTCATACGCGTCTCTCGGCGGTCTGCGCTCTTCAACCCGGCGTTTCCGGGACGACTCGACCCGCGGACCGGTCGTTCGTCGCCCGCGCCGACGTTAGCGCCCGCGACGGCCCTTCGTCTGGCGGTAGTCGCGCGCGAAGACGTTCTCCAGCAGGTGTTCGACGAACGCGTCGGTCCGCTCGTCGGTCTGCGCCTCGAGTTCGATCATCGGCACTAGCTCGAAGCCGCGGCCGCGGATCGTCGTCGCGTGCGCCGCATCGACGTCGACGTCGCCGGGGCGCTTCGTCGTGTAGTCGATCGCGAGCGCGTCGAACGTCCGCTGGCCGATCGGGACGATGATCTCGGGGTTGATCATCCGCACCTCGGCGTTGAGGTACGGCTCGCAGGTCCGGATCTCCTCGTCCGTCGGCCCGCGGTCGGGGTGGTGACAGCGCGTGAGGTAGGTCACGAAGGCGTTCTGGAGGTCCGGCTCCTCGGCGCCGGGCGCAGTCCGCGCGAACCCGAGTTCGGCGAGGATCCGCTGGAGCCGTTCGCCCGTCTCGTCGCCGGTGAACGGGACGCCCGTGCGATCGGCGCCGGGATGCGGCCGCTCGGCGACGAAGAGGAACTCCGCGCCGACGTCGCCGTATCCGTGGACGACGTTCGTTCGGGCCTCACAGAGCGCAGCGCAGTTTCGGCACGCCGCGTCCATACTGAACGGGTTCGCCAGCGAGTCCTGTTCGGCGTCCATGCTCAGCTCCGCTGTGACGCCTCGCGGCGGCGGACGACGCCGGTCATGTCGGCCACGCTCTCGGTCATCACGCGGAACGCGTCGGCCGTGTCGCCCTCCTCGAGGACGACCGGCTCGCCGCCGTCGCCGCCGGTGCGGACGGACGGATCCAGCGGGAGCGCGCCGAGGAACGGCAGGTCGTTCTCGGCGGCGAACGCCTCGCCGCCGCCCGCCCCGAAGATGTCGTGGGCGGACCCGCAGTCGGGACAGCGGAACGACGACATGTTCTCGACGATGCCGAGGACGTTCGTGTCGTGCTTGCCGAACATCTCCAGCCCCTTTCGGGCGTCGTCGATGGCGACGTCCTGCGGCGTCGTGACGATCACCGCGCCCGTGAGCGGCAGCGTCTGGAGGACGGTCAGCTGGGTGTCGCCGGTGCCCGGCGGGAGGTCCAACACGAGGTAGTCGAGCTCGCCCCACTGGACGTCCTCGACGAGCTGTGTGAGGAGCTGATGCACCATCGGCCCCCGCCAGATGACCGGGTCGTCCTCGCCGACGAGAAACGCCATCGACATCAGTTTCACCCCGTATTTCTCCGGGGGAACGATCGTCTGATCGTCCGCGGCCGTCGGCGCCTCGTCGGCGGCGACCATCCGCGGGACGTTCGGACCGTAGACGTCGGCGTCGAACAGGCCGACGCGCGCGCCGAGCTTCGAGAGGCCGGCCGCGAGATTGACCGCGACGGTCGACTTCCCGACGCCGCCCTTCCCGGAGGCGACAGCGATCACGTTCTCGACGCCGGGGAGGACGTCCTCGTCGGGATCGATCGGCGAGGGGATCTGCGCCGTGAGGTCGACGTCGTATCCGGTGTCCCTCAGCGCGTCTCTGATCTCGCTGGCGATCGCGGTTTCCGACGGCGAGTAGGGGGCGCCGAGCGCGAGCGAGATCCGCACGGTGCCGGCGTCCTCGTCGACGTCGACGGCGTTGACGAGTCCGAGCGAGACGATGTCGTCGCCGAGGTCGGGGTCCGAGACCGAGCGGAGGCGCTCGCGGACGGCTTCGTCGTTCATACCCGGAGTCGGTGCGAACGACCGATAAGCGTTTTGAACGGTTTCGGTGTCTCGACGCGGTGCAGACGGCCGCGAGTAACTGGTATCGATTACGCATTGCCCCTGAACGACGGCGAATTTATCAGCGTCGAGCCGAAGCATTCCACGATGCTCGAAGACGACTTCGGGCGCGAGGTGTCCGGCGTTCGCGTCTCCCTGACGGACCGATGCAACTTCGACTGCGTCTACTGCCACAACGAGGGACTCGGCGACACCCGCGGCCCGATGGACCCGCAGAACGACGAGATGACCGCCGACGAGGTCGTCCGATTCCTCGAGGTCGTCTCGGAGTTCGGCGTCCGGAAGGTGAAGTTCACCGGGGGCGAGCCGATGCTCAGAGACGACCTCGAGGAGATCATCGAACGGACGCCGGACGCGATGGAAACGTCGCTGACGACGAACGGGACGTTCCTTCCCGGCCGCGCCGAGGCGCTCAGGGAGGCGGGCCTCGAACGCGTCAACGTCTCGCAGGACGCGATCGATCCGGACGCGTTCGCGGAGATCACCAAATCCGGCGCGTACGAGAAAGTCATCGAGGGCGTCGAGGCCGCGCTCGACGCCGGCCTCGACCCGGTGAAGCTGAATATGGTCGTCTTCGAACACACCGCCGGCTACGTCGAGGGGATGGTCGAACACGTCGCCGAGAACCCCGGACTCCAGCTGCAGCTGATCGAGTACATGCCGGAGCTGACGGGACACCCCGAGTGGAACATCGACATCGGGCGCGTCCACGACTGGCTCGAGGAGCAGGCCGACCGCGTCGAAACCCGGGAGATGCACAACCGCCGGCGCTACTACGTCGGCGAGGGGATGGTCGAAATCGTCGACCCCGTGGAGAACCCGAACTTCTGTGCGAACTGCCACCGCGTCCGCGTCACCCACGAGGGCTACCTCAAGGGCTGTCTCAACCGCAACGACGACCTCCGATCGATGGGCGAGATGACCCGAGACGAGATCCGGGAGACGTTCAGGGAGACGGTCGAAAAGCGGGTCCCATACTACGGCGAGTACATGGTCCGCGAAGACGGAGAGTGGATCGTCAACGACGCGTACATCGACGCCCCGCTGTCTCATTCCTGATCTGTCCCCACCGGCTCGGTTCATCGGACGCCGCCGTCTCAGCTGAACGCGTCGACGGTTTCTGTGTCTATTGTGCGGTGACCGTCTCTTGTGAAGTGGGCTAGCGATTGGTTCAGTCCGTCGCACCGGTTGTGCGCGCTGGTGGACATTCTGCTCAATATTAAAGCGGCGCGGGGGCGTACGGACGAGTATGAGTGAACACCACGTCGCCCTGTTCGACGCCTCGGTGGGCGATACCCCAGCCGAGCGCAACTTCCGGCGCGAGCTCGACGCGTCGGTCACAGCGTTCAAAGTCAGCGAGAGCGACTTCCCGGGGTGGCCGGGCGCCGACGGCTCGTGGCCGTACGATGCCGTCGTCGTCTCGGGATCGCAGACGGCCGTCTACGACCGCGAACCGTGGATGGAGACGCTCGCCGAGTTGGTTCGCGACCTCCACGAACTCGGCGTGCCGATGCTCGGCGTCTGCTGGGGCCATCAGTTCCTCGCGCAGTCGCTCGGCGGGTGCGTCGCGGCGATGGACGCGTACGAACTCGGGTACCGGCGCATCGAGCGCTACGACGACTCGCCGCTGTTCGCCGGGCTACCGGGCGAGTTCGTCGCCTTCGAGACGCACTCGGACGAGGTGCTCCGACTGCCGCCGGGCGCGGTCGAACTCGCGGGCAACGAGACGTCGTGCCAGGCGTTCTCGCTGGGGCCCACGTTCGGCGTTCAGTTCCACCCCGAGTACGACCTCGAAACGGCGCGGGAGGTCATCGAGGGTAAGCGCGAGGAGGGCGTCTCCGATGCAACGGTCGACGCGGCGCTGGCGGAGGCCACGCCCGAACGACACGCCGAGTCGGAGGCGGCAAAGCGGGTGTTCGAGAACTTCCTCGCCGTCGCAGAGCACGGTCCGACCGCGACGACCGCCGACTGATCCGGTGGGGCCCGGATCGAGCGACCGTCTCCCGACCCCCGATCGAGCGCCGAGCTTTTGGCTGAAGACGACCGACGGCACGTATGCCCTCCGAGAAGGTCTGTCCGGACTGCGAGGAACCGCTGGAACGAATGGAGTTACAGGGGACCAGCGCGCTCGGGTCCCTCTCGATCGTCGCTCCCGCCGACGATGGGTTTCTGAGCGGCATACGAGCGGACGAGGTCCTCGCGCCGGTTCCCTACGTCTGTCCGGAGTGCCGACGGACGCTCGTGTACGCGGAAGAATAACGGACGCTTGGACGCCGCGACGACGGACGCTTGAACGCCGCGACGAGTGATTCTCACTCGAGTACGGTGACTCCGACGGCTTACGCGCTATCGGTAGCCCGTTCGTCGCCGCCCGGATTCTCGAGGAACGCGTCGATGGCGTCCCCGCCTTGGAACCCGCTGGCCAGTCGGCCGACGACCGCGCCGTCCTCGAAGAGGAGTAGCGTCGGCGCGCTCTTGATCTCGAAGCGCTCGATCAGCGGCGGGTCGTCCCGGGGGTTGATCGTCGCGACTGCAAGGTCCTCGTGTGCGCGCGCGACGTTACCGACGACTGGCTCGATGCTGGCACACAGCGTACAGCCCTCCGTGTAGAAGTCGACGAGGACCCGACCGTGCGCCGCGAGGAAGGCGTCGAGGTCGGCTTCGCTGTCGAGGTGGACGGGTCGTTCGGGCGTCGAATCCGCGGCGGACGCGTCAGTGCTCATAGACATCAGTTGGTCCCCGACCGTGATATACTGTCGGCGCGCTGTCCGGCGCGGCGCACACCCGCCAGTGGTTGTCGTGGGTCCCGATCGCACGATTCGCCCCCGTGCGGGCCGCTCACAGTCCGTGGCCCTATCGTGATGTTTAAGTAGCGACCACGGTTTGTTCTGACTGCAATACGCTGCAGGGAGGCCAGCTCCCGAGTCCGAGAGGGCGACAGTACGAGATCGTGTGTTGCGGTAGCCAAGCATGGCCCAAGGCGCAGGGTTGCTAACTCTGTGGCGTCAAGCCTCCGGGGTTCAAATCCCCGCCGCAACGCTCGTCGGACTTACCAGAAAGTCATGAGTGCAGAAGAACCACAGGACGACGCTCCAGAGGAGGAGGAAGACCTCCAGTACTTCGTTCGTATCGGGGCCACCGACCTCGACGGGACGAAGACGGTAGAGCGGAGTCTCACAGACATGAAGGGTATCGGCAAGCGCACGGCGCGCATCGTCGCCGAAGCCGCGGATGTGGACCGACACGCGACGTTCGGTCTGCTCGACGACGACGACATCGACGCGGTCGTCGATGTCGTCCAGAACTTCGACCAACACATCCCCGAGTGGATGGCAAACCGCCGAAGCGACTTCTTCAGCGGGGAGACCACCCACGAGACCGGCTCGGACCTCGAAGAGAAACGCCGCCACGACATCAACCGGATGAAGATGATCAACTCCTACAAGGGCGTCCGGCACCAGCGCGGACAGAAGGTCCGCGGACAGCGGACCAAGTCCACCGGACGGACCGAGGGGACGATCGGCGTCAACGTCGAGGCGATCAAAGAGGAGGCGGCCGAGGAGGCCGCCGCCGCCGAGGAGGGCGACGAAGAGTAACCAATGGCGACCGGAAACAACACCAAGCGGTACGAGACGCCGAATCACCCGTTCCAGGGCGAGCGAATCGCCCAAGAGGGTGACCTGCTCGGCCGCTACGGCCTGAAGAACAAAGAAGAGCTCTGGCGCGCGCAGTCGGAGCTCCGGAACTACCGACGGGAGGCCCGACGGCTCATCGGCGACGCGCAGGGCGACCTTGACGCCGCCGAGGCCGCCGGCGAGGAGTTCCTCACCCGACTCCGCCGGTACGGCATCCTCTCTGAGAGCGACGACATCAGTCGCGTTCTCGGATTGGACGTCACCGACATCCTCGAGCGCCGACTGCAGACCGTCGCGTACCGGCAGGGGCTCGCGAGCACGCCAAAGCAGGCGCGGCAGTTCATCACGCACGGTCACGTCGTCGTCGACGGCGCACGCGTCACGCGCCCGTCGAAGACGGTCGAGGTCCGAGAGGAGGACGCGATCACGTTCGACGGAACGAGTCCGCTCGCGGACGAACTCCACCCCGAACGCGCGGAGGGACAGGAATAACATGAGCGAATCCGAGACAACCAGGGACAAGTGGGGAATCGCCCACGTCCACGCGTCGTTCAACAACACGCTCATCACGGTCACGGACCTGACCGGCGCCGAGACGATCGTAAAGTCGTCCGGCGGCGCCGTGGTGAAGCAGAACCGAGACGAGGCGTCGCCCTACGCGGCGATGCAGATGGCCGAGTCAGTCGCCGAGGAGATCAAGGCGGCCGGCATCGAGGGCCTCCACGTTCGCGTCCGCGGTCCGGGCGGGAACGACAACAAGAGCCCCGGTCCCGGCGCGCAGGCGACGATTCGCGCACTGGCACGCGCCGGTCTCGAGATCGGCCGCATCGAGGACGTCACGCCGATCCCGCACGACGGGACGCGTGCGCCCAAAAACAGCCGACTCTGAGGATTAACACATGACCAACGATTTCGAGGTCGAGTTCATCGAACGCGGCGACCGGAAGGCCCGGTTTCTGGTCCGCGGCGCGTCGCCGGCCGTCGCCAACGGCATCCGCCGGGCGATGGTCGCCGACGTGCCGACGTTCAGTATCGACACCGTCCGGTTCGTCGAGAACACGTCGGTGATGTTCGACGAGATGATCGGTCTCCGTCTGGGGCTCGTCCCGCTGACGACGCCCCTCGACGACTTCGAGGCGGGTGACACCGTCACCCTCGCACTCGACGTCAAGGGGCCGGCCACCGCGTACTCGGGCGACCTCGAGTCGTCCGACGCGCTCGTCCAACCGGCCGACGAGAACGTCCCGATCATCGAGCTGAAGGAGAACCAGCGCCTCGAACTGGAGGCGGACGCGGTACTCGACGCCGGCAAGGCGCACGCCAAACACCAAGGCGGCGTCTCGGTCGGCTACCGCCACCTCCAGCGCGTCGAAGTCGTCGGCGACGCCGGCGAGTTCGACGATCAGGAGCCGAACATCCTTCGCGGAGTGATCGAGGAGGCGGCCGCCGAACACGCCGCCGACGGGAGCGCCGAAGACGGCGATCTCGTCCCCACGGACGCGTTCGACAACGACCTCACGAACCGGTACCCCGGCAAAGAGGTCGAGGTACACGACGTGTCCGAGGCGTTCGTCTTCCACGTGGAGACGGACGGCTCCTTCAGCGTCGAAGAACTGGTCCTGCGCGCCGTCGGATCGCTCGGCGACCGCGCAGCCGAACTCGAAGACAAAATCGCGATATAGTACGATGTCTGCCCCTTCACCCACCACCCGACGCTCGCCCGCCTCGCCGGCACCGTCGGCGTCGCCGTCGTCGCAGACGACGAGCGGCGCGCCCGATGCGGTCCGGCAGTCCGGCGGACGGCGTCGCCAGACCGAAAGGAGTTTGAAGGGGCACGCAGTAGAACGGAGTGCGAGCAGGGATAGCCAAGTCTGGCCAACGGCGCAGCGTTCAGGGCGCTGTCCCATAGGGGTCCGCAGGTTCAAATCCTGCTCCCTGCACTTTTCGGCTCGTCCGAACGGGCGAGCCGCCGGTGCAGCGTGCAGATTTGCGCCACGGGGGTCGCAGCGGCCGAGCGAAGCGAGGCCGATCGTCACCCGGCGGTTCAAATCCTGCTCTCTGCACTCCGTTTTTTCTCAGGAGGTACACAATGAGTAAGACGAATCCGAGACTCAGCAGTCTCATCGCCGAGCTGAAGGCGGTCTCTCGCGAGTCCGGTGCCAACGTCTGGCAGGACGTCGCGGACCGTCTGGAGAAGCCGCGGCGCACACACGCGGAGGTCAACCTCGGGCGTATCGAACGATACGCACGCGAGGACGAGACCGTCGTCGTTCCCGGCAAGGTGCTGGGAAGCGGTGCGCTGCAAAAGAATGTTACAGTCGCGGCGGTCGACTTCTCGTCGTCCGCTCGAACCAAGATCGAACAGGTCGGGGACACGGTGGCGCTCGAACGCGTCGTCGAGGAGAACCCCGACGGAAGCAACGTACGGGTGATTCGATGAGCCTCGCCGAATTCGACGCCGACGTCGTCGTCGACGCGCGAAACTGCATCGTCGGCCGCGTCGCCACGCAGGTCGCACAGCGCGCACTGGACGGCGAGCGGATCGCGATCGTCAACGCCGAGGACGCCGTGATTACCGGCTCCGAGGACGACATTATGGCCACGTACCGCAAGCGAGCGGACGTCGGATCCGACCGCGGGCCGCACTACCCGACGCGTCCCGACGGCATCTTCAAGCGCGCGGTGCGCGGGATGGTTCCGTACAAGAAACACCGCGGTCGCGAGGCGCTCGCGAACGTCCGCGTCTACGTCGGTAACCCGTTCGACGACGAGGGCGAGGCGCTCGAGGACACCACGCTCGACCGCCTCTCGAACATCAAGTTCCTCTCGCTCGGAGAGATTTCCGAGAAACTGGGTGCGAAAGTCACATGGTAACGAACACCTCTGGCAAGAAGAAGACGGCCGTCGCCCGCGCCACCGTGCGCGACGGCGAGGGTCGCGTCCGAATCGACTCCCAGCCTGTCGAACTCGTCGAGCCGGAGATGGCTCGCCTGAAGATGCTGGAGCCGTTCCGCATCGCCGGCGAGGACCTCCGCTCGCAGGTCGACATCGACGTCAGCGTCTCCGGCGGCGGCTTCGCCGGACAGGCCGACGCCACGCGGACGGCGATCGCCCGCGGGCTGGTGCAGCATCTCAACGACGCCGAACTCCGCGACGCGTACATGGAGTTCGACCGGTCGCTGCTCGTCAACGACGTGCGGCAGTCCGAGCCCAAGAAGTGGGGCGGACCCGGTGCACGAGCGCGCTATCAGAAGTCCTACCGTTGAGGTGATTCAGCTATGATGATACCCGTCCGGTGTTTCACCTGCGGCAACGTCGTCGGCGAGCACTGGGACGAGTTCAAAGAGCGCGCCCGCGAGGGCGACGAAGACCCCGCGGCGGTGCTCGATGACCTCGGTGTCGAGCGGCACTGCTGCCGGCGAATGATGGTCTCTCACAAGGACCTCGTCGACGTCGTGGCCCCCTACCAATGAGTGGACAACCCCAGTACAACCGGTACGAGAAGGCCCGCATCCTCGGCGCGCGAGCGCTGCAGGTGTCCTACGGCGCGCCCGTACTCGTCGACTCCGACCAGTCCGAACCGATTCTGGTCGCCGCAGAGGAGTACGACGCGGGCGTCCTGCCGTTCACGGTCAAGCGAGAGGGCAACTGAGATGACGCGCATCACGAGCGTATCGCTCCGACGCATCCTCGACTCCCGCGGGAACCCGACCGTCGAGGCGGACGTGCTGACGCAGTCGGGCGGCTTCGGACGCGCCGCGGCACCGAGCGGAGCCAGCACGGGCGAGTACGAGGCCATCGAACTGCCGCCGAGCGAGGCGATCGCCGCCGCGCGGGAGCACGCGCTCCCCCGACTCGTCGGCGAGGCCCACGCCGGGAATCAGCGCGAGGTCGACGCCGCGCTCCGCGCGGCCGACGGCACCGAGAACTTCTCGGAGATCGGCGCGAACAGCGCCGTCGCCGTCTCGATGGCGGCCGCGAAGGCCGGCGCCGACGTCCTCGGCGCGCCGCTGTATCAGCATCTGGGCGGGACGTTCCGCGGCGACTCGTTCCCGACGCCGCTCGGCAACGTCGTCGGCGGCGGCGAGCACGCGAAGGAGGCGACGCACATCCAGGAGTTCCTCGCCGCGCCGGTCGGCGCGCCGAGCGTCTCCGAGGCCGTCTTCGCGAACGCCGCGGTCCACGCGCGCATCTCCGAACTGCTCGACGACCGCGGGGTTCCCGCGGCGAAGGGCGACGAGGGCGCGTGGGCGCCGCCGATCTCGGACGCCGAGGCGTTCGAGGTCGTCGACGAGGCCGTCACGGACGTCGCGGACGACCTCGGCTTCGAGATCAAGTTCGGCCTCGATATGGCCGCCGCGGAGCTCTACGACGCCGACGAGGACGGCTACGTCTACGGCGACGACGTCAAATCGACCGCCGAACAGGTCGACTACGTCGCCGAGATGGTCGCCGAGTACGACCTCGTCTACGTCGAGGACCCCCTCGACGAGGACGACTACGAGGGCTTCGCCGCCCTCACCGAGCGCGTGGGCGAGCAGACGCTCATCTGCGGCGACGACCTCTTCGTGACGAACGTCGAGCGCCTGCAGGCGGGTATCGACGCCGACGCGGCCAACTCGATCCTGATCAAGCCGAACCAGATCGGCACGCTCTCGGACGCCTTCGACGCGATCGAACTGGCGACCGAGAACGGCTACGAGACGGTCATCTCGCACCGGTCTGGCGAGACCGAGGACACGACGATCGCACACCTCGCCGTCGCGACCGACGCCGGATTCATCAAGACCGGCACGGTCGGCGGCGAGCGAACCGCCAAACTCAACGAACTCATCCGCATCGCGGACGACGCAGTATGACAGACAAGGACAACGACGCGGTCGAAGTCGTCGACGACGAGTCCGACGCGGCCGAGGAGACGGCCGCAGACGACGTCGCGGAGACGACCGAGGCCGACGCCGAGACGACCGAACCGGTCGCCGAGGCCGCCGAAGACGAGGTCGCCGCCGACGAGGGCGCGGCCGCCGACGAGGCTGCCGAGGCCGAAACGACAGAACCGACGTTCGACGAGGACGTCATGCCCGACGAGGAGGCCGACCTCCTCATCCCCGTCGAGGATTACCTCTCCGCGGGGGTTCACATCGGGACCCAGCAGAAGACGAAGGACATGGAGCGGTTCATCCACCGCGTCCGCGACGACGGCCTGTACGTGCTGGACGTCAGCCAGACCGACTCGCGGATCCGGACGGCCGCCGACTTCCTCGCGAACTACGACCCCGAGCAGATCCTGGTCACGAGTTCGCGGCAGTACGGCCGCTTCCCGGCGACGAAGTTCGCCGACGCGGTCGGCGCGCGCGCCCGGACCGGTCGATTCATCCCGGGGACGCTGACGAACCCCGACTACGCCGGCTACATCGAGCCCGACGTGGTCGTCGTCACCGACCCGATCGGCGACGCACAGGCGGTCAAGGAGGCCATCACGGTCGGCATCCCGGTCATCGCGATGTGCGACTCGAACAACCAGACGAGCAACGTCGACCTCGTCGTTCCGACGAACAACAAGGGTCGACGCGCACTGTCGGTCGTCTACTGGCTGCTCGCCAACGAGACGCTCGACCGCCGCGGCAGCGACACCGTCTACGCCCTCGAGGACTTCGAGGACGAGATCTAACCGGTTTTCGGACGTTCGAGAGCCTTTTCGCGTTCCGCCTCGCGGGCCGTCATCACGCTCACCGCCAGCGGCGCCGCTCGGCGACGCGCGCCTCGAGAGGCAGAAGTCCACGGCGCCCGCGGGCGACCGCTCGGCCAGAAACCATTATTCGCGTCTGTCCCGTATCCGTGCGTATGCCGAAACTACTCGATCAACTCACCGTCGACGACCTAGCGGCGGCGATCGATTCTGGCGAGGACCTCACCGTCGTCGACACTCGGCCGGCCGAGAGCTTCGAGGCGTGGCACGTCCCCGGCGCGGTGAACGTCCCGTATCACCCCGTAGAGGGCCTCGGAAACGGCCGCGAGTGGAGCGACGTGGAATCGATCGTCGAGCGCGGACCCGTCGCGGTCATCTGCGGGAAGGGGCTCTCCTCGACGTCGTTCGGCTTCGAGCTGTCCGAGCGGGGCTACGACGTCAGCGTCGTGAAAGGCGGGATGGAAGACTGGAGCAAGCTCTACGACGTTGTCGAGGTCGAGACCGACGGCGACCTGTTCCTCGCGCAGGTGCAGCGCCGGGCGAAGGGCTGTCTCGGCTACGTCGTCGGCGACCGGAGCGAGCGGGAGGCGCTCGTCGTCGACGCGACGCGGCAGCACCACGAGTTCGAGCTCGTCGCGGCCGACGCGGGAATGGTGACCACAGGCGTCGTCGACACGCACGTCCACGCGGACCACCTCTCCGGCGGCCGCGAGCTGGCCGACCGGCTCTCGGTGCCCTACTACCTGAGTGCGGCCGCGGCGGACCGGGACGTCGGCTACGACTACCAGCCCGTCTCGGACGGCGAGACGCTGTCTGTCGGCGGATTCGACGTCGACGTCCTCGCCGCTCCGGGGCACACGACCGACCTCGTGAACCTGGTCGTCGACGGGCGGTACCTCCTCTCGGCGGACGCGCTGTTCGTCGAGTCCGTCGGCCGGACGGAACTGGAACTCGGCGAGGGCGGCGCGGCGCGCGGCGCTGAGATGCTCTATGAGACGCTGCACGACCGGTACGAGCCGCTCGCTGACGACGTGCTCGTCCTGCCCGGGCACGTCTCCGTCGACGCCGACGGGCGGTTCGGCGTCGGCGAGCCGGGCGCGCTCATCGCCGCGTCCCTAGGTGACCTCCGAGCGCAACTCGACCTGTTCGCGCTCGAGAAGCCGGCGTTCGTCGAGCGGATCACCGCCCGCGGGAACGAGAAGCCGCCGAACTACGAGGCGGTCATCGACGCGAACCGCGGTCGGCTCGCCCTCGAGGACGACGAGGCGACCGAGCTGGAGCTCGGACCGAACAACTGCGCGGTGTCGTAGCGGGCGCGTCTCGTTTTTCCGCTGGGCGAAACAAGGGGGTTCCGATCCCGCTCGAAACGTGAGTTTTCACCCCCGCTCGGAACAAGGGTTTTGCGCGCCGGTCCCCACGTTCCTGTATGAACCTCTACCGCAGCGTCCGCGCTATCGCGGGCGCGTCCGGCGACGAATCGGAGACCATCGACTGGTCGGCGGTCACGACGGCCGCGAAGGACTCCACCGACGCGGGGAGTCTCGATCTGACGCCCGCGGATCGGCAGGGTTACGCCGCGGACGTTCGCGCCGCCCGCGAGCGGCTTCGATCGGTCGGCGGCCTCGAGTTCGACGTCCCCCCGACGATCGAGGTGCAGAACCGCCACCACTGGATCGACGCGAACGTCGCGACGTTCCGCCGGGTGATGCGCCCCGTCGAATCGGAGGTCAACGTGCTCTTTCCGACGGTCACCCGCGTCCTCAACACCGGGTCGATGGCGCTCGTCCTCTCGTTTCTCGCCTCGCACGTCCTCGGACAGTACGACCCGTTGTTGCTGGCCGAAGCCGACGCCGACGACGCGGGCGGGGTCGACGGCGACGACCACAGTCTCTACTTCGTCCATCCGAACATCGTCGATGCCGCCGCGGCGCTCGACGTCGACGTCCCGCGGTTCCGCCGCTGGATCGCCTTCCACGAGGTCGCCCACGCCGCGGAGTTCGGGGCCGCGCCGTGGCTCTCCGAGCACCTGGAAGACCGGATGGAAGACGGGCTCGAAGCGCTCGCGGCCGGCGGCTTCGACCGCGAGGCGTTCCGCGACCTCGACGTGGCGATGACCGCCGTCGAGGGGTACGCCGAGATGCTGATGGACCGCGCGTTCGACGCCGAATACGCCGACCTGCGCGCGAAACTCGACGCGCGGCGGCGCGGTGGCAACCCCCTCACTCGCCTTATGCGTCGGCTGCTCGGACTCGGGCTGAAGCGCCGGCAGTACGAGCGCGGCGCGCGGTTCTTCGAGACGGTCGTCGACCGGCGCGGCGTCGAAGCCGCCGCCGCGGTGTGGGACCGACCGGCCAATCTCCCGACGAGGGCAGAACTGGACGATCCCGGGGCGTGGATCGACCGCGTCGATCCGTAGGGGTCTCGGCCTTTGACAGTCCCCGACTGCACCCAGCGATGGCCGACCGTCATACTCTTTCAGTCGGGGCGAGTACGGTCGGGCACGTATGCGCGTCAGAGACTGGCAGGACATCCTCGCGGACGTGACCGACGCCGACGTCGACCCCGACGGGTGGCGCGCCGTCGCCGGAGACAGGCGGAGCGGGCTCGGTGAAGACCTCTTCATCGGCCACCCGAACGCCGGCGTGTACGCCCTGAAGACGTACACGAAGAGTCCGATCGAACTCCGCGGCGTCGGGGCCCGGGTCGCCCGGCGGATTGACGACGACCTCGAGCCGCTCTTGCCGAACCGAGAGCGCGAGGCGCCCGGCCGCTTTGCCGTCCGGTCGCCCCCCGAGGACGAGGACCACGCCGAGACGATGGCCAAGCGCCTCGAGGAGACGGTGAAGGTCCACGCGGAGGCCCCGACGACCCCCGACGACTTCTTCGAGGACGTGATGGACGCGCTGGACAGCCCCGCGTTCGGGCCGATGGACTACGAGTTCGACGGTCGCCCCGACCGCCTCGAGGACCTCTCCGAGGAGTTCGCCGACGCCGACAAGCTGCTCTCGAAGGACCTCGACGAGCTGATCGAAGACGACGGCGTCGGCCGCGGGTTCCAGTGACTCCGCGCGCTTCGGGGGCGCATACGGCGAGACGGCCGCGGGCGCGCCCGCACGGTCGCCGCCGTCGCGGAGGGGTCTGAGTGGTCGGCCCGAGTCTCTCCGACGAGGAACGCGACGTCGCCAGCCGCCGGCTCAAGGTCGGATTCGTCGCCCTCGTGGGCGCCTCCGGCGCGCTCATCTCGGTTCAGGCGGGCGGCTCGGCGACGGTCGTCGCCGCCGGTCTCGTCGGCGGGCTCGCGCTCGGATACGTCCTCCTGTGGTTCCTGCTGCGCTGGTGGGCAGAGTTTCTGCCCGCGCCCGGAAGCGGTCGCTGACGCGCGCGGGAGCGACTCGTCCTCGCCCGTTCGGTGTCGATCGTCCGGGGCAGATTCCCGGGACCGATAGCGTCTTACCGCGCGACGCGCAGGTACGCCACGTGAAACTGCGCGGCCGCATCGTCGACGTGGGCGACGAGCGCGAGGTGGAGACGAAGTACGGCTCGCGGTCGCTCGCCGAGGTGACCGTCCGTCGAGGCGAGGCGGCGAGCGGCGGCGTCGCCGACGCGTCGAGCGGAGACGTCGCCGATGGGGCGAGCGGCGGCGTCGCCGGCGGCGACCACGCCGATGGCGATTCCGACGGGGGGGCGTCGGACGGGCCCGCGGGCGGCGCCGACGCCGTCACGCTCACGCTCTGGGGTAAGTGGACCCACACGGTCGAGCACGCCGAAGCCGGAATGGACCTGCTCGCGACCGACGTCGAGACGGACGTGTACCGCGGCGAGACGACCTACGCGACCACCGGCGACTCCTACGTAGTCCTCGAACCGGGCTTTCTCGTCGACGTGACCGACATCCGATCGTGGGTGCAGTGCCCGCGGATGTACTATCTGAACAAGCTATCGGGCATTCCCCTGAACTACCCCGTCGTCAAGGGGACGATCGTCCACGAGGTGTTCGGCGACCTGCTTCGCGACCGCGATCTGGAGGCGTCGATCGACGAGCGGGTCGAGGAGGCTGGCCTCGAACTGGGGCTGCTCGGCCGCGACGCTGCGGAGGTGCGCGACGAGGTGCGGCGCAACGCCGCCGCCATCGAGGGGTGGCTGGCGCAGGGAACGCTCACGGAGGAGGACGCCTGGCGCTCCGAATACACGCTCATCTCGCCGACGTTCGGGATCAAGGGCCGCGCCGACGCCCTGCGGCGGGGGATGCCGGTCGAACTGAAAACTGGGAAGAACACGAAGCGGGAGCCGCGCTTCCAGGACAAGATTCAGGCGGCCGCGTACGCGCTCGTGCTCGCAGAGCGGGGCGTCCCCGCGGACACCGGGACGCTTCTGTACACGAAGAACACCGCCCTCGAGCGGAACGAGGAGACGGGCGATCTCTCGCCCGCCAAGGAGTTCTCGATCGGCGACGGCCTGCTCCAGTTCATCGTCCGCACGCGCAACGAGATCGCCGCGATGGAGTTCGATTCGGCGGTCCCGACCGGTTACGAGGCCGACGCGCGCTGTGAGTACTGCTTCGAGCGCGACACGTGTATGGTCGTCTCGGGCCGCCTCGACCAGGAGTCGAAGGCGGGCAAGATCGGCGAGCCCGTCCCCGAGGAGGAGCGGACGTACTTCGAGCGGTTCTACCGGGCCATCGAAGCGGAGCGCCGGGAGGTCCACGCCGAGTACCGGAAGCTCTGGGAGCAGTCCGCCGCAGAGCGCGCCGAGGACGACCGGGCGCTGATCGGCCTCGAACCGGACGGGCGGACCGAACTCGACGACGGACGGTGGGAGATGCGGGCGCGAAAGCCCGGCAACGCCGTCTCGAAGCTCCGGGAGGGCGACGTCGCGCTCGCGAGCGACGGCGACCCGGTGTCAGGCCACGCCGAACTCTGCCGGATCGTCGAACTCGGCGAGAAGGTCGTCGTCACCGCCGACGAGCCCGTCAATCTCCACCGACTCGACGTCTACCCGTCCGAGATCGGCGTCGATCGGATGCTCACCGCGCTCCACGACTTCGTGCTGAAAGGCGACCCCGACCGAAAGGACGTGCTGTTCGGCCGACGAGACCCCGAGTTCGCGGACCGCTCCGCCGAGCGCGGCGGCGGGGACGGCGGCGGAACCCGGACCTACGTCGACAACAACGAGGCGCAGGACCGCGCGGTCCGACTCGCAGTCGACGCCGAGGACTTCGCGCTCGTCCACGGGCCACCCGGAACGGGGAAGACCTACACGATAGCGCAGACCGTTCGCGCGCTGGTCGACCGCGGCGAGCGCGTGCTGCTCTCGGCGTTCACGAATCGCGCCGTCGACAACGCCCTGGAAGCCGTCCGCGAGGCCGGCATCGGCGACGTCGTCCGGGTCGGGTCCGAGAACGGCGTGCGCGACGATATGCTCGACGTGCGACTCGAACAGGGCGGCGAGCCGAACGAGCGGGCGGCGGCGCTGCGCGACGCCTCGGTCGTCGCCGCCACCACCGCCGCCTGCGGGTCGCGCGTGATGCGCGAGCAGGCCTTCGACGTCGCGCTCGTCGACGAGGCCTCCCAGCTGACCGAGCCGGGAACGCTCGCGGCCGTCGGACTCGCCGAACGGTTCGTCCTCGTCGGCGACCACCAGCAGTTGCCTCCCGTGGTTAGAGCCGAGAACGACCTGCAGACGTCGCTCTTCGAGCGACTCATCGAGTCCCACCCCGAAGCCTCCGTTCTCCTCGACAGGCAGTACCGGATGTCCCAGCGCATCCAGGCGTTCTCCTCGACGGAGTTCTACGACGGCGCGCTCCGGCCGGCCAACGGCGCGGTCGCGTCCCAGCAGCTCTCAGATCTGGGCGTCGACGAGGACCGCCTGCCCTCGGAGCTCCGCGATCCCGTCGCGTTCGTCGACCCCGCCGGCGAGCGCGTCGGTAACACCAACCCCGCGGAGGCGGACCGCGTCGCCGGCGTGGTCGACGCGTACGTCGCTGCCGGGGTCGATCCCGACGACATCGGCGTCATCGCCCCGTTCCGCGCGCAGGTGGCAGAGATCGCCCGGCGAACGGACGTCACCGTCGACACGGTCGATCGCTTCCAAGGCTCCGCGAAGGAGGTGATCGCCGTCTCGTTCGTGGCGAGCGGGACGCTCGACGGGCCGATATTCGAGGACTACCGCCGCATCAACGTGGCGCTCACGCGGGCGAAGAAGGCGCTCGCGCTCGTCGGCGACGCCGATGCGCTCGTCTCTGACCCGTTCTACGAGCGGCTGCTGGCGTGGGCGCGGCGGTGACACCGAGAGGTCGGGGGTCGGGGCGTGACGGGGTCACTCTCCGCCGAGCGAGCGCTCGCCTTCGCGGTCGACCTCGCCCGGCCCGGTCCAGCCCTCGCCGTTGATCTCCGCCAGCACTCGCTCGTGGAAGTCACGTAGGGCCGCGCTCTCGTCTTCCGCGAGGACGACGTCGCTCGCGAGCAGCGTGGCGAGACCGAACGCCCGCGGGGTCGGCGACTCGACGCTGACGCTGACCACGTCGATCGCTCCGCCGTGGACTGCACTGAGGATCCTCTCGAGCGCCCCGAGGTTCAGTTTGTCCTCGATGAGCTCGCGGTAGGTCTCCTCGATCACCGCGAAGCCCTCGAGGTCCTCGGCGAACGAGAGCAACATCTCGGCGGAGACCTGCTGTTCGGCCGCCGACTTCTCATAGCCCTTGTACCGCTTCAGGATCATCAGCGCGCGGGTGGCGTCGATCCGGAAGTACCGCTTCAACAGGTCGGTCTCCGACAGCGCATCTCGGAGTTCCCCACGAACCGAATCGGGATCGAGATCGCGGACGACCGCCGCCACGTCGACCTTTCGGTTCAGCGGCATCGACAGCGAAAAGCCGTTGTCGGCGACGGCAATCTGCACGTTGGCGTTCGATCGGTCGGCGCACCGAGCGGCCACCAGTCTGGAGAGCCCGTCGTTGAACCGCCGGCCGTACGTCGAGTGGACGTAGAAGTGCCGGCGGTAGGTCTCGCGGTCGAGTTCCTCCTCGACGACGATCCGCTCGTCGGTGGCGACGCTCTCCGTCCCGGCGAACCGCCGCTGCTCGTCGAAGAGCCGGGTGATGGCGCGGACGGCGTTCTCGCCGATCGGGAACTCCCGGAGCCACTCGCGGACGGCGGGGCGGCCGCCGGCGTCGAGTCGGTCGAGGAGGTCGCCCTGGAAGTCCGCGATCTCGCGGCCGAGATCGTACGAGAGCGGGAGGCGCTCTGAGAACCACGACGGGACCGTCGCCCGCTGGGTCGTCGGATCGACGTACACCTTCGAGCCCCTGCGATAGCGGTACGCGAACCGCTGGCCGCCGAGCACGAACACGTCGCCCTTCTCCAAGGTGTCGAGGTAACCCTCATCGAGCGTGCCGACCCACTCGTCGTCGCCCCGAGTGTACACCTCGCAGGTGAACGAATCGGGGATGGTTCCGACGTTCGTCAGATAGATCACGCGGGCCAGTCGCCCCCGCTTGCCGAGGAGCGGTTCGCCGACCTCGAAGTCGCCGTGGTGGTGCTCGCCCGACGGGGGATCGTTCTCGTCGCGCCAGACCTTCGCGTAGACGTTCCGCTCTTCGAGCCCCTCGTAGTCGGCGGTGAGATACCGCAGCAGCGTCTCCCAGTCGTCGTCGCCGTAGTTCCGATAGGGGTACGCGCGCCGGAGCGTCCGCAGCACGTCGGCCTCGCGTCTGACGCCGTTGATCGCCATCCCGTAGACGTGCTGGGCGGCGACGTCGTGGGCGTTCTCGGGGACGAACACCCGATCGACGAACCCCGACTCCGCCTTCTGCAGCATCACCGCGCACTCGACGAGTTCGTCGCGGTCGAGCGCGATCACGCGCCCCTCGACGGTCTGTCCGAGGCTGTGGCCGGCGCGCCCGACCCGCTGGAGCAGCGAGGCGACCGACTTCGGCGAGCCCACCTGCACGACCAGATCGAGATGCGGCATATCGATCCCGAGCTCGAGGCTCGTCGAGGTCGTCACGACGTCGAGCGAGCCCGACTTGAGCCCCTCCTCGACCGCTTTGCGGCGCTCCTTCGAGAGGCTGCCGTGATGACAGCCCGTGTTCGACTCGTCGTAGCCGTCGAAGCGCTCCCGGAGGTTCTCGAGGACGCGCTCGGCACCCGAGCGCGTGTTCGTGAACACGAGCGTGTTCCGATGCGAGCGGACGAGTTCGTCGAGACGGTCGTAGAAACCGTCCTGCACCGCCTCGCGGGGCGTGTGTATCAGATCGTCGGTCGGACATTCGAGCCGGAGGTCGAAGTCGCGGACGAACCGCGTGTCGACGATCTCGCAGTCGCGCGGGCCGCCGCCGTCGTCGCAGTCGCGCGGGCCGCCACCGTCGTCGCAGTCGCCGGGCTCTGTCCGGCTTCCCCAAGGTTCGGACGAACCCTCTCGGCCGACGAGGAACTCCGCCATCGTCGACAGCGGCTCGACCGTCGCCGAACAGCCGATGCGGGTCGGAGAGGCGTCGACGAGGTCCTCGAGGCGCTCGAGCGAGACCGCGAGGTGCGTCCCACGTTTGCTCTCGGCGAGGCTGTGGATCTCGTCGACGACGACGTACGCCACGGACCGGAGCTTCTCTCTGAACTTCGGGGCGTTGAGCAGGATCGCGAGCGTCTCGGGCGTCGTGTTGAGAATGTGCGGCGTCTCCTCCAACATCCGCTGTCGCGCCGTCGAGTCGGTGTCGCCGTGGCGGATCGCGTGGCGGACCTCCACCGCCTCACCCCGCTGTCGCATCCGCGCTTCGATCCCCTCCAGCGGGACCGTCAGGTTGCGGTGGATGTCGTTGGCCAGCGACTTCAGCGGCGAGACGTACAGGCAGTAGACGGCGTTTTCGAGCCCGTTCTCGCGCTCGCTGCTGCGCCTAAACAGGTCGTTCAGAATGGCGGTAAAGGAGGCTAACGTCTTTCCCGATCCGGTCGGTGCACAGACGAGCGCGTTCTCGCCCTCGTCGACCAGCGGGATCGCCTCGCGCTGCGGCGGGGTGAAGAAGCCGCCGTTCTGTCCCACATAGCGGCCGAACTCGTCGACCCACCACTCGCGGACCGACGGTTCCAGTCGGTCGAGGACGTCGCCGTCTGCGATGTCGACGGTGTCGGGGTCGAAATCGACCGGACTCCGCGTCTCGATGTCGTCTGCGTCCCGGGATTCTCCGCTCGCCACGTCGCCGAGCGACTCGATAAGCAGTTCGCGCCCGCGCTTCGGCATCGTGGGGTGATTGGACCGCAGGGGTAAGTGGGTTCTGTCCGTGGCCGGCGACCGCGCGCCTATCCTGTCGCCGTCGCGGTCGCGTTGTCCCGTTGGACGACCCGGACGGACTCGTTACCGTAGACCTCGAGTGTCTCGATGACGGTCCCGTTCGCCGCGACGCGTTCGACGACGAGCGTCGGCGCGCGGGCGTCGCTCTCGCCGGAGCCGTCCGGTCGTGTGGTGACGTTCTGTCCCTCGAGGAAGGCGGTCACTTCCGGAGTCGTGGAGACTTCGTGGACGTCGCTCGACCGGGCGTCCACGAACGCCGTGTACGCGATTCCGCTGCTGTCGGTCGGAACTACCCTGACCTCCCAGTAGAGCCGTCCGTCGACGACGACCGGAATCGGCTCGGAGGGCGTGAACCGGTCCCAGTCTGTCGTCCGGGCGGCCTGTCTGACGTAGTCGGTGGCCTTTCGGGCCCCGAACAGGGAGTCGTCGGGGGCGTAGACCTCGTAGTCGCCGGTCCGGGCGTCGACCGTCCAGACTTCCTTCAGTCCCTGTGCCTGCCCGTACGGTTCGACGGCGACGACGTACTCCGGCCCGTCCTCGGAGAAGACGACGAACGGCTGGTCGTTGCCCTCGCCGGGGACCGGCGCGACCTCGACTTCGTCTTCGTGGCTGGTGAACGTGTTGACGATGCCGTTTCGGTACTTCGTCGCGGCGACCTTCTCTCGGGCGAGGTCGAACGGGTAGAGCTTCTGCTCCGTTAAGGCCGGGTGGCTGCGCGCTTCCTCGGGTGAGAGATCCTCGACCGTGCCGTCGTCGTCGATCAGCACTACGCCGCCCCAACTGGGCGTCGTATACGGCAGCGGGAGCCAGTGGAACTCCGGCTTCGTGTAGGGGACGGCGACGTGCTGTTCGTCCCCGTGGACGACCATAAACGGATCGCCGTAGTCGACCAGATAGTTGGCCTGCTTGAGCATCGCGAACCGGTAGTTGCTGTAGAAGGCCGGTCCGATCCCCTTCCGGAGGTCGCCGACGACCGTCTCGACTTCGGCGTTCTGCTCTGTCATATCGACCAGCACCGTGCCGTGCTGCTGTTTCGTGTAGTGGTTGAACGCGCCGTCGGGCGCGAGCGCATACGACCAGTAGGGCGTCCCGTTACGGACGGAAATATCGCCGCCCGCGACCCGGTACTGCGGGAAGTTGAGCGTGTTCGAGGCGTACCGCGAGGCGACGCTTTTCGGGACGACGCGCGGTTTCGTCGGGTCGGTCTCGCTCAGGCTCTCGGCCGTCGTCGCGCCCTCGATGGTGGCTTTGCCGATGTCTTCGCCGGCTAGCAGCCCAGTCGTGGCCGCGCCGACGAAGAGGAACATCACGAACACGCCGAACCCGACCTGTCCGCCGGCCAGGGACCCGACGTACCGCGTGAGGAGGGCGTAACTCCCGATGGCGACGACTACCGCGATCGGAACCACCGGCGTCGTGTAGACCCCGTAGACTGCGGCGTGAAGCCACGGCCGGAAGTACCAGGCGAGAACCGAGCACGTGAGCGCGGCGGCGAACGCAAGCCCGGCGAGTCGCTTCGGGTTCTGTGAGCGCATCCGGGCGAGCCGGCCCCACAGCGCGAGGAGGAGTTCGTCGAGGGAGGGCATCGTCGAAGCGTCGTGAGCGCACGCATATTACAGTGGCGTTCGAAATTCTACACGACCGCCCGCCGACGCGGGGACTGGCGGGTCCCGCGGGGAACTGTCGCGGTCAGCCTGTGCGGCGGTCCGGGTTCCGAACGCCTATCGGCCACCCGGCCGTAGCCATGGTATGCGTCTGACCTTCCTCGGAACCGGAAGCGCGATGCCCGTCCCCGACCGGGTTCAGACGGGACTCCTCCTCGAATCGGGCAGCCGGTCCCTGCTCGTCGACTGCGGAAGCGGCGTCCTCCACCGACTCGCGGGGACCGGCGTCGGCTACGAGGGCGTCTCGTCGGTCCTGCTCACGCACCACCACCTCGACCACGTCTCCGACCTGCTCCCGCTCTTGAAAGCGCGCTGGCTGGCCGGGGAGGAGCACCTCGAAGTCGTCGGCCCGACGGGCACGAAGGCGCTCGTCGACGGGCTGTTGGACGTCTACGACTACCTCGACGGTCGCGTCGATCTGAGCGTCCGCGAGGTCGGTCAAAACGACTTCTCGATCGCCGGGTTCGACGTCTCCGCGAGCGAGACGACCCACTCGATGGACTGCCTCGCGTACCGCTTTTCGGACGGCGACGCGGCGGGCGAGGTCGTCTTCTCGGGCGACGGCGAGGCGACAGAGAGCCTCGCGAACTTCGCCGACGGCGCGGCCGTCCTCGCGCACGACTGCTCCTTTCCCGACGACGTCGACGTCGCGAACCACCCGACGCCGTCGCGGCTCGGCGAGGCGCTCGCGGGGCACGACTACGGGTGCGTGTATCTCACGCACCTGTACCCCCACACCGAGGGCCGCCACGATTCGATGCTGGATTCGATCGGGGAGCGCTACGGCGGCGACGTCAGATTCGCCCGGGACGGACTCGCCGTCGAGGTCGAGTGAGCGATGCGACGACGTCAGGCTATCGCCGCGGTCGGCGCCGCGTTCGCTGCGGGGGCGAGCGCCGGCTGTCTCGGCCGCAGAGGGCTGCCGCTCGTCGGGTCCGACCCGCACCCACGTCGCCTCGCTATCTCGGACGTTGACGCGCTCTCTTCGGACGTCGCCTTCGAGATCGACGCCGAACTCCCGACGGCGACGGTCACGGACCGCCATCCGGCGACCCTCGCGCTCGCCGCGCGGAACACCGGCGACGAACGGGCGATCAGCGTCGGTACCGACCGCTGTCGACCGTTCAACCGCGGCAGCGGACGGAGCGAGAACGAGGGACTGTGGCTCTATCCGGCCCGCGACGAACCGTCCCCGCGCGTCGACGGGCGGTGGACGTACGACCCCGACGGCCCGATCGGATTCGCGTCCTACGGCTGTTCACTGCGCGACTGGGACGCTGGGGAATCACAGACGTACGTCTACGCCGTCTGGGCCGACCCGCTCACGGACGGGTACTACGAACCAGGAACGTACCGATGGACGCACCGAGTGCGTACCGCGCCGGCCGGGAGCGAGACGGATGTCGAGCCGACGGCGACCGCAACGTGGGGGCTGACGCTCGAAGTCGAAGACGCGTGAGGGCGACCGGGCGCGGCCGGGGAACGGCGTTCACTCCTCGGGCGGTTCGAGTTCGACGAGCGTCAGGTCTCGGTCGAGGTAGCAGAACTCGTGGGGGGGGTCGCCGCGGACCGTGGAGATCCGGTATTCGGTCTCGAAGTCCGCGCCCTCGGGGACGCAGTACTCGTGGCTCGGACACTCGGTGTGCGGGCACGGACCCGGGAGGTTCACCTTACTCCCGGCGTATGCGCCCTTCGAGGCGACGTTGGCGGCGATCGCCGCGGGCTCGACCTCCACCGCGCGCACGCCGGTGTCGTGGACCGCGCAGTCGAGGAGCTGCCCGCTCTCGCGGACGCCGGTCACCTCGTAGCGGACGCCCTCGGTGAGATTCAGACACTGCTTTCGGTAGGGGCAGCCCTCGCACGCCGTCGACTCGCCCTCGTAGACGAACTCCGTCCCCGGGGTCGCGAGTCGATCCCCGATGAGCGTGACTTGGGACATCTACGCGTGGCTACTCGGCACTCGCTGTTAAGCCTGTGCGTCCACGCGTAGTGGGGGATCGCGCAGTACACGGCCGGCACCCGGTAGCGGAGAACACCTCGGGAGCCCCCGCGCTCGACTCCCGCGGTTCCTCACACACGCGGTCTTCCAACCCCACCGAGCGGCCTTGTCGGTCGCAATCGATCACCAGCGAGGGGTTCGGTCGTTGTCTGTGGCTGCGTAGTGCGTCGTCGACGCGTCGCTATTCGGCTCTGGGCGAACAGTCGGCACCCGCCCGCGACGACGCCCTCGCCACCGCCGTCGCTTTCGCCCCCCGCGTCGGCGTGCCGAGCAACCGCGACCCGACGTGGGGTGGTCGTTACGTCACGGCGGCGTTGGCCGCTCGTTCGCATATAAAGATTCGTCGGGAAAACCGATCGGTGAGTCCTCGACGACGAGAAGCGGCCGGTGAGTCGTCCGCTACGAGATCCGTTTCGCGCCCGTCCCTGCGCGATCGAGCGCCGCGAGCCGAACGTCGCTCCCGTCGATCGGAACGCCCGCGTACTCGTCGTCTTCGAGGAGGAGCGCGCCGTCGAGGTCGGCGTAATCGAGCAGGGGCGCGAGGTGGCAGGCGGCCGCGATGGAGGCGTTCGACTCGATCATACAGCCCAGCATCACCTCCAGCCCGTGGGCCCGCGCGGCGTGGATCATCCGCTTGGCCTCGGCGAGACCGCCCGTCTTCATCAGCTTCAGATTCACGATGTCGACCCGATCGGCGACCGCGGGGACGTCCGGGAGTCGCACGCAGGACTCGTCGGCCGCGATCGGGAGCGACGACCGCTCGTAGACGAACCGCAGCCCCTCGGGGTCGGTCGCCGGAACGGGCTGTTCGACGAACTCGACGCCGAACTCGCTGAGCCGCTCGGTCATCCGGACCGCCTGCCGCGGCGTCCACGCCTCGTTCGCGTCGACGCGGATCGCCGCGTCGGGCGCCTCCTCGCGGACGGCCGCGACGATCGCCTCGTCGCGGTCGGTCCCGAGTTTCACCTTCAGCACGTCGTATCCCTCGGCGACGGCCGCCTGCGTCTTCTCGCGCATCCGGTCGGTCGTGTCGAGACCGATCGTGAACGACGTCCTCGGCGCGGTCTCGGGGTCGAGACCCCACTGTCGATAGAGCGGGACGCCGAGTCGTTTGGCGGCGAGATCAGCGAGCGCGATGTCGACGGCCGCGTGCGCCGCCGGATTCCCCGCGACGACCGCGCGACGTTCCCGCTCGATCCGGTCGAGCGCGTGCGGGTCGCCGACGGATTCGACGACCGAGAGCAGATCGGGGAGCACCGCCTCGACGGTCGCCGCCGTCTCGCCGTAGTGGGGCGCGGGGGCGGCGGCACCGACGCCTGTGGACCCCGCCCCGTCGGTGATCCGGACGACGACGTTCTCCGCGACCCGCTGGGTGCCGCGCGCGATGGTGAACGCGTCAGCGAGCGGCAGCGAGACGCGCTCGAACTCCGTCGAGAGCATCGGTCACTCCGCTCCGAGGACCGCGTCGAGCACCGCGTCGGCGTCGAACCGCACGATGTCGGTCGCGGGCGCGCCGAGGTCGTCGGCGTAGTCGTCGACGGCGGCCCGCGCGTCTCCGTCGCCGTCGATCCCGGACGTGTTCAGCGCGCCGGCGACGATCTCGGCCTCGTGGACCGGCGCGGCCAACTGTTCGTAGAGGTCGACGTACTCCGAGATCGGCGGGAGCGAGAACGACTCGTAGCCGTGGATCGCCTCTTGGCCGGCGTTGTGACACAGCACCATCGAGTCCGGCATCGCGCCGTGGAGGATGCCGCAGGTGACCGCGGAGTACGCGGGGTGAACGATGCTCCCCTGCCCCTCGACGAACAGCACGTCGTAGTCGTCGCCGACCTCCAAGAGCATCTCCTCGACCGCGCCGGCGGTGAAGTCCGAGACGACGCGGTCGATCGGGTTCCCCCAGCCGGCGATCATAATTCCCGTCTGCCCGGTCGGGACGAACCCGGCGTCGATCCCGCGCTCGCGAGCGGCTTCGACGAGTTCGAGCGAGACGGTCATCTTCCCGACCGAGCAGTCGGTGCCGACCGTCAGCACCACGTCGGCGTCGATGTCGGCGCTGCGGCCGCCCGCGACGGTCAGGTCCTCCTTGGGCTTTCGCACGTCGCGGAGGGAGACGCCGTGATCCTCGGCGAGCGCCGCGAACTCCTCGTCCTCCGAGAGGAAGTAATGCAACCCCGCGACGACGTCGCAGCCGCGTTCGATCGCGGTGCGGACGTCCGGCCGCCAGGAGTCGTCGAAGCCCCCGCCGATCGGCGCGATGCCGACGAGCAGCGTATCCGCCTCGGGGGCGTCCGCCATCGAGGAGACGATCGGAACCTCGGGGAGGTCCGCTCGGTGGTCGGTCGTGACCGTGCCGGCGCGATCCCGGTCGAGAACGGCCACGACGTCGTAGTCAGCGTACTTGAGGACGCCCGTCGCCGTCTTCGCCCGCTCGGGGAACTTCTCGTGTGCGAGGACGACGACCCGCTCGTCGCCGCCGCGTCGGTGTTCGGTGGGCATACCTGTAACGACGGGAACCGGGGCTTTAACCGCCGTGATCCGACCGTTTCGAGCGCGTCGGGGCGGGCCGATCACTCGAATCGGTCGGTCTCGTCTCTGGCCGGTAAGCGCCCGCCCGGTGACGGCGCTCATCGGTACACGGTGAGAACAATCGGTATCACAGGATCGACAGCCTGACGGTCCAGAACTCGCGGACGGCCGAGCGGAGCGCGTCGGCCGGGTCGCCGGTGGCGTCGACGGCCGCGGTCCGGTCTGCGATATCGGTGAACTGCCCGAGGACCGTCCGCTCCCCGAGGACGACCAAGTCCGCGCCGGGCGAGATGGTCGACCCCTCGACGGCCGCCGGGCCGCCCCCGTCGCCCGCGTCGGCGCGCACCGCGGCTGGGCCGCGTTCGGCCGCCTCGACGTGCGTTAGGATGGCCTCTCGCGCCCGGTCGAGGTGTTCGTCCACCTGCTGGTCGCGTCGGCGCTCGAAGCGCGCCTGCGAGAAGCCGCCCTTCGAGTGTGCCCCCATCACGTCGGATTCGATGTCGTCGACGAGCGCGACCGACTCGCCGTCGTAGACGCCGAGCGCGAACAGGTCGGAGCGGACGAGCGCGACCCACGTCGGCTCGACGGGCGCGAACCACGACCGCTCCAGCCTGAACGACTCGCCCCACTCGGCGAACGGCGCGGGCGGCGTCGGCGGGGCGAGCGCGACCGCGACGAGACCGGCGTCGTCGACGCAGACGAGACACGGCGCGGTCCGCCGAACGAGCGCCGCACGATCGCCGAGCGCGTCGGAGACGGCGTCGGGAACGTCGTCGGTGACCATCGCGGTCAGCGCGCCCTCCGCGCCCGTCTCGAACGACGAAAGCCGAGCGAGGATCTCGTCTCGCCGCTCGCCGCCGAGCCGCGCTGTGCCCCTGAACGAGACGTCCGCGTCGTCGTCGACCGAGAGCCGCTCGACGCGCTCTTCGAGGCCCTCGATCCGGTCTTCGAGGCGGTTGATCTCGGCTTCTGCCTCCTGTCGCTTTCTCGCCGCCTCTGAGCGGCGCTCCTCTTCGGCCTCGGCCCGTCGTTCGAGGTGCCGTTTTTCCTCCTCGAGCTCCTCGATTCGGGCTTTGAGCTCCGCGCGTCCGAGCAACTCGTCGATCATACCTCCACGCGCGACCGCGGACCACTTATATGAACGGTTGTGCCGTCCGCCGGCGTGGTCGGCGTCGTTACGCGACGGCCTCGTCGTCGCCGAAGCGGTACCCGGAGTACCGGAGCAGTTCGGCGGCGCGGTCCGCGGTCGCCAGCAACACGTCCCGCTCGGCCGGGAGGTCGTCGTCGGAGGCGGCTTCGGGGATCGCGAGCGTCCCCGACGGGACCGCCTCGTCGCCGAGAACCGGGATGTGGCCGCTGTCGAGTTTCATCACGAGCGGCGCGTCGACGCGGAACACCCCGTCGTCGCCGTAGAGGCGCTCGTTCACCTGTTCGTGATCCGCCCGCTGGATCGCGGGGACGTCTCTGTCGGACGGTTCGACGTACAGTTTCCCCAGGTAGTAGCTCGCGGAGAACGTTTCGAACATACTGTGCGAGAGGATGTCACACACCCTCGGGGATAAGTCTTTTCGGAAACGTACAAGTCGAAGCGCAATCAGTTGGGACTGGCGTCGCTACTCGGGGTCCTCTGCGGCCGTCATCGCCCAGACGGCGGCGAGGCCCAACGCGGCGGCGGGCAGCAGCGGAAGCACGAGCAGCGAGGCGATGTAGGGGATGCCGATCGCCGAGAGGATTCCGGGCCGGACGTAGATGATTCCCGGGACCACGAGCGTACACACCGCGAGAACGGTGACGAGGACCCACCCGCGAACGCCGAGGTCGTCGGAGCCGCCCGCCGCGGTCCCATCGGCGGACGTCTCCGTCTCCGCCGCCGAGGGGGCGGAGACTCCCCCGTCGCCGCCCGGGCGGTGGACGTATCCCCCGTCGTCGTTCTCAGAGTTCACTGTCGGGGATGACCACTACTTTGCCAAAGCCCTCACGGTTCTCGATCATCTCGTGTGCGCGCGCCATCTGGCTCATCGGCAGCGTCGCGCGGACGCGCGGCTCGAAGACGCCCTGCCAGACGAGGTCGAGCACCTCCTCGGCCTGTCCCATCGTCGCCATCGTCGACCCGATCACCGACAGTTGCTTCCAGAAAATGCGCTTCAGGTCGGCATCGGGGTTCGGCCCGGTCGTCGCCCCGCAGGTGACGAGTCGACCGCCCTTTCGGAGGCTCTTCAGCGACCCCGCGTAGGTGGCGTCGCCGATGTGGTCGACGACGACGTCGACCCCCCGGCCGTCGGTCAGCTCGTCGATCTCCGCCGCGAAGTCGGCCTCCTCGTAGTTGATCCCGTGGTCCGCGCCGCACTCGACCGCGTAATCGAGCTTCTCCGACGACGACGCGGTGGCGTACACCTCACAGCCTGCGTAGTCGGCGATCTGAACCGCCGCGTGGCCGACCCCGCCGGACGCGCCGTGGACGAGGACGTGCTCGCCCGGCTTCACCTCGGCGCGGTGGACCAGCATCCGCCAAGCGGTCCCGAAGACGAGTCCGGCCGAGCCGGCGACTTCCCAGTCGACGTGGTCCGGGACCGGAACGAGATTCGACGCCGGGACCGCCGCGTACTCCGCGTGGACGCCGGGGGTGTTCTCGCCGATAATCGCGAACCCGGGCGAGAGCGTCAGGTCGTCCCGCCGGGGGAACTCCGCGTCACCGGCATCGGCGGCGTCTCCGGTTATCTCGGCCGCCGCCTCGCCCGAGAGTGCCGCGAATACCGCCACCCGGTCACCCGGCTGAACGCGCGTCACGTCTTCGCCGACTTCTTCGACCACGCCGGCCATATCGCTTCCCGGCACGTGCGGGAACCGGAGGTCGAGCCCGGGGAGGCCGCGGCGCGTCCAGACGTCGAGGTGGTTCAGCGCCGCTGCTTTCACGTCCACGAGCACCTCGTTGCGACCGATCTCCGGATCCGGGAACTCGCCGTACTCGATCACGTCGCGATCCCCGTGGGACGAAAGTTGAACGGCTTTCATATCCGCTTCTCGATCGGTGAGTACAAAAGTTCGGTCCCTACGTCGGGCCGCCACCGTTCGCAGCTGTCGGGCCTCGACAACCCGTTCGGTTGAAGTAGCTCAACGAACAATGACTCTCACAACGAATGAGCGAGGACTTCTACGACGTGCTCGGTGTCTCGCGAGACGCCACCGAGGACGAGATCAAGCAGGCCTACAGAAAGAAGGCCACCGAGTATCACCCGGACGTCTCCGACGAACCCGACGCCGAGGAGAAGTTCAAGCAGGTCAAGAAGGCGAAAGAGGTCCTCACTGACGACGAGAAGCGCCAGATGTACGACCAGCTCGGGCACGAGCGCTTCGAGCAGGCCGAAAAGCGCGGGGGCGTCGGCGGCGGTGCCGGCGGCCGCGGACAGGGCAACCCCTTCGGCGGAATGGGCGGCGGCGGGCAGGGCAGCCCGTTCGAGGACATCTTCAGCCAGTTCTTCGGCGGCGGCGGACAGGGCGGCAGACAGCAGCGGAACCGCCCGAGACAGGGACAGAACCTCCGCACACAGGTCGCGTTGGACCTCGAAGAGGTCTACGAGGGCGTCGAAAAGCAGTTCACGGTCACCCGTCCGGAGCAGTGCACCACGTGCAACGGCCGCGGCCACCCCGCGGACGCCGACGTGAGCACCTGCCCGGAGTGCAACGGGCAAGGGCAGACGACGTCCGTCCGCGACACGCCGCTCGGTCGCGTCCAACAGACCCGGACGTGCCCGCGCTGTGAGGGGACCGGCGAGACCTACAGCGAGACCTGCTCGACCTGCCGCGGCGACGGCATCACTCGCGAGGAGGCGACGCTCTCTGTCGACATCCCCGCGGGGATCCGCGACGGACAGACGCTCCGGATGGAGGGCGAGGGCGCGCCCGGCGAGAACGGCGGCCCGAACGGCGATCTGCTCATCGACGTCGCGGTCCGCGACCACGAGGCGTTCGAGCGCGACGGCGACGACCTCTATCACCGCCATCCGATCTCGTTCCCGAAGGCGGTCTTCGGCGCGACCGTCGAGGTGCCGACCGTCGACGGGACGACCGAACTGGACGTCCCCGCGGGCACCCAAAGCGGCGAGGAGTTCCGCGTCCGCGGCGAGGGGATGCCGCACCTCCGCGGTCGCGGCCGCGGCGACCTGTACGTCCAAGTACAGGTCGTGACGCCCGAGAGCCTCAACGAGGAGCAAAAGGAGGCGCTCGAAGCCTTCGCGGAGGCCGGCGGCGAGGACGTCGACGTGAGCGAGGGCTTCTTCGAGAAGATCAAGAACTCCCACCTTTTTTAACCGGGGCCTCGCGCCGACTTCGTCGGCGCTCGACCCCGGCCAAAAAACCTGGTGGGAAAAAAGCCGCGAGTGCTGGTGAGCCGACAGATCGGTTTTATCGAAAAGCGAATGGCCACCCGCTTCGGTCTCTGACCGCGATGTGGACCTGCGCGATCACGCCGAGAAGCGGGAGTTCCAGCAGCGGCCCAATGACCAGCGCCAGCGGGATGAGCGGCTCGTTGGGGAATGCGACGACCGCGATCGCGAGAGCTGTCGGAGAGTTCCGAGAGAGGATCGTGTTGTTGAAACAGACCAGCTCCCTGTAGGAGAACGAGAGCACTCGGCCGACGCCGAACCCGACACCGAGGTTGATCGCGTAGAAGACGATCACGGGGACGGCAAGGAGAGCGAGCAGTCCAGGCGAATCGAGGATAACCCTTCCCTGTGAGGCGAACATCGCACCGATAGCGAGACTCAAAAAACCGATTTGAAGCGGGCTCAACTTCGGAAGGAACCGCCGATTGAACCACTGGTGACCCATCTGACGAGTCAGTACCCATCGAGCGGTCCCGCCGAGAACGAGCGGAACGACGAGGACGAGAACGACGCTTTCGACCAGTAGCTCCACCGGTAACGCGACCAGCTCTCCCGCGAAGACGTACAGGTAGAGCGGAAGAAGCATCAACTGGAGAACGAGGTTGTAGGGGAGAATCGCGGTTGCCAACGGCACGTCGCCGCCCGCAATGTCGGTGAAGATGAGATACCAATCGGTACACGGCGTCACCAAGAGCATAATGAGTCCGACCCACAGGGCAGGGTGATCTCGGAGGAAGACCGCACCGAGTGCCACCGCCAACAGCGGACTCCAGACGAAATTGACCAGAAGACTCGCCCCCACCACCCGACGGTTTCGGAACGCCGAACGGAGTTGGGAGAGTGGAATTCCGGCGAACGCGGCAAACATCATTACCATCAAAAACGGGAGGATAAGGAGATCTGCGACGGGTGAAACGCCAGACAACTGCCCGAGTGCGAGGCCGACGAGAACCGCGAGAAGAACGAAGACAGTTTGGTACGTCTCCGCGAAACCCATCCTGTCTCTCAGTAGTGAGCCGTCGGCTAAGACTGTGGTGATCCGACCGGGGAACCGGCCGCGCCCCGTGTTCGCCCGGTCGCGGGCGGCACTTCGGGCAGCGCAGCAGGAGCGCGCACCAGAGCGCGGTGAACCCTCACTTTGACGTGCCTCTCGACCGTACGGTCCCCGTATGGCATACACGACATCGAACTACGCCGATGGCGACGAGAAGGCCCCCGGAATGTACTTCCTCCGCGACGCGCTCGACTGCGAGAACCTCGGGTTCACCGTGATCGAGGCCGAGGAGGGGTGGACCGGCATGGAGCACGACCACGAGGATCGCGACCACGAGGAGGTGTACTACCTCGCCGAGGGCGCGGCGACGCTCGAGGTCGACGGCGACGAAATCGCGATGGACGCCGGCGACGCCGTCCGCGTCGCGCCCGAATCGAGCCGTCTGCTCCACGCCGAGGAGCCGAGCACGCTCGTCGTCGCCGGCGCGCCCTGATTGCGGGGCGGCGTCTTCCTGAGGGTCACATAAGCGCGGGAAGCGTCGACGACACGACCGCCCAGTCGCTGTCGACGCCGTTTTGCGTTCGGCCGACGGACCGCCCGGTATGAACGCCGACGAGGGGGGCGACACCGCCGACGACGGAGACAGCGGTGAGTTCCCTGCGCCGTGTCCCGACCCAGAGACGGTCGGCGACCTCCTCACTCGCGACCGCAGAACGTCCGGACCCGCACTCCGCGTGGACGCGTCCGGGCGGACGTACAGCTACCGCGACTTCGTCACGACCACGTACAAGGCCGGGAACGTCCTCCGATACCTCGGCGTCCGCGAGGGCGAGACGGTCCTCGTGGTTCCTGACGCCCTCCCGGAACCGGTGCTGACGTTTTTTGGTGCGGCACAACTGGGTGCTGTGACGCGGTTTTCGGACACTGTCGACGACAGTGACCCGCCCCGAGCCGTCGTCGCGCCGGCCGACCGCGAGGCCGAGTTCAATCTCCCGCCGGGCCATCACCTCGCCGTCTACGGCGACCGACCGAGCGATCCCGCGACCACGCACTGGGAGACGGAGGTCTGGAGCGAAAACCCCGCGATCCACCCCGCGAGCGTCGATGGGGGTGACACGCTCATAGCCGCCGGCGACCGCCGGTACACCCACGCGGAAGCGCTCTCCGCGGCGGCGAGCGTTATCTCCGACGCGGAGCTGCGGTCCGGAAACGAGATGGCGGTTCGAGGATCGCTCGCCGATCCCGACGTCGTCGTAGCCGGGCTCTTGGCGCCGATCGCGGCGGGTGCGACGGTCGTCTTCCCCGACGAATGTGACAGCAAGAGCTAACACCTGCCCGGGCGAGGTTTTCATATGGTCCTCAGAGCAGCGGCACTGGCATTCGGACTCGTCGAACTGATCGCCCCTCGACCGTTCGTCAACTTCTGGATGGATCTCGCGGCGGCTGATGACGACGTCGAGCTGCGCTCGTGGGTCTACACCGCGGCACGACTGGAGGGTGTGGTCCTCGTCCTGTGGGCACTCAAATCCCGACGCACGGACCCGTCAGAGTCGTAGTCCATCGAATCGCGGTTGAGTGGGACCGACGACGTCAAACAGCCCGACCCGGGGCCGCGGGATCCGACTTCGGCTCATCGGTGGGCGGGTGCTCGAACCGAAAACCGAGGGTTCCTTGTGGCCCGGTTCCCCTCAGCGAGTATGAGCCTCGAGGTGGCTGTGGCCGTCCCGTTCAAACAGCAGGGGGCGGCGCGGCTCGGCGAGGGGGAGTTCGTCGTCGCGCTCTCGCTCGACCGCGAGTGGTTCTCGCCGGACCAAGCCAAGCGCCTCATCGACGTGGCCGCCGGCCGGGGACTGCTCGCGCGCGAGGGCGGCGACGTCGTCGCCCAGTTCGACCCGGCGGCGGTGTCCGTTCCCGAGGAGTACGAGCCCGACGAGTCGATCCTCCGCGAGCAGTCGGCGTTCGAGCGCATCCTCGATTCGCTCGTGGCCGCCGGTCACGACAAGCAGGACGCCGTCGCCGCGGTGAACGAGCGCCAGCGGCGACTCGCGATCTCGGTGGAGGCCGCCGCGGCGCTCTACGCGCGCCAGCAGGGCGTCGACGTCAGCGACGCGGCGCGGGCCGCGCGAGAGGCTCTCGGCGAGTAACTCCCCGAGTCGACCGTCGATCGCGCGCGTCGGTTCGTGAGCGCGCCAACCCGCGAATAGCGCACACCGACCCACGAACGGTGCGTTCTTTTCGGCGCGTATCGAATGGCTCTCTATGGTCGAAGAGCGGCTGACGGACGGGCGTCGAATCGCGGAGTTCCTCGCCTCCGAGGTGACCGGCCACGGGGACGACCTCGCCCCGCTCGCGGTCGCGGACGCCGATCCCGACGTCGAACCCACGTCAGCGGGCGCGTTCGCCTACTCGATCGAGCGTGACGGCGAACGCGCCGCGTCGGTGTTCGTCGAACCGGAGCGCGTTCGCGTCGAGTTCGCACGGGACGCCGACATCGAGGCGACCGACTCTGTCGCCGAGATCGCCCGCGAGGAGAGCCTGCGCGCGGAGCGAGACGACGGCGACGCCACGCGGACGGTCGTGTACGTCGAGGACGGCGCGCAGGTGAAATGGCTGCTGCCGGCGCTTCGGGCCGTCGCGGCTCGGGGTGAGAACAACACAGCGGACCAATGAGCGCCACGGACCGGTGAGCTAGTCACCGTCACAGACCGGCGAGCACGTCCGGGAGCCGCGTTACGAGTTGCGCTCGGTCGAGATGTGCCGCCGCGCGCGGCGACGGGTCCGGCCCGCCCTCATAGAGCACCTGAATCGGCACGAGCCCGGCGTCTGCCGCCCCGGCGACGTCCGCGTCGACGTCGTCGCCGACGAAGGCCGTCTCTCCGGGGTCGCTGCCGAGCGCTTCGAGGAGGGCGGCGAACGCGGCCGGGTCCGGCTTGCCGGCGTCGAGCTCGCCGGTCACGAGCGCCGCGTCGAACGCGTTCGTCCAGCCGAGCGTCGTCAGTTTGTCCCGCTGGGCCACGCGCGGGCCGTTGGTGAGCAGTCCCACCCGGTACTCCGCGCGCAGGCGTTCGATAAACGGTTCGATGCCGGGGACGGGGACGAGCGCGTCGGCAATCTCCTCTCGGTACGCGGTCGCGACGCTCGCGGGGTCCGTGTCGGTATCGGTGTCGTGGTCGGCGAGGAGGTCGGCGAAGATCGGCGTTCGGGTCTCGCGGGTCAGGTTCCGGCGATGGGCCGAGAGGTACGACTCGCGCGACAGCGGCGGTGCACCGGTAGCCTCGGCGGCGTCCGCGAGGATCGTCGCCCGGTCCCGCGTCGGGACGGCGAGCGTCTCGTCGAGGTCGAAACCGACCGCGGAGATCGTCACGCGCGTCCGTAGGGCGCCGGGACGTATGACTTTTCTCGTCTCGCCGTAACGGGGACACGTGACACTCGACCCCGTCCACGTCGACAGCATCGCCGACCTCGCGGCCTACCTCGCGCGGCAGGTCGACGACGCCGACCACGTCGACGTCGCGGCGCGGATCTGGGAGGGCTTTCTCGATCCGCTCTACGGCCCCGACGGACGCGTCGTCCTCGAACCCGTGGACGAAAAGCGGCTGCGCGCGGTCGACGCCGAAGACGTCGCGCTCGCGCCGACGCCGTTCGAGACGGTCCACGGCCTCGACTCGGGGACGATCAACCCCACGACGTTCAAGAATGGGCTCGTCGTCGACCTCGCGCAAGCCGCGATGGCCGCCGTGCCGTCGGATCTCGACCTGCACCGCCGCCGCAGCATCGTCGCGGCGACGCACCTCAACGACGAGACCGTCCAACTGGAGGAGCCGTGGCGGAAGGTCGACGACGGCTACTGCCGCTGGCGCGTGATCTCGGTCCCGCGGGTCAACCGCTACGCCGAGCGGATCGTCCACGCGCTCGCGCTCTACCTCGCTGAGAGCTCTCACGCGCTCGAACACGCCGATGCGGTGTCGGACCTGCTCGTGCTCGACGGTCCGCTGTACCCCGTCGAACTGCTGAGCTGGCGGGACAGAGACGCCGACCTCCGGGCGATCGCCGAGGAGCTGAAACCCCGTTCGATCGTCGAGAACTACGTCCGGCTCGTCGAGTCGTTCGTCGAACGCGACGTCCCGCTCTGCGGCTTCGTGAAGAACCCAGCCTCCAAGCGTATCGTCGGCGCGCTCCGCGATCGCGAAGCGGACGGGATCGACGTGCCGTGGACCGACGACGCGGCGTTCTTCACGCGGCTGCTCGAGCGCCGAGAGACGGAGTCGGGCGGGCGTCCGTCGGCAACCGATCGCGGTCACGGCCCCGAAGGAAGGCGGACGGGCGAGCTGACGTTCACCAACTGGTTCGTCTCCCGCGGCGGCGCGGACGCGACGGTCGCGGCCGACGGCGACGCCTACGGCGTCGAGCGCCGCCTCGATCCGGAGCTGTACGAGACGTGCTTTTTCGTCGTCTACGAGCCGCAGACGGACGTCCTCTACCGGATCGAGACGCCCTACGCCTTCGCCCGCGACGAGGAGACCCGCGAGGCGATCGAGCGCCAGCTCCTCGGTGACGTGGCGACCCGACGCGGTCCGCCCGAGGCCGTCGCGAAGGCCGACACGCTCGCGAGGATCAGCGCGCGCGAGAAGTCCTCGCTCCGCGGGAAGTTCGCCGAGACGCTCGAAAGCGACGAGGTCACGCGGTACGACGATGTTCGCTGGGGAGACGTCGAGTAGCCTGTCGTAGCGTTTGCAACTGATTGCTCATCCGATCGCACGACGCGTGCGATCGGATGCGTGAAGACTTGCAAACGCTACCATAATTCGCGGGCGAGAAGCCAGCGATGACCACGGTTACGGGCGCTCTGCGCCCGGCTCCTCTTTCAGCACCTCGATCTCGACGTCGGACTCGGGGATCCCCACGCGGGCGAACTGCGTTCGGACGTGTTCCTTCGCCGCGGCGAGCGCCCGGTCGCGCGTCTCGAATCCGCGCGGCATCGGGGACTCGAACGCGACGTGGACCGTCTCGCCGCCGATCTCCGTCTGCGAGCCGCCGCTTTCGACCTCGTAGAACTCGTCGCAGACCCAGACGTACGGCGCGTCCTCGTCTGGCGCGCCCTTGTACGTGGGCGCGCGCTCGCCGCGCTCGAAGATCGTCCCGGTGAGGGTCGTCCCTCCGGCGTGGCCGCGCACGAGAAGCATATCTGATGTAGGGCCCCCGGCGGCAAAAGGCGTCCGGCGGCCGGAGAGACGGGGACCCGACAGGGGGGTCGACGACGAGATGCGACAGGGGGGTCGACGACGAGATGCGACAGGGGGGTCGACGACGAGCGGCCGTCGAACCGACGGTCCGAACCCGACGCCCGTGCGGGGTGTTTTTGTCGCCGCCGACTACAGTGGTGATACGATGGATCTCGGAGACTTCGAGCCCGGGTCGGACGACCGCTCGTCCGGTCGGGACGACGGCGGGCGATCGGACGCGGAGGATGCTCCGGCGGGGGTCGGCACGTCGGACCTGGACGCCGACGCGCCGTCGGACGAGTCGACCACGTCACCGTCCGGAGGCGCTGGCGGCGCCGGAAGCGCCGACGGCGGCTCTGCGGGTGCTGATTCCGACGGCGGTACGGTGAGCGGCGGCGACGCCGACGGCGGTACGGTGAGCGGCGACGCAGACGTCGCGTTCGAGCGCTACGACGCCGCGCCGGCGGGACGAGACCGCGGGATCGGCGCGATCGCCGTCTCGCAGGGGCTGCGCGTCGCCGAGGACGGCGACGACACGACCCTCCGCGCGTACGTGACCACCGGCAACCGCGACACCGTCCGGCTGGGGAAGTACTTCCTTGTTCCCTATCCCGACGATGAGCTGCTCTTCTCGCGAATCACCGCCTTGGAGTACGCCCAGGAGTTCCAGACCGACGACGCGACCGAGATCCACGCCCGCCGGGCGATGCGCCGCGAGGCGTTCGAAGAGCGCGATTACAAGTTCGTCGCGTCGCTCGACCCGCTCGCGGTACTGTTCGAAGACGGCGGGCGGTCCGCGAGCGACGGATCGGAGGCCGGCGGCGGTGCCGACGAGAGCGACCTGAAGCGGCGGATGGTCGATCGCGTCCCGAAGCCCGGCGCGGTCGTCGCCGAGGCGACCGACCCCGAGCAGATCAAGACCGGGCTGAAGATCCCCTCCTCGGGGATCTTCCTCGGCCACCTCTCGGTGGGCGGCGAGAAGGTTCGGACCGCGGCGCAGCCGCCGACGATCGATTACCGCCTGCGCGACGACTACACCGACGGCGACCCGCTGGTGTTCCGACACACCCTCGTCGCCGGCGGGACGGGGTCGGGGAAGACCCACGCCACGAAGAACGTCCTCCGGCAACTGCTGGCGGAGGACCGGACCTACGAGATGGACGACGGGCGCGCGGCGCGGCTCGCGGTCGTCCAGTTCGATCCGCAGGACGAGTACGCCCAGATGCACGACGACAACCCCGCGATGGACGGGGAAACGAGGCGGCGCTACGAGCGCGAGGGGATCGTCCACGGCGGCCACGACGACACGGTCGCGCTCGTGCCGAAGGAGGACGGCGTCCCCTACGGCGGCGAGAACCACCGCGCGGAGCAACTCGAGTTCACGATTCCCTTCTCGATGGCGCGGGATCGACCGTGGCTCGTGGCCGGCAGCAGCCTAAACGAGAATCAGTACCCCGCGCTCGTCCACCTGCTCAAACGGTTCTTCCGCGAGTACGGAAACGCCGGCACCTACGCGGAGTTCCTGACGTTCCTCGACGACCCGGCGCTGCGCGAGGAGCTCGACGAGTCGGGTCGGGTGCACGAGGCGACGTTCGACGCGGTCAAGCGGCGCGTCCACGGCGTCCCCGACGGCGTCTTCGATCAGTCGGCACGGCCGATCACCGAACTGGATCACCAGCTCGTCCGTCCGGGCGGGCTGACGGTGATTCCGACGTATCACCTCTCTTCGAGCCGCGCGAAGGAGCTGTTCGTCCTCGCGGTGTCGAGTATGCTGATCGACGACAAGCTCTCGAACGCGCCCGACTCCGAGCGGATCAAGGAGACGCCGCTGCTTCTGGGAATGGACGAGGCGCACAACTTCCTCGCGGACGCGGACACCGTCCAGGCGCGGAAGGTGATCTCGAAGTTCACCGAGGCGGCCAAACAGGGGCGCAAAGAGCGGCTCGGGCTCTTCTTGGTCACCCAAGACCCCCAAGACGTCGCCGAGTCGGTGTTCAAGCAGATCAACACGCGGCTCGTGCTCAACCTCGGCGACGAGGACGCGATCAAGAGCGTCAACATCCCGCCGGCGCTGGAGGACAAAGTGCCGTATATGGAGAAGGGCCAGCTGGTCGTCTACTCGCCCGACAACTCCGAGCCGGTCGAACTCGTCGGGCTCCCCGTCTGTCTCACCCGGCACGGCGAGTAGCGAGCGACGCGGTTCGGCGTGGGCTCGTTCCTCGGTCCCCGTTTTTTATACTCCCCCGCTGTAGGCGAAGCTATGCCGAGGCACGTGCTCGTTCCGGTCGACGGCTCGCCGCAGTCGTTGCACGCGCTCCAGTTCGTCTCCTCTGAGTGGGACGACGCCCGGGTGACGCTGTTGCACGTCATCAACCCGGTGCAGGCGGGCTACCGTGCGGGCGTCCTCCCGAGCGGCTCCGAGGAGTGGTATCAGGAGGCGAAGACCGAGGCCGAGGAGCTGCTCGCCGAGAGCCGCGAACGCCTCGGCGGCCTCGCCGTCGAAACCACAATCGAGGTCGGCCGTCCGGCGGTGGCGATCGTCGAGGCCGCCCAAGAGCCCGACATCGATCACGTCGTCGTCGGGAGCCACGGCCGGCGGGGGGTCTCCAGGCTCGTGCTCGGGAGCGTCGCCGAACACGTCGCCCGCCGCTCGCCGGTCCCCGTGACGATCGTCAGGTGAGTGACCCCACGCTGCGCAGGAGATCGTTTCGCGACCGTCGCTCGACGACCGGAGCGCCCGAGCCACCGACCGTCGCTCAGTACCTTCGTCGCCAGTCGTCGCTCAGTACCCGAGCTGTTCCCGGACGAGCACGACAGTCGTGCGGCCCTCTTCGAGTTCCCGCCGGAAGATGAGCTGTTTGGCGATCGCGGACTCGACGCCGTAGGCCTCCTGAGCCCGCTCGTTTTCGAGGGGATAAGCGACCGCTTCGAGGCGGTCGAGCGCGGCCTCCAGCGTCGGAACGATCTTGTTCACGCCGCTGACGATGAGGACGTTTTCGGCGGCGAAGGGGTACGCACCGATCCGGCTGCCCGATCGATCGGCCGCGACGAGCTCGCCCGTCTGCGCGATGGCGTTGATCCCGCCGAGGAAGTACTCGGCCGTCTGCGACTCGCGGCGGGCCGCCTGTCGCTCCTCGTCGTCGTCGATGCTCCAGATCTCCGCCGGGAGGCTCTCCCACTCGTGGTCGCCCTCGCTCAGGTAGTCGTCGAAGCCGATCTCCTCGAGTGTCGTCGAGTGGCCGTTCATCACGGACGCGCCCGCGGGGATGTGCGATTGAAGCGTCTCGAGCGCGTCGTCGGACGAGTCGACGACGACGACCTCGAAGCCGCGTGATTCGAGGTTCTCGACGGCGGCGTCGATGGTCGCGTCCTCGGGGAGGTCGTCCAGTTCGTCGTCGATTTCGGCGTCGTCTACGTAGTCTGATTTTAGCTGTGTCATTAGTGTCTCTCTGCGTTAGTGTCGTCAGCAGACGATACTCGCGGAAGCCACTTAACCTCTCGCTGACACCGGTTTCAGGTGGTTACGCCGAGGTTACTTAATGAAAATTTGGAGAGGTGTTCGGCCGATTGATCCTGTGGTAATCGCGCGGCGACAGGTCGGGACGGCAGTGACGGCGCTGCTCGCGGATGGTTCGCGGCTAAGCGGAGGAAATACGCCCGGTCTTCGCTACCCGACGGCCTCCGGGCGCCTCACTGGAAGCCGATCCGGCCGCCCCGGCGTTCGCCGACGCCCTCGCGACCGCCGCCTTTGAACTGATCCTGCATCTGCTCGTAGTAGTCCATCAGGTCGTCGGTGATCGTCGGCCGGACGGACTCGATGGCCTGTCGGAAGTGCCGCATCTCGATCTCATCGGCGTCTGCGTCCTCACGAAGCGCCTCGATGGCCGCCTCGCGGGCGATCGTCTCCATATCCGAGCCGACGTAGCCGTCGGTGATCTCGGCGATCTCGCGGAGGCTGACGTCGGGCGCGAGCGGCGAATTACGGGTGTGGATCCGAAGGATCTGCTCGCGGCCCTCCTCGTCGGGCTGGCCGATGAGCACGAGGCGATCGAACCGCCCCGAGCGGATGAGCGCGGGGTCGATCATGTCCGGTCGGTTCGTCGCGCCGATCACCATCACGTTGCCGTTCTCCTCGAGGCCGTCGAGCTCCGTCAGGAGCTGATTGACGACCCGCTCGGAGACGTTGTTGCCCGTCTCGCCGCCGCGGCTGGGCGCGAGGCTGTCGAGCTCGTCGAAGAAGATGATCGTCGGGCTGACCTGTCTGGCCTTCCGGAACGTCTGGCGGATTGCCTTCTCGCTTTCGCCGACCCACTTCGAGAGCAGCTGCGGCCCGCGCACGGAGATGAAGTTCGCGTTCGTCTCGTTGGCGACGGCCTTCGCGATGAGCGTCTTCCCCGTTCCCGGCGGCCCGTACAGCAGCACGCCCTTCGGCGGGTCGATCCCCATCCGCTCGAAGCGCCCCTGCGACGTCAGCGGCCACTCGACGCTCTCTTTGACCGTCTGTTTCGGGTCTTCGAGCCCGCCGACGTCGTCCCACGACACCTTCGGGAGCTCGACGAGCACCTCCCGCATCGCCGAGGGCTCGACGTCCGCGAGCGCCCCCTGGAAATCCTGTCGCTTGACGATCATCCGATCGATGAGACTCGGCGGGATGTCCTCCTCGTCGAGGTCGATCTCCGGGAGGTAGCGCCGGAGCGCCTTCATCGCCGCCTCCTTCGTCAGCGACTCGATGTCCGCGCCGACGAAGCCGTGGGTCTCGTCGGCGAGGTGATCGAGGGAGACGTCGTCAGAGAGCGGCATCCCGCGGGTGTGGATCTGGAGGATCTCCTTGCGGCCGACCTCGTCGGGGACGCCGATCTCGATCTCGCGGTCGAAGCGGCCGGGTCGGCGCAGCGCCGGGTCGACGCTGTCGACGCGGTTCGTCGCCGCGATGACGATGACCTGTCCCCGGGTTTCGAGGCCGTCCATCATCGTGAGTAGCTGGGCGACGACGCGCCGCTCGACCTCGCCGGTCACGTCCTCGCGCTTCGGAGCGATCGAGTCGAGCTCGTCGATGAAGATGATCGACGGCGACTCCTCGGTGGCGTCCTCGAAGATCTCCCGGAGCTGCTGTTCGGACTCGCCGTAATATTTGGAGATGATCTCGGGGCCCGCGATGGAGAAGAAGCTCGCGGAGGTCTCGTTGGCGACTGCCTTCGCCAGCAGCGTCTTCCCCGTGCCCGGCGGCCCGTGCAGCAGGACGCCCTGCGGCGGCTCGATCCCGAGCTTCTTGAAGATCTGCGGGTGCTTCATCGGGAGTTCGATCATCTCCCGCACGCGCTGGATCTCGCTTTGGAGCCCGCCGATGTCCTCGTAGGTGATCCCGCCGCCGGTCTTCTCGAAGCCCGAAATGGGCTCTTCGCGGAGTTCGACCTCCGTGTCCTCGGTCACGAGGCAGACGCCGTCGGGCTCGGTCTCGACGGCGATGAGCGGGATCGCCTGTCCCGGCGACCGCATGAACGGGTGGTTCGTCGAGGACATCACGGGGACGATGTCGCGTTCGACGACCGGGCGCTTGAGGATCTGCCGTTTGACCATCCCGGCGGCGTCGGAGCCGAACTGCACGCTCGCCTCCTCCGGCGGCGCGAGGACGAGCTTCTCGGCCTTCGTCTCCTCGGCCTTGCGGATCGTCACACGCTCGCCGATGCTGACGTCCGCGTTCTGTCGCGTGAACCCGTCGATTCGGACCGTGTCGGTGTTCCAGTCCTGCCGGTCCGCGCGCCACACCTTCGCCGCGGTGGTCTCGGCGCCCTCGATTTCGATGATGTCGCCCGGTGAGAGCTTCAGATGGAGCAGCGTGTCCGGGTCGAGACGGGCGATGCCGCGGCCCGAGTCGTTCGGGTACGCTTTCGCCACTTCGAGTTGAACTTCGTTCATAGTTAGGTCGCGGGGATACGTCCCGCCTGTCGGTCACGACCGGGGTTAAGTCCTTCCCTGACATCGCCGGTGCGGGACTCAGACCCGGACTGTGACATTCTATGTCATCGTTGGCTTCGAGGATACTAATCCTTACCGACAGCGGCATCGACCTGTTCGCGGTGCGCCGTCGAAGCGCGGCGTCGGCGATGCGTGGAATTTTGCCTCCGCGGGACGAGTGAGCGCGTATGCGAACACTCGCCTTCGACGGCCGGATGGGGGCCAGCGGCGACATGCTGCTCGGCGCGCTGCTTGCGGCCGGTGCGGACGCCGACGCCCTCGCGCCCGTCGAGGACGCACTCGACGTCCGCTACGCGGTCGAGACCGTGGACAAGAACGGCATCGCCGCCACGCGGGTCCGCGTGCTCCTCGATGAAGCCGGCCACGACCGCTCTCACGGCGCCGACCACTCCCACAGTCACTCTCACGACGACGAACACGCACACGACCACGCTGACGACGACGGCCACGAATACGCACACGACGACGGCCACGAACACACACACGACCATACGCATTCACACGACGACGGTCATTCGCACGACCAGTACCCCTCCACAGAGTCGTCGCCGTCGAGTGCGACGCCCGCGGAGGGCCACGGCCCACACCGCACGTACACCGAGGTCGTCGAGATCGTCGGGTCGATGGGGCTCCCGCCGTCGGTCGAGGCCGACGCCGAGGCGATCTTCCGCCGTCTCGGCGAGGCCGAGGCGACGGTGCACGACACGGACCTCGCATCGACGCACTTCCACGAGGTCGGCGCGGACGACGCCATCGCGGACGTCGTCGGCGTCGCGCTCCTGCTCGACGACCTCGACGTCGAGCGTGTCGTGACGACACCGCTTTCGGCCGGCGGGGGAACGAAGGAGATGGCCCACGGCGAGTACCCGATCCCCGCGCCCGCTGTCGTCGAGATCGCCGGCGACGCCGACTGGTCGATCCGCGGCGGGCCGGTGGACTCCGAACTGCTCACGCCCACGGGGGCCGCGATCCTCGCGCACGTGGCGGCGGGCGTCGACACTCTGCCCGCGCTCGAGGTCGACGCCGCGGGCTACGGCGCGGGCGGATACGACTTCCCGGACCGGCCGAACGTCCTCCGAGCGATCGTCGGCGACGGCGGCGACCGGCTCGCCCGCGAGGCGATCACCGTGCTGGAGACGAACCTCGACGACGCCGCGCCGGAGGTGCTGGGCAGCCTCCAGTCGACCCTGCAGGAGGCCGGCGCGCGCGACGTGAGCGTCCTGCCGGCGACGATGAAGAAGTCCCGGCCGGGGCACCTCGTGAAGGTGATCGTCAGACCCGAGGACGCAGAACGCGTCGCACACCGCCTCGCGGTCGAGACGGGGACGCTCGGGATCCGCGAACACGGCGCGGGACACCGCTGGGTGGCCTCGCGTTCGTTCCGGACGGCCACGCTCGACGTCGACGGCGAGACCCACGAGGTCGCGGTCAAGGTCGCGTGCGACGAGACCGACGAGCCGTACGACTACAGCGCGGAGTACGACGACGCGCTCGCCGTCGCGGAGGCGACCGGGCTGTCGGTCAGAGAGGTGATGCGACGCGCCGAGGCGTCGGTTCGAGACGTCGAGTGAGTGGTGACCGTCGTCGTCTCTCGTACGGTCCGCTCTGTCTCGTCCCTTCTCGCGCGGTCTACTCGACACTTCACGTACGGGCTACTCGTCGGCGTCCCCAGAATCAGCGACGCCCCGGTCCCGCCCGCGGTGCGCCTCGAGCGCCTCCGCGACGGTGAGATCGCCGGCGGCGACGCGCCGGGCGAGCCCCTCGTCGATGGTCCGATCGTCCGCGGACTGACGGCGCGATCGGTCCTTGATGCGCTGGAGTTCCCCGGCCGTCGGCTCGATCTCTCGCGAGCCGATCTCGTCGCCGGGGAGTCGCGCGATGTTGACCGCCGCGAGGACGTCGCCCATCCCGCGCGCACCCGTGCCGAGGTACGGGGTGGTCCCGGTCTCGTCGACGAGTTCGACCGTGACGTCGTCGAGGTCGTTGACGAGCTGTGCGCCCTGCAGCCGCGCGCCGTCGCCGATCCGGACGAGCGGGTCCGGCGCGTCCGCGACCTCCCGGCGGACCGTGTCGACCGCGTCCGCGAGCGGGACCTGAAACGCGGCGACGACGGTGTCGCCGGAGAGAACGGCGAGACCCGGCCGCGTGCCCGGGTCGACGCCGACGACCGTCCGACCGCCGCCCCCGCGGAGGATCGAGACCGCCCTCTCGACGGCGCGACGGGCCCCGCCGTCGCCCGCCGTCGCGACCACCGATTCGATGCCCGCCGGGACCGAGAGCGCGTCGTCGGGCGAGCTGATCACTACTCGCGTCCGCTCGGGGAGCGTCGCGCCCGGCTCCCGGGTGGTGAACGCCACCCCGCGCTCTCGCAGCTCGTCGACGACGTCGTGATACAGCTCGAAGTCGTCGGTCGCGACGACGATCACTAACGGACCTTCGGCGTCTCGACATAAAAGCTGTCGTGCCCGCGGCGGCGAGCGCTCGCGTCGCCGGGACGCGACTCCGACCGCCCGCCCTACCGACCGGGGGGTTTTTCGCCGAAGCCGACCGAGATGCCCGCGTGTCCGACGCACTCACCACGGGATGTCGGCCGCTCGACGAGCTGCTGGGGGGCGGCTTCGAGCGCGGCACCGTCACGCAGCTCTACGGCCCGCCGGCCGCGGGCAAGACGAACGTCGCGCTCTCGGCGGCCGTCCGCGTCGCGGCCGCGGGGGAGACCGCCGTCTACATCGACACTGAGGGGCTCTCGGTCGACCGCTTCCGACAGCTCGCGGAGGCAGCCGCCGGCGCGGAGCAGTCCATCGAGGATGTCACCTCCCGGCTCATCGTCTCTGCGGCCCACGATTTCGAGGAACAGGAGGAGGCCGTCCGCGACGCCGAGGAGTTCGCAGAGCGCGCGGATCTGATCGTCCTCGACAGCGCGACGGGGTTCTACCGGCTCGAACGGACTGGCGACAGCGACGCCGGCGACTCGCTCCGCCGCGTCGCCAGTCAGGTCACACACCTGCTCTCGCTGGCGCGGAAACACGACCTCGCGGCGGTCATCACGAACCAGGTGTTCACCGATCCAGACACCGATCGAGCGCGACCGCTGGGCGGGCACACGCTCGAACACTGGACCGGCGCCGTCGTCCGCCTCGATCGGTTCCGCGGCGGCAACCGACGGGCCACGCTCGAAAAGCACCGCTCGAAGCCCGCCGGCGAGTCGGCGACGTTCGCGATCACCGGAACGGGGCTCGAGAGCGCCGAACTGTAGCGCCGAGAGAGACAGTTCCGTCCGGTTCAGAGCTCGCCGAGCTTCCGGATGAGCTGTCCGCGGTACCGCTCGTCGGCGTTGATACCCTTCATCTCGAGCACGTTTCGCTCGAGCTTGTCGAGCGCGACGTGGAACGCGTGCTCGGAGCCGTAGCCCTCGCCGCTGCCGGCGACCTGCCCGTGGCTGGTCCGCAGCCGGATCTGACACTGGATGAGCGGCGTCCCGCGGAGCTTCTCTTTGTGTTCGTGGAAGCGGACGTGGGCGTGGAAGACCTGCATCTGCTGGTACTTGTCGACGACCGACGTGATCGATTCGACGACCTCCTCGCGAGAGAAGGTGTCCAGCAGGCTGACGTTGGTGATCTGGACGTCCATCCGCTCTTCCTCGGTGAACGTGAGCGCCCGGAGCACGTCGGTCTTCGTGACGACTCCCTGCACCGTCTCACTGTCCGAATCGGTCACGACGAGCCCCGAAACGTCGTTCTCGAACATCCGCTCGACGACGGCGTCGACGGTCTCTTCGGGCGTCGCCGTGATCACCGGCGCGGACATCAGATCGTAGACGGGGAGATCCAGCATCCGGTCGAGGTCGCCGCGGCGGTCGCCGCGGCCCTGTCGGGTGTCGTCGCGGACGACGAACTCGACGAGGTCGTGGGTGGTCACGATCCCCGCGAGGTCGCCGCTCTCGTCGACGACGGGGAGCCGCGAGATGCTGTGTTCGCGGAGCTGATTGATCGCCTGGCCGACGCGGGACTTCTCTCCGACGGTGACGACGTCCTCGGTCAGGATGTCCGCGACGGCGATAGCGTCGAGGCTGTCGATGACCGCTTTGAGGATCGCGTCGCCGGTGATGACGCCGTATAGCTTCTCACCCTCGAAGACAGGCGCGATGTTCACGTCGCCCTCGACGAGCATTCGGGCCGTCTCGCGGACGTCCTCGTGTCGGTCGATGTGCGGAGCGGACTTCATCACGACGGAGGCCTTGGTGTCGTCTTCCATCCGGGACCGCACGAGCTGCTTTTCGCCGATCACGCCGGCGTAGTCGCCGTCTTCGGTGACGACGATTCCCCGCGGTTTCTCGCGCTCGAATATCGCGCGGATCTTGCCCAAGCGCTTGCCGGCGTCGACTTCCACGAAATCAGGAGTGGCAATATCAGTAATATCCATAGTCGGAGTAGCCTCCGTTCGGACGTAGGCCGGCCGCTGTCTTGAAACTTCGTCCCCGTTCTCACGACGCGGACGGCAGCGATACGGTGCGCTTCCCGCTGATCGGTCAGTCGTCAGCCCGCGCGTTCGTGAACTGCTCTGCGGGGAGTCGGAGCTCCGCGAGCGCCGGCAGCCGCCCGATGTTGAACACCACCCGGAGATCGTCGGTGACCGGCTCGGCGATGCAGGAGAGTCGGATCCCCCGATCTTTCATTTCGTCGGTCAGAACGGTGCTCACCGGCATCTCCGCCTCGCCGCCGACGACGGCGACCGCGCAGTTCGCACACGCGCCGCCCCGGCACGCGTAGGGCCACGAGAACCCGTAGCGCTCTGCGGCCTCGAGCAGGGTCTCCCGCGGTTGGACGACGAGAATGCCGTGTCTGTCGACGTCGAGGTCGGCCGCCTCGGCCTTCTCGAAGAGGTCGTCGTCGGTCAGCTCCCAGCCGTGGGATTCCAGGACCGCATAATCGAGGTACTCGACCGTGGGTCCGAGCGTGCGCTCCTCGTCGGCGTCCGCGGTTTCCGCCGGTTCGTCGGTGTCGGCCGCGGTTGCGGTCTCGTCGGTCTCGGCAGCGCTCGGCTCACTACCATCAGTGCGGTCACCAGTCCCCCGGCGGCCGTCGCCGAGACGCGCCTCGAACGTCGTCGGGTCGCGGCCGGCGGTGATGTGGTCGTACGCCCGCCGGACGCGCTCGAACTCCGCGAGCGACCCCCCGTGATCGGGATGGGCCTCCTTCACCCGTGTTCGATACGCCCTGACGACCTCGTCCTCGTCGGCGTCGGCGTCGATATCGAGTACGTCGTACGGCGACTCCACGCCCACGCGTATGCCGATGACGCGGTTAAGTCCTCCCCTCGATCCCGGATCCCGGAAACTGTCGGAGCCGGTCGCCGGTGCGCGGTCGACACCCCGGGTGCTGCGGTCACGATCCGATCGGGAATCCGCCGTCGCGACGCCACTCAGTCCGAACGGTAGCGTTCGAGATCGCTCGCCGCTCGGTCGGCGTGTTCGAGATACTTGTGGTGGTTGGCGTCGTCAAGGAACTCCCGCTCGCGCTCGTAGCGTTCCACGGACGGGTCGAGCAGCGGATCGAGGTCGAACCCGCCGAGGAAGACAAGCACGTCGAGGGCTTCGGACGCGGCCGACGCGCTCACGAGCTTCGTTGTACCGACAGCGCCGCGGATCCCCCGCGCGTTCTCCCACGCCGCGACGGCCTCCTCGAGCTCCCCCCGCGTCACGTCGCCGGCGGCGAGCCGCGGCTCCGGGGCGCGCACGACGACGGATACAGCCTCGGCAGTCGACGGATCCAGCGGCACGAACGCGTTCTCGGTGGCGCGCTCGATGGCGGACTCGAGGTCCGACTCGACCGGCTCGCCGAGCGCGGTCCCGAACGTGGCGTGGGCGATGCCACGTCGCCGCGGGATCGCGGCGTACTCGCTCGGCGTGATCACGTGGTCGCCTTGTCTTCCCGATTCGAAAACCAACTCGAGCGCGGTCGCGAGACGCTCGTTGATCGCTGTCAGATCCCCGCCGGCACCGACGTCGTTCGCCGGTGTCGTTCCCGTGGGCGACGCTCCGGTCGACCTCGCGAGAGCGGCCAGCCGCGAGTTGGACGCGAGGATCGTCATATCTGCGGTCGGGGAGCCCTCGTCGCCGGCCACCAGCCGTGAGAGCGCACAGACCGCGTTGAAGTGCCGTCGAGTGGGCTCGTGCTCGAACGGCCAGACGGCGAGCGAAAACTGCGCGAGACCGTCCGGCTCGAACGCGTCCGAGAGCTGCTCGGCGAGGAACGGGACGGTTCCGGCGCCCGTTCCCCCACCGACGCCGCAGAGGTGGACGACCGCCCGGGCCCCCTCGAGCGTGCGAGAGATCCGGGCGCTGACCTCGGGAGCGCGCGCTTCGATCGCGCGCTCGGCCTCGAGGAAGTCGCCGCCGACGCCCGTCGGATCCAGGGTGATCACGTGCCGGTCGTTGACCTCCCCCCGGCCGATCGCCAGCGCCGACGCCGTTCGATCGAGCGTCCCCCCTCTCACCGCGTGTCCCGTGTCGAGAAACACCACGCGATCGTCGACGGCGTCGGTCTCCCCGCGCGCTACGATTTGCGAAGCGACTCGGCGACCGGCGGTTCCGGAGCCGACGAGCCCCCAACTCGGGTATGTCCGGCGGTCGAAGCTCACTGGGCGAACACCACCTGTCGGCGCATCCGCGTCATACGGATACCGCCCGGGCGATTGTTATTATAGTAGCGTTTGCAACCGAGTGCGCATTCGATCGCACGCAGTCGTGCGATCAGATGAGTGAAGACTTGCAAACGCTACTATAGGTGTTGCTGCGGAGTGAGACGTCGTCAGCGATTCGGAAACGGTCGAACCGCCCGCGCCTCGCGCGGACAGGTCCGGTTTCGGGTCCGACTCTCAGCGCCCGGACCCGCCGTCGACCGGGACCGTCGCGCCGTTGACGAAGCTCGCGTGCCGGCTGGACAGGAAGGTGACCACCGCTCCCAGGTCGAGGGGATCCCCCGGCGACTCGTAGGGACAGTCCGCCAGCACGGCCTCCCACGCCGACGTGAGGTCGGCGAATTCGCCGGCCTCGACGCGCCGAGCGAGAAACGTCTCCAGGTCTTCGGTCTCGTGGGGGCCCGGGACGACTGCGTTCACGCGGACGTCGGGCGCGAACCTCGTGGCTTGACTCTCAGTGAGACCTTGGACCGCCCGCCCGTACGCGGTCGCCACCGACAGTTCGTCGGCGAATCCGGGGATCGCGGGATTGGCCACGGTGACGACCGTCCCCTGATCGGAGTCTTCGAGGTGGTCGTAGGACTCGCGGATGGCCCAGACGACGCTCATGAACAGCCGATCGAACCCTCGGAACCAGTCCTCGTCGGAGACGTCGAGAAACCGCTCCGGTTCGAGCGGTCGGGGCCCCGTGACGAGGTGGTCGATGCCGCCGTACTGCTCGACGGTCTCCTCGACGAGGGCCGCCAAGTGGTCGGGGTTTCGAACGTCGGCTTCGAGACCGAAGATCTCACCCTCGCCGAGGGCGTGGAGTCTGTCGCTGGCGTACGCGAGGTCGTCTAGGTTCGGCGCGGCGAGGGCGACCTTCGCCCCCTGCCGCGAGAACGCTTCCGCACAGGAGTGACCGAGGCCGGTCGCACTCCCCGTGACCAGCGCGACGTTGCCTTCCAGTCCGAGGTCGAGGTCCATATCCGACGCTCGGACACCAGTGCTAAAAGGTTCGTGCCCAGCGACACGTCCGACCGGCCCCTCGACGATGGTCGTGAACTCGCTCGTTCGGAGCCTGCCACACTCGCACACGACTTTCGGAATCACTCCGGAGTGGTGTGATTCTCTTTAAAAGGTAATGGGTTGGGGCAGATTTGAACTGCCGACCTCCTCCATGTCAAGGAGGTGTCATAACCAGCCTAGACCACCAACCCGCCTGATCTGCGTTCACTCGCTCTCGACTGAGCGCATTACTCCGTTTCCCCGGAACGTAATTGAAGGTTTCGTTTCGGGAACGCGCGTCGCGGTCGTCCGATTTTCGACGTGCGGTCGGTCACGGCCCCATCGATGTGCCGTGCCAGACTGCACATCTGCTCAACGCGGTCACTGCCTCAATCCACGCAGCCGGCGGTGTCGTCGGGATCTCATCCGCTGCTCCGACAGCCTTATACTGATGAACGAAGTTGTTCACTACAACACGAACTAGTACATCGGTGATCATTATGACGCTTCAAGACTACATCGAACGCGCGACGGAGGGAACAGATCTGACGCAGGAAGAGGCCCGAGAGGCCGCAACGGTGGTCTTCGAGGACGCGACCGAGGCGCAGATCGGAGCGCTACTGGCCGCGCTGCGGGCGAAGGGGGAGACCGAGACCGAGATCGCCGGCTTCGCGCAGGGGATGCGCGACGCCGCGCGGACGATCGATCCCGACCGCGATCCGCTCGTCGATATCGTCGGGACCGGTGGCGACGACTTCGACACGATCAACGTCTCGACGACGAGCGCCATCGTCGCCGCGGGCGCGGGCGTGGCGATCGCGAAGCACGGTAACTACTCTGTCTCCTCCTCCTCGGGGAGCGCGGACGTGCTGGAGGTCGCCGGCGCGGACGTCGAGGCCGAACCGCCGGCCGTCGAGGAGGCCATCGAGCGCGACGGCATCGGGTTCATGCTCGCGCCGGTGTTCCACCCCGCGATGAAGGCCGTCATCGGCCCGCGGAAGGAACTCGGGATGCGGACGATCTTCAACATCCTCGGGCCGCTGACGAACCCCGCCGGCGCGGACGCGCAGGTCGTCGGCGTCTACGACCCGGACCTCGTCCCGATACTCGCCCGCGCGCTCTCGCACATGCCCGTCGAACGGGCGCTCGTCGTCCACGGATCGGGGATGGACGAGATCGCGCTGCACGACGAGACCGTCGTCGCCGAGGTGGACGGCGAGAACGTCGAGGAGTACACGATCACGCCCGATGCGATCGGGCTCGATTCGGCGCCGATCGACGCCGTCGCGGGCGGGTCCCCGGAGGAGAACGCCGAAGACCTCCGCGGCATCGTGACGGGAGCGGTCACCGGGCCGAAACGCGACATCATTCTCGCGAACGCCGGCGCGGCGATCTACGTCGCCGGCATCGCCGATAGCGTCGAAGAGGGCGTCGAGACGGCCGCGAGCGCGATCGACGAGGGGGACGCCGCGTCGACGTTCGAGGACTTATGTCAGTCGATCGACGCCGCGGTGGAGCACTGAGCCGATGGTCAGGGTGAAGATCTGCGGCGTGACGACCGACGCCGACCTGCGCGCCGTCGAGGCGGCCGGCGCGGACGCCGTCGGCGTCGTCGCCGACGTTCCCGTCGAAACGCCGCGAGAGGTGTCTCTGGAGGCGGCCGCAGCGATGCTCGACGCCGCGCCGCCGTTTCTCACGACGACGCTCGTGACGATGCCCGCGGCAGTCGACGAGGCGGTCGCGGCGGCCGACCGGGTCGCGCCCGACGTGCTCCAGTTGCACGGGGACCTCTCGGCCGACGACCTCCGGTCGATCCGCGAGCGCGTTCCGTCGTCGGTCGTCGCCGCCGTCGACGCCGCGGACCCCGAGCGCGCCCGCGCGGTCGCGCCGGCCGTCGACGCGGTCCTCGTCGATTCGGTCGACGACGCGGGCGCGGGCGGGACCGGCGAGACGCACGACTGGGCGGCGACCGCCGAAGTGACCGCGGCGCTCGACGCGCCGGTGATTCTCGCTGGCGGGCTGACCCCGGACACCGTCGCCGAGGCGGTCGAGACCGTCCGGCCGTTCGCGGTCGACGTCGCGAGCGGCGTCGAGCGCACCGGCGGACGAAAAGACCGCGAGGCCGTTCGGGCGTTCGTCGCGAACGCGACCGGCGCCGGGACCGACCGCGACGAGGTTGCGCAGTCAGCCGGGGGAATGTCCCTATGAGGGCCGAATCCGACGTCGATTCGACTGAGAGCGCCATCGACCCCGAAGACGTGACGCTGTCGAAGTCCCGCGGGCCCTTCATCGAGACGGTCGCCGATGCCGTCGCCGGAACGGACGGCCCCGTCGTCGCGCACCTGACGGCCGATCTTCCAAACGTGACGCCGCTGACCGCCTACGCCGCGCTCGCAGACCGGAGCGACTACGGCTTTCTCCTCGAGAGCGCCGAGAAGACCCCCTCGAGCGATCCAGCGGGCGCGTTCTCGCCGGACCACGCGACTGCGGACCGCCACGCCCGCTTTTCGTTCGTCGGCTACGACCCCGACGCGGTCGTCACGGTCGACCCCGACGGGACCGACGTCGAGCGCTTGGGCGGCCGCGCGGCACGGTACGTGGTGGCGGAGGGCTCCCAAGACGCCGACACCGACGTTCTCGACCGACTCCGGGTGACGTTCCCGGAACTGCCCCGCGTCGGCTTCCCCGACGACGACCGCCAGCAACTCAGGGGCGGGCTCGTCGGCTTTCTCGCCTACGAAGCCGTCTACGACCTCTGGCTCTCGGAGGTCGGCCTGGAGCGCCCCGAGACCGAGACGCCGGACGCCCAGTTCGTCCTCACGACGAAGACGCTCTCGTTCGATCACGCCCGCTCGTCGGTGTCGCTGGTGCTCACGCCCGTGATCGGTCCCGACGACGACCCCGGCGACGTCTACGACGACCTCCTCGCGGAGGCCGAGTCCGTCGCGACGACGCTCGCGGAGGCAACCGCCCCCGAGACCGGCGGGTTCGTCCGAACGGGCGAGTCGGCCGGGCCGAGAGACGAGTACGAGGCAGCGGTGCGAGCGACGAAGGACCACGTGCTCGACGGCGACATCTACCAAGGGGTGATCTCTCGCGTCCGCGAACTCCGCGGCGAGGTCGACCCGGTCGGCCTCTACGAGGCGCTCCGCGAGGTCAACCCGTCGCCGTACATGTACCTGCTGCGCCACGACGACCGCCACGTCGTCGGCGCGAGCCCCGAGACGCTCGTCTCCGTCCGCGGAGAACGCGTCGTGTCGAACCCGATCGCCGGGACGTGCGAACGCGGCACGAGTCCCGTCGAGGACCGGCGGCTCGCCGGCGAGATGCTCGCCGACGGGAAGGAGCGCGCTGAGCACACGATGCTCGTCGACCTCGCGCGCAACGACGTCCGCCGCGTCTCCGAACCCGGGAGCGTCCGCGTCGAGGAGTTCATGAACGTGCTGAAGTACAGCCACGTCCAGCATATCGAATCCACCGTGACGGGCACGCTCGCGGGGGGTAGAGACGCGTTCGACGCCACTCGGGCGACGTTCCCCGCCGGGACGCTGACCGGCGCGCCGAAAGTGCGCGCGATGGAGATCATCGACGACCTCGAATCGGTTCCCAGAGGGGTCTACGGCGGCGGCGTCGGCTACTACTCGTGGTCCGGCGACGCCGACTTCGCGATCGTGATCCGGACCGCGACCGTCGACCGGCGCGACGGCGAGGACGTCGTCTCCGTCCGCGCGGGCGCGGGCATCGTCGCCGACAGCGACCCCGCCGCCGAGTACGAGGAGACCGAACAGAAGATGGGCGGCGTCCTCGCGGCGATCGAGCGGATCGAGGGCGAACCGCCGTCGGGAGCGGCGCCCGAGGAGGCGGGCCGATGACGCTCCGGCTCCTCGTCGTCGACAACTTCGACTCGTTCACGTACAACCTCGTGGAGTACTTCTCCGAGCAGCGGATCGACGGCGAGCGCGTCGAGGTGGTGGTCCGCAAGAACACCGCCTCGCTCGACGAGCTCCGGGAACTGGACCCGGACGCGATCGTCATCAGCCCCGGTCCGGGACACCCGAAGAACGAGCGCGACGTCGGCGTCACCAACGCGGTGCTGACGTCGCTTTCGGAGACGACGCCGACGCTCGGCGTCTGTCTCGGGCTCGAAGCGGCCGTCTACGCCTACGGCGGCGAGATCGGGCACGCCCCGGAGCCGATCCACGGAAAGGCGTACCCGGTCGACCACGACGGCCGCGGCGTCTTCGCGGGGCTCGAGCAGGGCTTTCAGGCCGGCCGCTACCACTCGCTGGTCGCGACGGCGGTCCCCGACTGCTTCGAGGTGTCGGCGACGACGACGCACGCGGTCGCCGACGGCCGGGGCGAACCGACGGGGTCGACCGACCTCGTGATGGGCGTCCGCCACCGCGAGTACCCGATCGAGGCGGTCCAGTTCCACCCCGAGTCTGTCCTCACGGCCGTCGGCCACGACGTCGTCCGGAACTTCCTCGAAGAGTGCGTGCTCGGCCGGCGAGTAGACGACCCGGCGAAGGCCTGAGACGGCCTCGGATCGACAACCGATTCCGATTACTCTCACTTTTCACCACCGAGCGCCACCCCCGCTGACGGCGCTCGGCGGGAAGAGACGAGAGTAATCAGTGTGACGCTTCAGTCCCTTACAGGACGCTGATCCCGAAGAACGACAGCACGAGCAGCGCGCCGACGACGACCGCGGCGATCGTGACGAGTCGCCAGGCGATCTTCAGCGCGATGCGTCCGACGATGATCACGACCGCGATCGCGATGATCACCGCCAGCGCCTGCCCGAGCGGCCGCGACAGTAGCCCGCCCAGTTGCAGGGGGATCCCCGACGCCACCGCCGATTCGAGTATGGGCATCATACCCGCCGGTATCGCCGGACGGGGAATAAGTCTATGGGCGATCGGGAACGAAAGCGGCGTCGGGGTCCGCTCCGAACTGCAGAATCGAGAATGGTATTAAATGTGATCATTCACGCGGTAACGTCCGCTTACGTTCTCTTTCGAACGGGACCGACCGTCGTACGGTCGCCGTTCGCCCGCCGATCAAGCCGTTTCAACACCCCCTCAGTTCGCGTGGATAATCGGACGACTGCGGTGGGTGTTCTGTGCTCCATCTTCACTTTCGCCTCGGTCTGCGAACCTTGATGATCCACTGGCCCATACGAACCCCCGTTGCGTTGAACGCGTGGCGCGTCGGCTGAGTCTACGGTATTGGGGATGATAGGAACCGAGACAGTGCCGGATACCGAAGCCTTAACCGACCTGCCACACTCACAAGCCATCGTTACAATGACCGACTCCGAGCCAGTTACACGAGCGGATATCGTCCGGTGCGAGCGCACTGGGCGGGAGGAACAGTAGATGACCGACGCGCCCGAGGGAGCCGGCGACCTGGAACTGCCCGTCAAGCGGACCGAGGGGGAGACGCTCGAGGACCGACTCACCGCGAACGCCTACCACAATATTCTCCCGGCGCGGTACCTCCGCAAGGATGCGAACGGCGATCCGAAGGAGTCTCAAGAGGAGCTCTTTCCGCGCGTCGCGAAGAACGTCGCACTCGCGGAGGCCGTCTTCGAGGCCGAGAGCCGCGGCGTCGACGTCACCGTCACGCCCGAGCAGCTGAAACCCGACCACCCGCGTCGGGACGAACTCGCCGCGGATGTCTTCGGCACGGGCGTCGCCGCCGACTCCGAGGCTGAAACGACGCTCTCCGTCTACAACGTCAACAAGTTCGCGTACGATACCATCGTCCCGGAACTCCCCGACGAGATCCGCGCCGCCGTAGAGGAAAAACGCGAGGAGTTCGAGACGCTGATGGAGGATCTCTCCTTTATGCCGAACTCGCCGACGCTCATGAACGCCGGCGACGAGCTCCAGCAGCTCTCGGCGTGTTTCGTCGACTCGCCCGACGACGACATCACCGACATCCACCAGACGGCCAAAGAGGCCGCGGAGGTCTTCCAGAGCGGAGGCGGTATGGGCTATGCCTTCTGGCGGCTCCGCCCCTACGGCGACGCGGTCGGCTCGACCGGCGGCATCGCCTCGGGCCCGATCACGTTCATGCGGACGTACGACCAGCTCTGTGAGACCATCGCGCAGGGCGGCGCGCGCCGCGGCGCGCAGATGGGCGTGATGCGGGTCAGCCACCCCGACGTCATCCAGTTCCTTCACGCCAAGAACAAGGACGTCTCGCTCGCGCACACGCTCCGACTGAACGACCCAGACGACTTCACCCACAACTCCTTCGCGGACGCGCTCGAGGAAGCGCGCGAGCTGATCGACGAGGAAGGGCACGTCCCAAAGCACCTCCGAAACGCGGTCGAGGGGCACCTCTCGAACTTCAACATCTCCGTCGGCGTCACTGACGGCTTCATGGACGCGCTCTTCGAAGGCGAGGAGTTCACGTTCACCAACCCGCGGACGGAGGAACCGCACGTCGCGACCCCCGAGACGAAGGAACTGTACGATATGTTCGGTCTCGGCGAGCACGTCGAGGTCGGCGAGGTCCTCTCTATTCCCGCCGAGAAGCTGTGGGACCAGATCGTCGACGGCGCGCACGAGAACGGCGAACCGGGCGTCATCTACCTCGAGCGCGTGAACAAGAAGCACTCCTTCGACGTCGAGGAGCACCCGGAGCATCGCATCTTGGCGACGAACCCCTGCGGCGAGCAGCCGCTCGAAGAGTACGAGGCCTGCAACCTCGGGCACATCAACCTCTCGACGCTCGTCGACTTCGACGCGCCCGACTGGCGCGTCTGGTACGGCGAACACGGCGACGCGTACGACGACGTCGGTGAGGCGGTCGACGCGTTCCTCGCGGAGGCCATCGACTGGGAGGAGTTCGACTACCGCATCGACCGGGGGACGCACTTCCTCGAGAACGTCGTTACGATGTCGGACTTCCCGGTGCCCGAGATCGAACAGAAGGTCCGCGAGATGCGGAAGATCGGACTCGGCGTGATGGGGCTGGCACAGCTGTACATCCAGCTCGGCATCCAGTACGGCACCGAGGCGGGCAACGAGGTCGCCCGCCAGCTGATGACCCACATCAACCACACCTCGAAGTGGACCAGCCACGAACTCGCTCAAGACCGGGGCGCCTTCGCCGACTGGGACGACTCGAAGTACGCCGACCCGGTCCGGTACCGCGAGTGGTTCGAGCACCACACCGGACTCGACGCCGACGAGTGGGCCGAGGGCTTCCCGATCCGGAACCACAACACGACCACTGTGGCCCCGACCGGGACGACCTCGATGGTCGGCAACACGACGGGCGGGATCGAGCCTATCTACAACGTCGCCTACTACAAGAACGTCTCCGACGACGTGCAGGGCGACGAGATGCTCGTCGAGTTCGACGACTACTTCCTTCGGGTCTTAGAGGCCAACGATATCGACGTCAACGCCGTGAAAGAGGAGGCCCAAGAGCAGATGGCCGCGAACGAGTTCGGCGGCGTCTCCTCGCTTTCGACCGTCCCCGACGCCATCTCGGAGCTGTTCGTCGTCACCGGCGACCTCTCGGGGAAACAGCACGCCGCGGTGCAGTGTGCCACCCAAGAGGGCGTCGACTCCGCCATCTCGAAGACCTGTAACTTCCCGAACTCGGCGTCGAAGGAGGACATGGACGAGGTCTACCGCTACATCTACCGCAACGGCGGCAAGGGCGTGACCGTCTACCGCGACGGCACGCGCTCGAAGCAGGTCCTCACGACGCGGGCGAAGAACGCGGACTTCGCCGACGAGAGCGAGGCCGCGGAGGCGCTCGTCGAGCAGATCGAGGAGGTCTTCGGCGGCCTCGACGTCTTCCTCGACAACGAGGACGTGCGGGCCGCCCTCGACGAGGAGGTCGGGCGACTGCTCTCGGTGGCCGACGGCGAGACCGACCTCGGCAAGAAGCGGCCGCGACCGGACGTGCTCCACGGCGTCACCCAGCGCATCGACACCGGCTACGGGAAGCTGTACGTCAACATCAACGAGGACGAGCACGGCCAGCCGTTCGAGCTGTTCGCGAACATCGGAAACTCCGGCGGTTTCACCGCCTCCTTCACCGAGGCCCTCGCGAAGACGGTCTCGACGGCGCTCCGGTCGGGCGTTGATCCGAGCGAGATCGCGAGCGAACTGCAGGGGATCCGGAGCCCGAAGGTCGCCTGGGACAAAGGCGAGCAGATCAACTCCATCCCGGACGCCATCGGCACGGCGATGCGCCGGTATCTCGACGGCGAGATCGAGAAGGGCTACCCACAGCAGCAGAACCTGAGCGAACTCTCCGAGGAGGCCGACAAGAACGTCGCGTCGGGTCGCGAGACCGACGGCGGCGCGGCGGTCGACACCGGCGAGGCGGACGTGGGTCCCGACGGCGTCGACGTCGACGCGCCCGGAGCGTCCGACGGCGACGCGGACGCGACCGACGACCTGCTCGCGGCCGGCGAGAGCCCCGAGTGCCCCGAGTGCGGCAGTATGTCGCTGTACTACTCTGAGGGCTGCAAGACCTGCGAGTCCTGCGGCTGGTCGGAGTGCTAAGGTAGTCGGAGCGCCCGCAAAACGCGAACCTTCTTGTCGTCTGCGGCCGGCGAATCGGACGTGAGCGACGGCTCGGGCGGGAACGACGCGGACGACGCCAACGGCGCTGTGAGAGGCGGCGGAGCCGACCGCATAGAGACGCTCCCCGGTCGGCCGTGCCCGCTCTGTGAGCGACCGATGACCCACCGCCACTGCAAGTACGTCTGCCCCGAGCACGGCGTCGTCTACGACTGTAGCGACACGTTCTGGTGAGCCGATCGGTCCCGGTCCACGTACGTAAGTCTACTGACCGTTTGCTGGCGCGGCGCCTCGATTTGTCTTGAATCGGCGAGAAGTGTTATATGAATTCAGTCCGTCCATTAGATGACAAATGTGTGGTCCGACGGCACGACGATCCGCCCTACCCCGTAACACGTAACGATGGTCGAAAACGCACAGATCCGACAGAGCAAGGCGATTCAGCGCCGGACGGGGAAGACGTTCCACCTCGCGACGCGCGTGCTCCCCGAGCGCGTCCGCGAGGCGACGTACGTGCTGTACGCCTTCTTCCGGGTCGCGGACGAGGTCGTCGACGCCGCGGAGACGGCGCCCCCGCCCGAGCAACGGCGGCGACTCGAAGCGATGCGTCGGCAGGCGCTCGGGCGCGAGGAGACCGACGACCCGGTGCTCGAGGCGTTCTCGGAGATCCGCGAGCGCTACGACATCGCCGAGTCCGACGTGACGGTCTTCATCGACGCGATGCGCTCGGACATCGAGACGGACCGATACGAGACCTACGAGGATCTGGAAGCGTATATGGACGGCTCGGCCGCTGCCGTGGGCCGGATGATGACCGCGATTATGCGGCCCCCGGCCCCGGAGAAGGCGCTCCCGCACGCGACGGCGCTCGGGGAGGCGTTCCAGCTTTCGAATTTCCTCCGGGACGTCCGCGAGGACGTCGAAGAGCGCGACCGGATCTACCTCCCGCTGGAGACGCTCCGCGCCCACGGCGTCACGGAGGCGCAGGTCATGAACTTCGAGTACGACGGGAACTTCCGCGAGGCGATGTGCGAGGAACTGACGAGAGCGGAGGCGCTCTACCGAGAGGGCGTCGAGGGAATCCGGCACCTCCCGGAGGACTGCCAGTTCGCCGTGTTGCTTTCGGCCGTCCTCTACGCCGACCACCACCGCGAGATCCGGCGGCGCGACTGCGACGTGCTCTCTGCGACCCCGTCGCTGTCGACGCCGCGAAAGCTGTATCTCCTCGCGAAGACCCGGCTCTACTGGTCGTTCGAGCGGGACCCCGTCGCGGTGTTCCGCCGCGTCAGCGTCGTCCCGTACCCCGACGACGCCGGGACCGCACGGGACCCGGGGCACCCCGGGACCACCGTAGAGCGGACAGCGGGCGCCGGCGCGACGGGGCTGTTCGGCGGGCGATTGACCGGATGGCTCCGCAGCGTCAGCCGCGGAGAGTAGTCGTCGGCCCGCCGACGCTGCGCGAGCAGTCGCGTCCCCCTACTCCGACTGTCGGTCGCGGTCGCGGTCCCCCCATAGCCCACCCTGCGGGACATCGAACCGCTCGGTTCGCAGGAGGCCGAGCCCGAAGAGGGCGGCGAGCCCGACCGGGACCCAGTTGCCGAACCACGCGTTGATTCCGCCCCAGAGGATGACGAAGGAGACGAGGTCATCGAGCAGGAACTCACAGCTGTCGAGGCGCGCGCCGAGCGCGCGTCGGTCGTACCCCCAGTCGAGGGCGACGACGGCGACGGTCGCCGAGAGCACCCACCCGGCGTAGTTCGACAGCGGCACGCCGTAGAACGCGCCCCCTTCGGGATAGACCCAGAAACCGAGCGCGACGGCGCCCGGATCGAGGACGAGGTCCATCGCCAGCACCGCCGCGATCACCGACAGCAGCCGGACCGGCGCGCGTGCCGCGCGGTCGCCGAGGAGCAGGAGACAGAGGAGATACGAGTTCATCACGAGCGGGATGAAAAACACCGGGAGCCCGAGCGGGACGCCCGCCACGGTCGGCCCGAGGTCGACCCCGTAGAAGAACTCCCCGTAGGGGACGCCGGTGTTGACGCCGACGTATTCGATCCCGTACGCGTACAGCGCCAACGCGCCGACGCCCGCGGCCGCCCGCCGCCCGGTGATCGGGAGGACGCCGACGAAAAGCGGCGAGCGCATCACGAGCGTTCCGAGCAGGATCAACAGCCCGTTGAACGCCAGCGGCGCGGGAAGGAGCCCCTCGGCGCTGGCCAGAAGGAGGACGATCCCGTTCAGCGGGAAAAACACCGCGATCGTAAAGCGGTTCTCGCGGACGAGCCGATCCAGCCGCGCCTCCCACTCGGCGCGGGTCCGCGGGAGCCGACCCGCAACCGCTCCGCCGGCACCAGTCTCGTCGGACTCACGCATGGAGGAGCCTCCACAGACCGCCGAGCGTCAAGAGCGCTCCCACGACCGTGTTGAGGGCCGGGAACCACCAGTAGGCGCGGTCGACGTCGATATCCGCGAACCGGACGGCGAAGACCATCGCGGGATAGACCGCGAGCAGCGCGCCGAGTCGCGCATCGAGGAGCGCGAACGCGGCGGCGGCGGCGATCCAGCAGGCGAAGCAGTACGCGAGCGTTCGCTCCGCGCCCAACGCCGTCGCCGTCGTTCGAATCCCCGCCGCCCGGTCGGGCTCGATATCGGGGATCGCAGAGAACGTGTGCATCCCCATCGTCCAGAGCCACGCGCCCGCGAGCGCCGCGATCGGTGGATGTGCGCCGGCGACGGCCGCGTACGCGGCGGCTCCGGGGAGGACGTACAGCCCGTTCGACAGCGAATCGAGGACCGGCGTCGTCTTGAACCGAAGCGGCGGCGCGGAGTACTGGAACCCGAGCGCGAAGAACCCCGCGAGGTACGGCCACGCGAGCGGCGGGGAGAGCGCGAACGCGCCCGCGCCCACGAGCGCCGCGGCGGCGACGGCCACGGCGACCGCCGGGTCGCCGCGCCAGCGCGTCTCCCTGCCGTCCTTCTTCGGGTTCTCCGTGTCGATATCCGCGTCGAAAACGTCGTTGACGCCGTAGAGAAAGACGTTCGCCGGGAGCAGAAAGTACGCGAAGAGGCCGACGCTCGCGGCGGTGAAGAGGTCGCCGACCGTCTGGGATCCGTACGCGACGCCGACGACGACCGGCCCCGCGAGGTAGAACCAAAAGCGCGGGCGCGACAGCCGCAGCAGATAGCGGAGGCGACCGGACATCCCGTCAGCCCGACCGCCCGGCCGTCGCCGCGGCCCGCTCGGCGAGCGCCTCGGCCGTCAGTTCGCCGCTGATCAGACACATCGGCACGCCGATGCCGGGCGTCGTGAACGACCCGGTGAAGTAGAGCCCCTCGACGGCCGACGAGCGGTGCGGCGGGCGGAACAGCGCAGTCTGTCGCAGCGTGTGTGCTAACCCCAGCGCGGTTCCTCGGGTGCTGTTGTACCGCTCCGTGAAGTCGTTCACGCAGAAGGACTCCTCGACGACGATCCGGTCCCGGAGGGCGACGCCGGTGTTCGCTTCGATGTCGTCGAGCACGAGCTCTCGGAACGCCGAGCGCAGTGCGGGCGTGTCCTCCAGTCCGGCGGCGATCGGCACGAGCGCGAAGAGGTTCGAGTGTCCCTCCGGGGCGACGTCGTCGTCGGTCTCGGAGGGGACACAGAGGTAGTACGCGGGATCTTCGGGCCACGACGGGTCGTCGAAGATCCGCTCGAAGTGCGCGTCCCAGTCGGTGGGGAGGACGAGCGTGTGGTGTTCGAGCGGGTCGACGTCGCCCTCGACGCCCAGATACAGGAGGAACGCCGAGGGCGCGTACGTCCGCGACTCCCAGTAGTCGGCGTCGTACTGTCGCTTGTCCGGCGGGAGCAGGTCCATCTCGGTGTGCCGGTAGTCGGCGTCGCTGACGACGTAGTCGGGGAACAGCTCCCGGCCGTCCCCGGACCTGACGGCGAACGCGCCCTCGCGGCCGCGGATCTCGGAGACGGGCCAGTCGGTTCGGAAGTCGACGCCGAGTTCCTCGCCGAGCGCGACGACGCCGTCGACGACCCCGCTGAGGCCGTTCTCCGGGTAGTAGACGCCCATATTGAAATCGACGTGGCTCATCAGGTTGTACAGCGCCGGCGTGTTGTTCGGCGCGCCGCCGAGAAACACCAGCGTGTACTGCATGATCTGCTGGAGCTTCGGGTGCTCGAAGTACTTCTCGACGTGGTCCTGCATCGAGCCGAGGAGCGAGAGCCCGCGCGCGTTCTTGAACACGTCCCAGTCGAGGTAGTCCCCGACCGACGTCCGGTCCTCGTAGACGAAGTGCTCCATTCCGATCTCGTAGTTCTGTCTCGATTTGTGGAGGTACTCCTCGAAGCGCTCGCCAGCGCCGGGCTCGTAGGACTCGAACGTCCGTCGGTTCGCCGCCCGGTCGGGGACCATATCGACGCGGTCGCCGTCTTTGAAGAAGATCCGGTAGTGCGGATCGAGCCGCGTGAGTCCGTAGTAGTCGTCGGGGGACCGATCGAAGTGGCCGAAGAACCGCTCGAAGACGTCGGGCATCAGGTACCACGACGGCCCCATATCGAACCGGAAGCCGTCGATCTCGAGGCGGCTCGCCCGCCCGCCGAGCTGTCCGTTCTTCTCCAGAAGCGTCACGTCGGCGCCGGCGCCGGCCAGATAGCAGGCAGTCGAGAGGCCGCCGAACCCGCCGCCGACGACGGCGACGGCCGCGCCGTCGAGCGAGCGGCGGTCCGAGAGGGAGTCCATAGCCGGACAGTGGAGCGTCGAAACCATAAATCGGCTGGCCGGCGGCTTCGAGCCGCCCCCGGCGACAGCTACGCCTCGGCGAGCGTGAGTGTTATTAAGACGGGCGAACCAGTTCATATCGTGACTCGGATCTCTCGGCTCGGGGCGGTGGCGACCGCAGTCCTCGTCGCGCTGTCGGTGTTCGCGGTAGTCAGGGGAACGGCCGGCGGCGCAAAGCTCGTCGGCATCTCGTGGGTCGCGTTCCTCGCGATGGCTCTCGCCGCGCCCGTGGGCGCGCGAGGCGGCGACGAGAGCGCCGGCGCGCTCGTGTGGGGGTACGGGCTCTCGGCGGGCGCGATGGTGACGAGCGCCGCCGTCTTCCTGGTGCCGCAGGCGATCGGCCAGCACCCCCAGTGGGGCGGATTCGGCGTCGCGTTCGGCCTGCTCGCGGGCTTCGCCTCCCACACGATCGGCCACCGGCTCGCGCACATGGACCTCCCGCTGGACCGGACCGTCGCGGAGCTGACCGCACACGCGTTCTCGGCGGGCGCGATCATCGGACTCATCTACGGCAATATGCCGGAACTCGGGGCGCTTCTCGGACTCGCCATCGTCTCGCACAAGGGGCCGGCCGGCTACGCGGCCGCGCGACGGCTCGCGAGCGCCGGCCGCGACCCCTCAGTGTTGCTGCTACCCGCGACCGGGGTGGGAATCGCCGGGATCGCCGCCTCGATGATCGCCCTCCCCGCCGCGGGGGCGACCCGCGGGGTCGTCTTCGGCTTCGCCGCCGGCGTGTTCCTGCACGTCGCGATGGACTTCCTCCCCCGCTGTGAGATCGGCAGCGAGATCCACGATCTGCTCTCGGTGACGGGCGACGCCCACGCGCTGCTCGACAGGCTGCGCATTCACGCGGTCGCGTCGACGTCGCTCGGGGGGCTCGTCGTCCTGCTCGCGTGGCTCGTGATTACCTGAGTCGCGGACGAATCGTCGCTCGGAGGCGACGAGAACCGGAAAAGCGGCTCGTCGTCGCGGTCAGATCGAGCCGACGTTCCCGCAGTCCGGACAGCGGAGTTTCACCTTGTCGCTCCGCAGGAACCGACCCTCCTTCTTCGCGTTCCCGGTGTTTTTCAGACACCGGTGGTGGATGACCGACCCGCACTGGCTGCACTGCTCCGCGTTCGAGCTCTGTGCCTCCCCACCGCACACCGTGCAGTAGTACGTATCTGAACTAAATAGGCCCATGGTACACGTCGTCGTACTAATGTCTGTGAAATAAAATTTATTTAGGAAATGTGTTACGTTGCTGTCTCTACCGCGCTGGACGGGGAGACCGCTCGGCGTGCGGCGCCTTTTTTCACCGGGGGCCACGTTGGCGGTCGTATGCGACTTCGGACACTCGGACTCGCCGCGGCAGCGGGTATCGCCGCGTTCCTCGCGGCGTTCGTCGCCGTCACCGAACTGTTGGTACCGTACGTCGCGTTCTCGGTGTTCGTCGGCATCCCGGCCGGCATCGTCGTCGGTGCCGTCGTCGCCGCGTTCGTACTGTGGCGATTCGAGACGGCGGACGCCCCCCGCCAGCGGTCCCTCGCCGTCGCGCTCTCCGTGTTCGGGGGCGCGCTCGTCACCGCATTCGTCCTCGCGCACTTCGCGCTCGGACAGGGTGCGGTGGTCTCGATACTCGCGGCGACGCTCGTCGGTGCGCTCGCCGGAATCGCGGCGTTCGGTCGCGAGCGGCGCGCGGCGGTCCGCTCGTGGATGGACCGCCACCGGATCGCGTCGTTTCTCGCGGTCACGTACGCGTTCACGTGGACCGTGCAGGGGGCGCTCGCGGCTACCGGGCTGGAGGCCTCGTGGACGCACTCGATCCTCATCGGGTTCGGCGGCTTCGGTCCGCCGGTGGGCGCGGCGGTCGTGGTCGCCGCCACCGGCGGTAGCCTCCGGCAGTGGGTCTCGCAGGCGTTCGCGTGGAACATCGGGGCGCGGTGGTGGGCGCTGGCCTTCGGACTCCCGCTCGTCGTCCTCGTCGTCGGCAGCGCGCTCTTCGTCGCGCTCGGCGGCCCGATCGACCTCGGATCGTTCGCGTCGCCCGCGATCTACCTCTTCGTGTTGGCGTGGGGGATCGTCTGGGGCGGCGGCCAAGAGGAACTCGGCTGGCGCGGGTTTATGCTCCCGCTGCTGCAAGAGCGCTACAGCGCGCTTTCGGCGAGCCTGTTGGTTGGCGTCGCCTGGGCGGCTTGGCATCTGCCCCTCCTCCTGAACGCGACCACGACCCACGGCGGCTGGGGACCGTCCCAGCAGGTACTCTGGCTGTTCACCATCGTTGCAGGATCGATCCTCTGGACGTGGATGTACAACGGCACCGGCGGGAGCGTCCTCGCCGTCGCGGTGTTCCACGCCGGCATCAACGCGATGGGACTCTACCACCCCGCCGATATGGACGCGCTGCTCCCCGGCGGCGTGCCCGATCCCTGGCTGAACTTCCTCGCGGAACTCACGGGCGCGGTCCCACTGGTCGCCCTCGCCGTCATAGTAGTCGTCGTCTACGGCCGTGAGCGTCTGACGAACGGCGACGTCCCCGGGGCCGAGACTGTCGGGCTCGCACCCGGCACAAAACAGCGGTAGTCGCGGACGGGGCGGCGCCCCGCGTTAGTTCGGCCCTACCCGAGGAAGTAGCGCGTCCACGGATACCGCTCGACGAGCGGCTGGCCGCCGATTTCGTACTGCTCGATGTACTGATCGGCCCCGAGGATCCGGCCCGCCCCGAACGCGGCGACCGAGAGGAACACGAGCATGTACGCGAAGTCGCCGTTGATGTAGCCGTGGGCGATGTCCCAGTTCCCGAGGTAGAACATGAGCATCATAAACGCCCCCCAGAACGCCGCGAACCGCGACAGCACGCCGAAGATGAGGCCGAGGCCGATGAGGACCTCCCCCCACGGCACGGCCACGTTCACGAAGTCGACGAACCACGGGGTCTGCCCCATCGCGACGAACAGGTCGGCGACGGGGCTGCCGTTCGACGGGGGCGCGTTCTGCAGGTAGCCGGACGCGCTGAAACTCCCCGAGAGGACCTTATCCAATCCGCTCTGGAAGAAGGCGATCCCCATCATCAGCCTGAGCGCAAGAATGAACCAGACGCTCAGCGTGTGTAACTTGCCGGTCGCGGTGAACCCGGCGACTGTGCTCTCTAGTGTGATTTCTCGAGTAGACATCGTGTATGTCAGAATCGAAAGCATACATTAAAAGTATGCCCACTCAGTTCTCAAAGTCTGATAACTCGGGTGTGAGTCAGTGTTCCGTGGCCCACTTGAAAAACCCGAGACTGATCGCCAGTATCGCCGCGCCAGTCGGGATTATGAGGTTTATGTACGGGTCTTGGAAGTCATCGGCGACGACGAGGACCTGCTCGAAGAACTTGATCGAGAGGATGACGAGCACCACCTCGATCAGCTTGTTCTTCAGTTCGCCCGTCGACTCGAATTTGAACCAGTCGGGTCTGATGCTGGCGTGGTCGGCGGGATCCAGTTTGCTGATGAAGAAGTCGTAGATCCCGAACGAGAAGATGATTAGAATGATTCCGATGAGGAACGCGTCCAGCGCCTTGATGATCGGCAGGATGACGTCTTTGCTGCTCATCGAGTTCTCGAGGAAGAACGATGCCGTCGCGCTGTAGACGTTGTACGAGCCGAGCGCGAACATTATCGTCGACCCGAACAACGAGGCGAGGACGGGGATCAGCAGGATGAACCGGAGATTAAAGAACGTCGTCTCGAAGTAGGTCTCGACGTTCGACTTCACGTTGACGGACGACTCCTCTACTTGCTGCCCCGGGCTCTGTTCGTTTGTCTCGGCCATTGGCGGCTATTTGTCGAAGTGTCTTTTTATAATTGTGATTCCGGCGATACGTCGGGGGACCTCCGCTTCTCTCTGCGGCGTGGTGTGTCGGTTCGTGGTAGTTCGTGCCGAAAACAGATGTTTAATGCAACACGAGTACGACGGCCGGGGTAGGAATGTCGTACCGCTCCGTAGGCGACGTCAAACGGTCCCTCGTCTCCGGACCGTCGACGCTCTTTCGACGCCGCGCCCCGGCCGCGGATGCCGCTCGCGTCACCGGTCGGGTGAGCCGATGATCTCCGTCTCCGATCCGGTCGCGATTCTGGCGCTGATCATCGCCTCCGTGCTGTTCATCGTGACCGACTGGCGGACGGCGCTGGAGAAACGCCTCCGCGCGAGGTACGGCATCGACCGCGACTGGTGGGTCCCCCCGATCGCGTTCGCCGTCGCCGTCGGCGCGTCCATCGTCGGCCTGCCGGCCATCGAAGCCGCGTTTTACGACAAGATCGACATCATCGTTCTCATCTTCTCGTTCGGGATCATGTCCGAGGGACTGGGCGCCTCGGGGTTCTTCAAGTACATCGCCTACAAGATCACCGCCATCTGTAACGGGAACTCCACGCGGCTCGTGCTGTATATGTTCACGATGACGTCGATCGTCACGCTGTTCACGACGAACGACATCGTCGTGTTGGTCGTGACGCCGGTCATCGTCGAGATCTGTTTTCAGGCCGGGATCCGAAACACGAAGCCCATTCTGCTCTCGCAGTTCGTCGCGGCGAACACGCTCTCGATGGGGCTGATCATCGGCTCGCCGACGAACCTCATCATCGCCGAGGAAGTCGGCCTCGACTTCGTCCGGTACGTCATCCTGATGATCCTGCCGGCGGTCATCGCCTTCTTCTCATCGTTCGTCCTCATCAGCTGGATCATCGATCTGACCAACCGAGACGACGTCGACCTGTTTTCGGACCTCAAGATGCAGTCGCAGTACTCGCTGCCCGACGAGGTCCCGGAGCCGTATTTCACCCCCCAGATGCGGACGTGGATACTCATCTTCGGGACGTTCGTCGTCCTCGTCGCTATCGTGACGTTCCTCGGCGTCTCGCTGATCTGGTGTGCGGTTCCAAGTATGGTCCTCGCGATGGCCTACTGGTACCGATCTGACGAGCACGAAGAGCGCCTGAAAGGGCCGATCACGCGCCTTCCTTACGGCGTCTTCTTCTTCGGGATGACGTTCTTTATCTTCGCAGAGCAGTTCGCCCGGACGGCGTTCGTCACCGGACAGCTGGTCCCGATGGTCCAGCAGTTCTTCCAGGTGTCGCCGGTCCGAGCGGCGGTCGTCGGGGTGTACGGCTCCGGCGTGATGGTCAACATCTTCAACGACCTCCCCGCCGCCGCGCTCGTCGCCAGCATCCTCGGTCAGGTGAGCTTCGAGACGTTCCTGACGAAGTACGTGCTCATCCAGGCGTCGCTCGTCGGCCTCAACATCGGGACCTACGTCACGCAGGTCGGGGCGCTCGCGGGGCTCATCTGGTTCAATCAGCTCCGGATCCAGCGGCAGAAACAGCGGGAGTGGTTCCCCGAACTGGCCCGCGAGATGTCGTTCCCGAAGCGGATGGATCTGGTCCGATACGGGCTGGCGCACTTCGTGTTCACCGGGCTAGTCGCCGGGCTGTTCCTGCTCTTTCAGTGGGTCCTGCTGTCGGTTCTCATCGGCCCGTACTGACGGCTCCGATCGTTCGATCCTCCCGGCTTCACAGCTCAGACCGCTTGACGAGCGAGTAGATGAAGAGCCCGCCGAGCACGACGTTGAGGTACACCTCGGCGCCGGCGAGGAGCTGTGAGAGCACCGCCTCCGGGCGGACGCCGCCGTACCCGATCGTGAGGAAGGTGATGTAGCTGAAATACAGGTTCTCGTAGACGATCTGACGGCCGGCGGGCGTCAGCGCGGCGCCGAGCGAGGAGACCTGTCCCGCGCCCGTCGCGAAATGCGCACCGCCGAACGCGTAGAGCAGCCCCGGCAGAAACGGCGCGACGAGGAAGACGAGCAGAATGCGGCCCAGCCGGACCCCGTAGCCGCAGGTGAGATCCAGAAACAGGTTCTCGGCGACGCGGCTCAAGTTCTTGAGCCGAATCAGCGGGCGCGTGTCGCCCGACCGAACCGCATCGAGGAGGGTCCGGCGGGCCCACCGCTGGCGACGCAGCCGGAACTCCGCGGCGGCGTCGACGAAGCCGGTGTTCGAGGCGCCGATCTTGGCTTTGAGGTACGTCCGCTCGATGTTCTGGGCGGTCATCGGCTTCTCGTAGCTCCGCTCTTCGGGGATCTCGAAGCGGTGGAGCTTCCAGCCGTTCCGCTTGAAGTGGCCGGTGTACTCCGAGAAATCGAAACTGTCGCTGTCGAACTCGTCGAACTCGGTGTCGCAAAAGCGGACGTGATCGAGGAGGTGCCGCTGGGTCTGGGTATCGCTCGCCTCGAACGACAGATCGCCCACGCTCGCGACCGTCAAGTCGATCCAGCAGCCGCCCTCCGGGAGCTCGATCTCGCCGCGTCTGAGCTTCGCCCCGGTGAAGTCGACGTACGTCCCCGCCGAGGGGGACGCCGGCGCGAGCGCGAACTCCGTCGAGACCACCGCGTTCCGGAGCACGGCGTCGTCGACGAACACGGTGTCGAGGAAGTTCGCCGATGCGATCCGCGCGTTTCGGAAGTCCGCCGCCGCCTCGAAGCGGGCCCGCTCGAACACGGCGTCGCGGGAGCGGTGTCTGGTCGCCTGCTCGAAGTGGACGCCTCTGAACAGGGCGACGTCGCCGAACGTCGCGTCCGTGAACGCGCCCCCCCGCGCGAACCGCGATTCGTCGAAGACCGCCGCCGCCTCGAAGGCGGCGGACTCGAAGCTGGCGTGCCGGGAAAACGTCACGGTTCCGAAGCTCGCCCCGTCGCTGAACCGCGCTCGGTCGAACACCGCGCGGCCGAGTTCAGCGCCCGTGAAGTCGGCCCCCCCGTCGAAGCGGGCGCCCTCGAAGATACCGCCCGCGTCCAACCGCGACCCCCTGAACTCGACCGGGCCGCGGCACTCGACGGAGCGAAACAGGAGTTCGCCGGTGGCGAGCGCGTTGTCGAAGGAGGCGTTCTCCTCGAAGGTCACCGCCTCGAAGGAGGCGGCCTCGAAGGAGGCGCGGTCGAACTCGACCCGCGAGCGGAACGTCGCCCGCGAGAACGTGGCGTTGTCATCGAGTTCGTTCGAGGTACCGTTGAACTCGGCCGCGCGCATCGAGACGGGGCCGCGGAACTCGGCGTCTGTGAACCGGGTGTCGTCGCCGAAGTGCGTCTCCTCCATCACGACCGCGTCGGTGAACAGGACCTCCGAGAAGTCGGCGTCCTGCCGGAACTGCGTCTCCGTCGCCGTGATCGATTCGACCGTCGAACCGCGGAAGGCGACGTCGTGCTGGTGGTGTGTCTCCGTGAGATCGACCGGTCCGATGTCGCACTCGAGGAACTTGATCGGCACGTCGACGTTGGCGGAGACGACGCTCAGCGCCTCGATGGAGCAGTCGCGGAACACCACCGGGTGGACGTTGTCGCTTCGTATCGATTCGTGATCGATCTCGATCCGGGGAAGTTCGAGCGACTCGAACACCTTCTGCTCGCGGGAGCCCTCCTCGATCACCGCTTGGAGGGCGGTTTCGACCGCCGAGCGTTCGACGTCTCCGGCGTCGCGCTCGGCGGGGCTCATCCGGAGGACGCTGAGGTGCGCCGCTATCTCGTCGGTCGCGCCGGACCGGTCTGTCCGCGCCGCCGCGCCGAGATCGCTGTCAGTTCCGCGTTCCCCTTCGTGTCCCACGGTCTGTCACGCCCTTCGATGTGCACTCCTTTCGTTCCTGTTCATTGAACGCTTCGGTGCGGAGTCAGATCGCGCTGATCAAAAGCAGGTACTCGTCTTCGGTGATCTCCTTTCCGCGCGTCAGGTCGTTGAGGTCGACCGTCAACCGGTCCGCAGAATCGTCCGTCCTCAGCTCGAAGCTGGCGAACAGCTGTGGCGTTCGGGACTCTAACTCCCGCAGTTCGGTGATCGCCTCGTGGTGGTTCTCGCCGACGACGGACTTCGCTTGCGTGCGCGGGAGATACACCTCCGCGGCCGGCTCGATCTTGAACTCCCTGAAGTAGTAGGCGGTCTCGACGGCCCACGAGAACGCCTCGTGGCGGTCGATCTTCCCCTCGTGGACCAGCGCGTTCATCTGCTCGTTGTGCCGGAGCTGTACGAAGTTGTGGAGGAACTGATCCTGGATCTTGAACGATTCGATCACCTTGTCGATCGAGAGGTAACTGTACAGCTCGCTCCGGGTGTTCATCGAGGACTCGACCGCGAGGAAGACGTCGTTGTGGTCGACCGCCAGGGACTCGGAGCTGAGCTTCTTATCGACCGCGTCGAGTTTCTTGAGCACGTCGATCTGCGGTTTCGCCGCCGTGTGATCTAAGAACAGCAACAGCGTATCGCCGGGCGAGAGCGTCCGGTCGGTGGGTTCGCGGGTCGGATCGAAGAGCCCTTCCAGCAGCGCCGTCGTCGTCTCGTAGGTCACGAACTGTACCGCGTGGGCGGTCTCGGGGGTGATCTGCTCGTCCCCACAGAAGACCGTTATCCGCCGATCGGAGTCGCGAAGCGCCGTGTCGGCGTCGGTGAGGAACGTCCGGAGGTGGTCGTTGTAGTTCACCACGAAGATGTCCCCGGCCTCGTCGCGTCTGGGTCGCATATCGGTCCCCGTCCCCGCGGCCTTCGTTATCTGGAGGCTCTGCGTCGCCGTTTCGATCTGCTGACTCGAGTAGGCAGTGGCGAGGTCGATGGGAATCTGACTGCCCGCGACGTCGACTAACAACCCGTACAGCGGTCCGATCTGTTCGGGTGCGTCCGCGGGCAGGTCGTCGTGCAGACGCGTCTCGATACGGCGGATGAGCTCTCGCTTCACCGAGGCGATCGTCCCGTCGGTCCGGATCGACGAGTCGCCGCTCCGCATCCGACGGAGTTCATCCAGCGTCTCTGCATCCGCCGCCGTGAGGTCTCTGGCGGCGAACCGGTAGTTGTCGAGGTGGTACCCGTCGACCCACTCGGGACGGTCCGAGTCGTCGGCGAACCCGAAGTACTCGTCCAACCGTTCGACGGTCTCGCGCGCGTTGACGTTGATGAGCCGCTTGATGTCCTCCTGATAGCTCATCGTGTGGAGGTTCTCGGTGAACGTCGACGAACTGAGCTCTCGGGAGACCTCCGAGACTTTCTCGTTGTTCGAGTGCCAGACGATATCGGGACAGTCCACGTCGCCGCCCGTGGACTGTTCGCGCTTTTTGACCGCGTTGTTGAGCGTCGTGATCAACTGGAGGTTGTGGTACTCCGTCTCCTCTTCCATGTCCGGGAAGACGAACACCTCGCGGCTGTCGAGTATCTGGAACTTATCGAACAGGAACTCCGAGGAGTAGGACAGCTCTTTCACGAAGAGGCGATAGCCCTCCTGAGACGTCGTCTCGAAGCTGTCCTTGAGCCCCTCCGCGTCTTGGATGTGTCGCTCCTTCGGAAACAGCGTGATGAACGCCTCGGAGTTATCGAGGAGTTCGTGGATGAACGCGTCGTACTTCTCTTGGTAGTTGACGATGATGATCCGGTTCGGCGAGACCTGTCCGCGCGCCATCTGCTCGACGAGCGATTCGTGCGCCGCCTCCGAGGTGTACCGAACGATCGTTAGGAGCGTGCCGGCCAGAAAGAGCGGAAACGCGCCGGCCAGAAGGATCGCGAGGAGGCTCTTCGGCGGCGGGGCGTGTTCGAGGCCGCTGCTGACGAGGACGATCACCCAGAACAGGAACTCCGTTCCCGACGTGAAGAGCGGGTCGGCGTCGTAGAAGAAGTAATGGAGGCGCTCGGACCAGTAGACCAGAAACAGGAACGCGGAGATGAGCAGGACCGTAATGAGAAACGAGTACGTGATGCGGTGTTTGTGACTCCACACGCGGAGGTCGGTGAGGACGCTGAACACGTTCGAGAGGTGCCCGAACAGGATCTGTTCGCGCCGGAAGACCTGCAGGACGTAGTACGCGCCGACGACGAGCAGCAGCAGGTAGACCCAGAAGACGACCCACACCGCTATCCCCGGCGACTGTATCAGCTCGAAGCTCGAAGCGCTCACACTCGTCGTGTTGCTATCGATACAGTTGTAAGTGCTTCGGATGGATGCAGATCCGCGGGGAGCGACGCCGTGTCAAACTGATTGTTCTCGTTCCGGTGAGCGTCCGTCCCGTTGACGGCGTTCACCGGCAACACGTGAGAACACCAGTATCAGTCACCGGACGGCGGTGGTGGCCGTCTGATATCTCGGCGCAGACCCCAGCGATGTGCGCATTCTCGGGTAACATCTAAGACCCAGTCCCCGGTTGTAGTGTGCGTATGCAAATTACCGAACGGAGTTTCGAGATCGAGACGGGCGATGTCTTCGACATCCAGAACGTCACGCCGCAGGTCGAGGCAGCCGTCGAAGAAATCGGGGCAGGAGACGGGCTGGTGTACGTTTCGACGCCGCACACGTCGGCCGCCCTCTCGACGAACGAGTACGAGACGAAGTTGCTCTACGACATGATCGATTTCTTTGAGGAACTCGCGCCGCCGGACGCGGGATACGCCCACGACGTCGACCACTACGAACGGGACGAACAACCTAACGCCCACGCGCACATCCTCTCGGCGATGATAAAGCGGCCCGTCCTCCTGATGCTTCGGGACGGCGAACTCGATCTAGGCACGTGGGAGGAAGTGATGTTCTACGAACTGTGTGGCCCGCGGACGCGCACCGTCGACGTCGCCGTGCTTCGCTGAGCACCGATAGACTTTCTTTTCTCGCCCGTGCACGTTTCATCGAGATATGTTCACACGTCTCGGTGACTCCGTCGTCGTTGCCATCGATCACGGCCTCCACTGGGGAGTCTTCGAGGGCTTCGAGAACCCGCGGGAAACGCTCGAACTGGTCTTGGAGAGCGAACCTGACGGAATCCTGGCGAGCGTTCCGTTCTTGCGCCGGTTCGAGGAGACGATAAACGACCACGACGTCGCGACGATTGCGACGCTCGATCTGCTCCACGACTCGACGCTTCCCGGCGACCACGAGGACCAAGAGATTCACCGCCAAGTGTTCGGCGCCGGTGCCGCGGCCGAACTCGGTGCCGACGCGATGAAAGTCGCTCTCGTCTACGGCCGCGAGGATGCCGGCGTCCTCGAAGAGAACCTCCGGTTCGTCGCCGACGCGGCCGCGCGCGGCGAGGAACTCGGGATTCCACTGGTCGTTGAACCGACCCTGTGGGGCCAACGGGCCGACGACGAACTCGACCCGTCGTACCTCGCCGACGCCAACCGAATCGCGTTCGAACTCGGCGCGCACATCCTCAAGAGCCCGTACCCGGGCGAAGGGACGTTCGAACCGATCGTCGAGAACGCGCCGCTGCCCGTCTACATTGCGGGCGGTCCCCCGGTCGAGACGGACGTCGAGGTACTGGAGATGGTACGCGGGGCCGTCGACGCCGGGTCGCGCGGCGTTATGTTCGGCCGCAACGTCTGGCAACGTGACGACCCCTCGGCCATCATCGACGCTCTCAAAGCCATCGTCCACGACGACGCAACGGTCGACAGTGCAGCGACTCACCTCGCGGAGTAACCCATGAATCTCGAATACCCCTACTTCCAGATTAACTTCAAGGTGTACCCCGGAACGACCGGCGAGGACGGCCTCGAATTCGCCCGTCTCATCGAACGTGTCGAACGGGAGACGGGCGCCAACTTCGTGTTGACGCCACAGATCCCCGACATTCGACTCATCGCCGAGGAGACGGACCTCACGGTGACCGCGCCCTATATGGACGCCGTCGAACCCGGTCGCGGGATGGGGCGTATCCTCCCCGAGACCATCCGGGAGGCGGGCGCGGAAGGCGTCGTCATCAACCACGCCGAAAACCGGGACACGCTCACGGCCCTCGCCCGAAAGATAGAGCGCTGTCGGGAGGTCGGCCTCGACTCCATCGTCTGTGTCGACAGCATCGCGATGGGTGAGGCCGTCGCGCCGTTCGACCCCGACTCCGTGGTCTTCGAGAAACCCGAAGACATCTCGACGGACCGCGCCATCACACAGACCCACCCGGACCTCGTTCGGGAGTTCATCGACGTGATGGCGGCGGAGAGCGCCCGGACGAAAGTGCTCGTTGGCGGCGGGATTGGGTCGGCCGACGACGTTCGACTCGCGTTCGAACAGGGGGCAGACGCCACCGGTGCGGCCTCGGCCGTCTCACTCGCAGACGACCCCGAGACGCTGCTGACCGAGATCGGGAACGTCTTTCCGTAGCGGGTGCCCGCCGAGGGTACCGACGTAATCTTTTTCGCTGTATGTCACAACCGTAGGTGTGAAGTATGCCCGACAAAAAGAATATCCTCGTCGTCTGTGGGACCTCAGTGGCAACGTCGACCGTCGTCAAAGAGGCCCTGAAGAACAAACTGCCGGAACGCGGCGTCGAAGTCGGTTCTATCGTGAAGGCCAAAGCCACCGAAGCCAAGGGGAAGGCCTCCTCGGGGAACTTCGACCTCATCGTCACCACGACGTCGCTCAACGAAGACCGATTCGACATCCCGATCATCCACACGACGGCGTTTATGACGGGAATAGGGGAAGACGAGGAACTGGACAACATCGCAGAAACCCTCAAAAACTCGTAGTCGACGGCCATTCCCGTCTTCGGAGACTGGCGATACTGGCGGCCGGTCGCTCGAGTGCCACAGAGGACGACGAGAACCCCGTCAGCGATGTCCGAACCACCTGATCCCGCGGAACGCGTTTTGGCCGGAATCGAGTGATCGGAGACGGGGAAACGTTCCTATCGTTGGCTGGGTAGCGGTATTATAGTAGCGTTTGCAAACTGATTGCACAGCCGACCGCACGACGTCGTGCGGTCGAGTGGGTAAAGACGTGCAAACGCTGCTATAGTCCCCGCTGTACTCTTCTCTGACGATCAGAAACGTCAGCCGTACATAACTTCGACCGCTCTATCTAGGGTGCAACAGATCCCACAGTTTGCTTCACGGCCCGACAGCGGCGCTGTTCGCGTTGCGGCGGTTACATCGTAATCTGAATTTCGTGGTAATATTTATAACATATGTCTCTCGATAAAGAGACTAGGTGGCAACACCCATGGTACTAGACACCGTTGTGATGCAAGCGGGGCTGAGCTCGGTTCTGAATACGATCAACGACGTGATTCAGGGCCTCGGACCGACTGTTCTGTTGCCAATCATCATCTTCGTCATCGCGATGGTGTTCCGGGTCCCGATGGGACGGGCCGTGCGTTCGTCCGTCCTCATCGGTGTCGGCTTCCAAGGGATCTTTCTCGTCCTGGGTCTCTTCTCCGACAACATCAGTCCGCTCGCACAGCGGATGGTAGAGGTCACGAGCATATCACTGCCCGCAGTCGACGTTGGATGGCCCGCTGCGGCCGCCATCGCCTTCGGCATTGCAGAGATCGGCGTGTGGATGATCCCCGTCTTCGTGGTGTTGAACCTCGTCCTGTTCGCCATCGGGTTCACGTTCACGCTCGACGTGGACATCTGGAACTACTGGCACTTCGCGTTCATCGCCGGCCTCGTCTATATGGTGACGAACTCGCTCATCTACTCGTTTGCAACGGGGCTGACGCTCGGGCTGTTCGTCCTCGTGGCGGCCGACTGGACGCAACCGGCCGTCGAGGAGACGTTCGACACCGAGGGCATCTCCATCCCACACGGCGGGTCGGTCCCCTTCGCGATCGCCGCGATTCCGATAAACTGGGTGCTCGACCAGACGCCGATCGGTAACGTCGATGCCGACCCCGATTCGGTCCAAGACAAACTCGGCCTGCTCGGCGAGCCTATCTTTGTCGGCCTCATCTTGGGCATTCTCATTGGCATCGCCGCCTACAGCAACGCGCTATTTCAGGCGAGTAGTTGGTACACCATCCTCGGTGCCGGCGTCGCGTTCGCCGCCGTGATGTACATCCTGCCGATGATGGTCGGTATCCTGATGGAGGGGCTGACGCCGCTTTCGGAGTCCATTCGCGATTATATGACCTCCCGCTTCGAGGGACGGGACTTCGCTATCGGTCTCGACTCGGCCATCCTTATCGGCCACGAGTCGACCATCGCCGCGAGCCTCATTATGGTCCCCATCGCCATCGTGATGTCGGTCATCCTCCCCTACAACGATATGCTGTGGGGAGTCGACCTCGCTACCTTCCCGTTCTTGCTCGCCCTGATGGTGCCTATTATGGACGGAAACGTGGTCAAGATGGTCATCTCGATGACCGTCCTCCTCTTGCCGCTCCACTACGTCGCGAGCCAAGTTGCACCGGCCGTGACGCAAGCCGCGAACCAAGCCGGATTCGATATGGGCGGTAACAGCCTCATCACGGCCGGGAGTGACCCTGGATCCCCTGCGACTGGGCTCTTGATGCTCGGTGAACCCGCCGGCCTCATCGTCGGCCTCGTCATCACGCTCGGGTGCTGGCTCGCGCTCCGGACGTGGCCAAAGCGGATGTACATGGTCGCCGGCGCGTCCGAGGAGAAAGCCGAAGAGACGGTCCGAATCCGACACAGCGGTCCGTCTGCGGGCATCCTTCCCAATAAGATCGGCGGAGAACCCGACATCTCCGAGTCCGAACCCGAACCCGAGGACGAACCGGCCACCGACGACTAAAAGCAGTCAGCGCTTTTTTCGTTATCAGATGCACACCGAACACGTCACACTCACCGGAGCGTCGCACGAACGAGCACTCGAAGAGCTCGGCGCCTACGTCGTCGAGAAGGGGTACGCCGAACCCGAGTACGTCGACGCTCTCCTCGAACGCGAGGCGTCGTACCCCACGGGGCTCGACATCCCGACCGCGGATTTCGGCCTCGCCATCCCGCACGCCGACCCGGAGTACGTCTCCGAACAGGCGGTCGTCGTCGGGTTTCCGGAGGATACGCTCACGTTCCAGAGTATGGACGATCCCGAGACGGCGGTCGACGTCGACGTCGTCGTTCTCCTCTTGGTCACCGAAACGGAGGGCTACACGACGTTCCTCTCGAATCTGACCAAACTGTTCCAAGACGAGGGATTCGTCCGCCTCGCGCGCGAACGCGACGGCGACGCCCTACTGGATCTCATTACCGACCGCTGTATCGACTGACCCGACGCCTACGATTCGAGTTCGAAGTCCGCTTCGACGAGTTCGACGAGGCGATCGATGGCCGCCTCGCTGTCGTCGCCCGTCGCGGTGATCTGTATCTCCTCACCCGGTTCGACGCCGAGCGAGATGACGGCGATACTGCTCTTGGCGTTAGCCTCTTCGCCGTCCTTTCGGACCCGTATCTCGCTGTCGAACTGCGATGCGGTCTGGACGAACTTCGACGCCGGGCGCGCGTGCAGTCCTGTCTCGTGGTGGACGACGACGCTTCCTTCTGCCGTTGACATCTCGCTTGCCACCTCCGGTGACGCGATAGTAAACTTTCCCCTCCCGGCCGACCGTTTCTCACCCGCCGCTCCAAAGGCGTCGAGAGGTGCGCTCACCTCGTATACGCGGGGCGCCGCAAAGGCCGATACCGTGACGAGGCTGGCAAGTTCGGGGTTCAGACGATAGTAGCGTTTGCACGTCTTTACCCACTCGACCGCACGACGCCGTGCGGTCGGCTGTGCAATCAGTTGCACACGCTACTATAGCTGCCGCTCGGCCCGAGGTACCCCCACGCCTGCAGGCGATCGCCGTCGCCGTCGATCCAGCGCTCGCCGATGTCGTCGCGGTAGTAGAGGTTCGGGATGACGATGCGGTCGACGCGCTCGTAGGCCTGTTCTCTGGCGCGCTGCATCGTTTCTCCTTTGCCCGTCACCACGAGCGGCATTCCGCTCTCGCCGGCGACGCGCCACTGGCCGTCGACCCGCTTCGTGTCCTCGAGGTGGATCCCCTCGCGGTCGTCCGCCTCGAAGACGACGGCTGCGTTCCGGGAGTTCTCGTCGTAGGTCTTCGCGTCGTCGAACGGGAAGGGCGGAAGGACGACTCGAACGGCGATCTGGTAGCCGTTGTGGACCGCCACTCGGGGATCATTCCCGCGGGCGAGATCGTAGAAGAACTGCCCCGTCGACGACTCGATTGACTCTTCCTGCAGCGCGATGGTCGGGTACCCGAACCGCGGTGTGAACTCCAACGGGTAGATGCCCTCCGCGTTGACGATACAGTTGAGGTCGATGCTCCCGACATAGCCCTCCTTGGCGAGCCAGCCTTCGAGCTTACCGAGGGTTTCTTTGAACAGTTTGTTCTGCCCCGCCCAGAACATCGAGGTCCCCATCTCACCGGTCGAGGGACCGATGTTCCCGGGGAACAACTTCTTGTGCTCGAAATTGAAATTCACCTGATCGACGAACCGCTCGCCGTCGAAGAACCCGCAGATAGCGACTTCAACGCCCTCGACTTTCCGCTGGAGTTGGAAGCCTTTCATCCGGTGACCCCACGCTTTCTTGTAGGCCCGCAGGACGTCGACCACGTCGCTCCCGTCGTCCTCGTTGCCGACGTAGAGGAGTCGCTTGACGTTCTGGACTTCGCCGAGCGGCTTGATGACGTACGGGGCCGGGTTCTCCTGAACGTGCTGGATACCCGCGTCGAAGTCGTGGAAGATGTGGTGCTCGATGGTGGTGACGCCGTGTGTTTCGAGGATCTCCATCGCGTACCCCCGATCCGCTTCGAGCCGATCCGTATTCGGCGTCCCCCCGACGACCGCCTTCCCCCGTTCGCGGAGTTCCTCGGCGATCCGTCCGGTCCCGACGTCGTCACCGACCCAGATGTCGTCGAAAATGATGACATCGGCCCATTCGACCTCCGCACGCCAATCGTCGGTTTTGGGCACGAACCCGTCGCCGATCTCCCTGTCCGATTCGGATTCGACGTAGTATTTCACCTCGTGGCCCTCGCGGTGAATCTGCCACGCGAGGTCGGTGATCAGCGCGGCGTCCGCCGAGACGAAGAGGAAGCGTTCGGGGTCCATACTCGATGATCCGCCGGGAGCGACTTGAGTGTGAGCGACGACCCCGCTCTCGCGAGAGCCGCGGCCGCTGCTCGACCGCCGTCGATACTGCGATCGACAGCAGAACTTTACTGGCGCGAGGCCGATGGCGGACGTATGGCAGACCTCCGACGTGTCGTTATCGACGTCCTGAAGCCCCACGAGCCGTCGATTCTGACGTTCACCGAGCGCATCGCCGACGTGGCGGGCGTCGACGGCGTCGCGGCGTCGCTCATCGAGCTCGATCAGGAGGTGCAGAACGTCAAAATCACCGTCGAGGGCGACGCGCTGGCCTACGAGACCATCGAGGAGACCGTCGAGGGCCTCGGCGGGACCGTCCACTCGGTCGACCAGGCCGTCTACGGCGAGTACGTGGTCGAAGAGCGGCGGACCCTACAGGACGGCTGAGCGCCGTGCCCTCGAAGCGTCGCCTCCTCCGGTCGCTCCTCGAACGGGAGGACGTCCTGGCCATCTCCCGGCGGTACTTCATCTCGAACGGGTTCGACGGGACGCTGACGAGCATCGGTGTCATCGTCGGCGCGGTGCTCTCGGGGATCCCCGACGGCCTCACCGTCGTCAAGATCGGACTCGGGGCCGCCGTCGGACTCGGGACCTCGGCCGTCTGGAGCGTCTGGGAGATCGAACGCGCGGAGACGCAGGCCGAGATCCTCCGCATCGAGCGGGCGATGCTGACCGACCTCGACGATACGCGGGTGCAACGCGAACAGCGGGGAGCGCGGGTCGTCCACGCCGTCGCGAGCGGCCTCGGCCCGCTCATCGGGGTCCTGATCCCCCTCGTTCCGTTCCTCTTCGAGGGGCCCGCCCTCTCGATGGCGGAAGCGGGAGTCGCGGGCGTCGCGCTCGGCATCGGCATCCTCGCCGTCTTCGGCGTGTACATGAGTTCGATCTCCGGCCAGCGGTGGTACGTGTCGGCGCTGCGAATGGCGCTCGCGGGCCTCGTCGTCGCCGTGATCAATCTGTTTCTGCCCGGCTAGGCCATCGACGCCTGAGCGCCCGGTCGCCGACGCTTGAGCGCCCAGCCGAGGAGCAAAAGCACCGGCGCGCCGGCGAGGAAGACGACCCCCAGAATCCCCCAGTCTGCGAGCCCGAGCGGGACGGTCCCGAAGTACTTGTTCAGCGGCGTGTACAGCACTGCGAGTTGGAGGAGCAGGGACGCGCCGACCGACGCGACCAGCCAGGGGTTCGAGAGCACCGGGGTATCTCGCATCCACCGGACGACGTAGAGCTTGACGAACTCGAAGCCGACGAACCCGGTGAAGACCATCGTCATCGCGTAGGGCGTGACCGCGGGAGCGCCGTCGAGCGTGTAAAACAGCAGCCCGAGAAACAGCGCGGTCCCCGTCAGGCCGGCACCGCCGATGAAACGGACCATCTCGCCGTCGATAATCCCGAGCGTCCGCTCACGGGGCTCTCGTTCCATCACGTCGCCCGCGGGGTCAGTCCCGAGCGCCAGCGCCGGCAGCCCGTCGGTCAGGAGATTGATCCACAGCAGTTGCACCGCCGGGAGGACGAGGTAGCCGAACAGCGAGGCGACGAAGACGACCGCCACCTCCGCGGCGTTCGCGCTCAGGAGGTAGGCGACGAACTTCCAGACGTTGTCGAAGATGGTGCGCCCGCGACGGATGGCGTTGCGGATCGTCGCGTAGTTGTCGTCGAGCAGGACGATGTCGCTGGCCTGCTTTGCGACGTCGGTGCCGCGGATCCCCATCGCGATGCCCACGTCCGCGCTCTTGAGCGCGGGCGCGTCGTTGACGCCGTCGCCGGTCATCGCCACCGCGTGGCCGTTCGCCTGCAGTGCGTCGAGGATGCGGACCTTGTGGGTCGGCTCCGCGCGAGCGTACACGTCGACCTCGTCGACGCGCGCTCTGAGCGCCTCGTCATCGAGCGCCTCGACCTCCTGCCCGGTCAGGACCGCTGATTCGATCCCGACCTGCTCGGCGATCGCGCGCGCCGTCAGCGCGTTGTCCCCGGTGATCATCTTCACGTCGATCCCCGCGCGGTGGGTGTCCTCGATCGCCGATCGGACCTCCTCGCGCGGCGGGTCGATCAACCCCTGCAGGCCGACGAACACGAGGTCCGATTCGGGGTCGTCATCGGCGGAACCGACGTCCCCGCCGGGGTCACCTCCCGCGACGGAGCCGTCGCCCGTCTCCGACGCCCCCCGTTCCCTGTACGCGAAGCCGAGCACGCGCAGGGCGTCCGCCGCGAACGCGTCGACCTGCGCTTCGATCCGCGCGGCCGCCTCCCCGTCGAGGTCGACGGGGCCGTCCGGGCCGAGCACTCGCGTCGACCGGTCGAGGACCTCCTTCGGCGCTCCCTTGACGTAGATCACGTCGTCGTGGATCGTCGCCATCCGCTTGCGCTCCGAGGAGAACGGGACCTCGTCGCGTCGGGGGCGACGCTCCCGTCTGGCCCCGACGTCGATCCCGTGGGCTTCGGCCCCCGCGACGAGCGCGCGCTCGGTGGGATCGCCCTCCTCCGCCGTCGCGTCGTTGCAGAGCGCGCCGATCTCTAAGAGGCGATCGAGCCGACCTGCGCGCTCTGTGCTCTCTCCGTCGACCTCGCCGAGGTCGAACGTCGCGCCGTCGACCCAGGCGGCGCGCACGCGCATCCGCCCCTCCGTCAGCGTCCCCGTCTTGTCGGTACAGACGACGTCGACGGAGCCGAGCGCCTCGACCGCCGGGAGCGTCCGAACGAGGGCGTTCTCCTCGGCCATCGTCCGAACGCCGAGCGCGAGCGTCAGCGTCACCACCGCCGGGAGCCCCTCGGGGATGGCCGCCACCGCGAGCGAGACGGCGGTCAAGCCGGCTTGGACGAACCCGCGACCCTCGTACACGAGCAACGGGACGATCAGCGCCGAGAGCGCCACGACGCCGATCCCGAGCCGCCGAGCGAGCCGGTCGAGGTCGCGCTGCAGCGGCGTGTCGGGGTCCTCGGTCCCGATCAGCGCCGTCGCGATCTCGCCCACCTCGGTCTCCATTCCGGTCGCGACGACCACGGCGACGGCGTTCCCGCGGGTGACGTTCGTCCCCTTGTACAGCATATTGGTCCGCTCGGCGAGGGGCGTCTCCGCGTCGAGCGCCTCGGTCGCCTTTCCGACAGGGACGCTCTCGCCGGTCAGCGTGGCCTCGTCGACTTCGAGGTTGTTGGCATCGGTGAGGCGCGCGTCCGCGGGCACGACGTCGCCCTGCTCGACGAGGACGACGTCGCCGGGGACGAGTTCGGTCGCCTCGATCTCGCGCTCGGTCCCGTCGCGGCGGACGACGACCTCCGGCGTCGAGAGCTCCCGGAGCGCGTCGAGACTGCGCTCGGCGCGGAACTCTTGGACGAACCCGAACACCCCGTTCGCGAGGAGGATAATCCCGATCAGCGCGGCGTCCACCAGATGCCCGATCGCGACCGAGAGGACGGCCGCGACGATGAGGACCCAGATGAGCGCGCTCGAGAACTGGGCGAGGAAGATCCGAAGGGCGCCCCGACCGCGGTCGCCGGTGATCTCGTTTCGGCCCTCCCGACGCATCCGATCTGCGGCCGCTTCGGTCGTCAGCCCCGCAGCCGTCGTGTCGAGTTCCTCGAGGACCGCCTCGCTGTTTCGAGTGTGCCAGTCCATCACGTGTCACTGAATTGTGGCAGCACGTATATATTATCGGCGCGCTGGGGAGTCGCCCGCGCGCCGCGTCCCGATCGGAGGTGGATTTTTGGTCTCGGCCCGCGCCCCTTGCTGTATGACCACCTACGTACTCGCGACGAACCACGTCGACACGAGCGCGCGGCTGTGTGATTACCTCGTCGACCGCGTCTCCAGAAGCGACACCGTCCACGCCGTCAACTCCCTGCACGGCGGCGACGAGACGGACACCGAGGACGTCCGCGACGGCGAGGAGTCGCTGACGGTCGTCTCCTCGCGGCTCGGCGCGGTCACGACCGTCGAGACCCACCAGTTCGTCCGCGGTAACGATCCCTACGAGGACGTTCTCGCACAGGCCGAGGCGGCCGACGCCGACGAGCTCGTCATCGGCATCCGAAAGCGCAACCCGACCTCGAAGGTCGTCTTCGGCAGCACCGCACAGCGCATCCTGCTCCACTCCGATCGCCCGATCGTGGCGATCCCGCTCGAAGAGCTCGACTGACGGGGAATCACCGCAACGGCGGACGCGACCTCAGCCGTCGAGCACGGCGTCGAAGAACGCGAGACCGTGGCCGACCACCTGCTCGCAGTCGGCGCCGTCGTACGGGTCGAAGTGACCGACCGGGAGGCGGACGAGCGTTGCGTTCGGGACCGGTTCGGCCGCCTCCTCGACGGACTCGATCGGCGCGACGTCGTCGCGCGTCCCGCCGACGAAGAGCGTCGGCGCGGCGGGCGCCGCGTCGGCGCCGGTGTGACCGACGAGCGCCAAGAGCGACCGCGCGGGCGTCCGGTTCTCCCAGTCGTCGCCGAGGAGCTCCCGGTACCGACGCCCCGCGCCCGGCGTCTCGACGAGCGCGAGCGGCGCGTCGTCGAGTCCGTCGTCGACGACCGGGATCGTGTGCGGACCGAAGAGCCGCGATTGGAGCCTGTCGCGGACGCCCGCGAGCCCCCCCCGAGCGAGGAAGCCGAGGCCGCGCGAGCGTAGGTACGCCCGCCCAGAGCGGATCGGCGTCTGCGAGACGACCGCCGATATCCGGGGGTCGTCGGCCGCGACGTCCAGCACCGTGCCGCCGGCGAGGTCCGTCCCCCAGAGGACGATCCGATCGCTGGCGACGTCGCCGCGCGACCGGAGCCCGCCGATCGCGGCCTCCCAGTCGGCCCGCTGCCGCGACGGCGAGAGCAGGTTCCGCGGCTCCCCGTCGCTGTCGCCGGTGTGGCGGACGTCGAACCGAAACGCCGCATAGCCCGCCGCGGCGACCCGCTCGGCGTAGCGGTCGAGGACGGACGCGTCCGCGCCGAGGGGCCCGCCCGACAGCACGACGAGCGGCGGGTCCGCCGGACGGTCGGGGCGGTAGAGCCGCCCGCCGCACCGCTCGCCGTCGCTTCGGAACGTCATCTTGACGGTCGAGAACCCGTATCGCGAGGGGCGTCGTCGACGGCCGGACGCGGACGGGGAGGCACCTCCGTCACGACCCCCCACTCGCGCGTTCGTATCGCTCCCCGTCGGCGTCCCGGGCGGCGTCACGACCCGCCCTCCGAGAGCGTCTCGATGACGAGCGCCGAGAACGCCTCGCCGTCGAGGTCGTAGTTCTGATACTGGCGGAACCACTCGGCCTCGGCGTGCCACGTCCCCTGCACGTCGTCGGGGTGCCGGAGGACCGTGGCCTCCACGCGCGTCGGCTCCCACTCACCGTGGTCGGCGGCGTCGACGAAGGTTCGGAGGGCGCGCCCCATCTCTTGGTGGTTGACGTGGACGTCGGGGAACGCGGTGAGATAGACGAGCTCGACCGTTTCGCCGCCCAGATCGATCGATTCGACGCTGATGCCGTTCGACCGGAGCTCGCCTTCGAGTCCGGAGATGACGTCGGGCATACCGGATCCTTCGACGCGGAGCGAGTAAACAGTTGCCGCGGCGAGTCCCGCGCTCCGCCACACGTTTATGTGCGATGACGGGACCACTGCCGGCGTGACCTGAGAGCGACCCCCGCGTCGAACGCGATTGTTCGGCACGACGACGCGGGGGAGTGCGCGCCCGAGACCCGGCCGGGGGATGGGGCCGGTCGCGACCGTGAGATCGCGACGGCCGGTCGTGACCGGGACGGCGCATCCGGTTCCGACGGTGCCGACTGTTCGCCAGAAACGCCGGTACTTCCGACACCGGGCCGAGAGAGCGGCTACGCGAGCGTTCCGACGCGGTCCGCGGCGTAGCCGAAGACGTCCTCGTAGCCGTTCGCCGAGAGGAGCACCGGGTAGAACTCGCTGTCGGCGCTGTAGGCGTCGCCGTCGGCGGCGGCGACGGGGTCGCCTTTCCCGACGCGCCGGAAGTTGTCGGCGAACACCTGATACCGCTCTGCGGGCGCCTTCGGGATCCGATCGAGGAGTCTGAAGACCGCCACCTCGTCTCCCTCGCGCCGGTCCAGCGACAGCGGCGGCTCGGCGTCGCCCTCGACCGGCGCCGAGAGCACGCCCGTCGCGGCCAGGAACGCGCGCACGACCCAGTAAGCGTTCACCGCGGCCTCCTCGGAGCGCTGCAGTCCGCACTCGACTTCGATCGTGTGTGCGTGGTCGATGAGCCGCCCGCTCGCGAACTTGCCGGTCTCGACGAGGTGCTCGATCGGCAGGTGCGGACAGATGGCGCGCGAGACCGCGTCGACCTCGTCGACCAGCGCGAACGGCCGGGCGTACGACTGCGTCGAGTGCAGCGCGAGGACCGTCGTGCCCCTGAGTTCGCGGACGAGGTCGTGCGCGAGTCGCCCCTCGTGCGTCTCCGCGTTGGGGTCGCCCGGAAACGCCCGGTTGAGGTCCTCATCGAGGTAGCGAACGTCGGCGTCGAGCGCCTCTTCGTTCGCGACGACGAGTTTGACCGGGCGCTCGACCGACGGCTCGCCGGCGACGAACCGCTCGATCGCCCGCTCACCGCAGGGTTCGTCCCCGTGAATCGACCCGACGACGGCGACCTCGGGGGTCCCCTCCCCGAGTTCGTATATTCGCATCGATTCCTCGCAGGTGACGGAGGGTCAAATCTCTTTATTTGTGCGGCGCGAACCACACGCCGTGGACGAACACACCCGCGACGACACCGTCGGGCCGCCGACTTCCGGGTCGCCGACCGGCTGGGACCCCGACCGAGCGGTCTCGAACGGGTGGGAACACGGAACGCTCAGGAGAGCCACGCTACACGGCGTCCGGCTCTTCAACTCGGGGGCGTTCCACGAGGCGCACGACTGCTTCGAGGCGGAGTGGTACAACTACGGCCGCGGCTCCACCGAGAGCGCGTTCCTCCACGGGATGGTGCAGGTGGCCGCCGGCGCGTACAAACACGTCGACTTCCGCGACGATTCGGGGATGCGCTCGCTCTTTCGCACCGCGCTGCAGTACCTCCACGGCGTCCCCTCGGACTACTACGGCGTCGACGTGGACGACGTCCGCGCGACGCTCGACCGCGCGCTCGAGGACCCGACGGCGGTAGACGGCTGGCAGATCGAACTCAGCGGGTCACATCCGACGGCGGACCGGCTGGACCGCGAGTACGCCGAGCGACTCGAGTGAGTCACGTGTCCGACCGAGACGCGTCCGTGCCGCCCGGACCGGTCGCCCCGAGCAGCTGCGCTGCCGCAGCGTCAGGAACGATCCGTCTCGCTCGCCCGCGCGAGCTCCTCGTAGGCCGCCCAAGAGGGGTCCACTTCGGGGTGTCCGATCTCCTCGCCGTCGACGGCGACGCCCGATCCCGACCGGACCGCGCCGGCGACGCCGACGGGCGTGCCTTCTTTCTCAAGGGCCTCGATCACGTCGGCCGTGCGGTCGGGGCCGACCGCCAGCACGAGCGTCCCGCCGGTGGTCGCACTCCAAGGGTCGATTCCGAGTTCGTCGCAGGTCTCTCTCACTCCCGGTCGAATCGGAATGCCGTCGGTCGAGAGGTCGAATCTGACGCCCGCGCCGGCGGCCATCTCGACGAACGCGCCGAAGAGTCCGCACTCGGTCGCGTCGTGCATCGCGTGGACGCCTGTCCCCCCGTCCACGCCGCCGGCAGCCGCCGCGGTCATCGCGTCCCGGACGCAGGCGGCCTCGTCGAGCCGCGACTGCGCCGCGGCCAGCGTCTCCGCGTCGAGGTCGAACTGATCGGGGAACAGCGTCGTGAGGAGCCCGGTCGCCTCGACGGCGGGCCCCTTCGTCACGAGGACGTCGTCGCCGACGCGCGCGCCGTCGGGGCGGACGAGCGCGTCGAACTCCCCGACGGCGAGCGCGGTCGCCCCGCCGACCCACGGGAACGAACAGCCCGCGTATCGGGCGGTGTGGCCCGTGACGATCGAGACGCCGAGGTCCGCGGCCTCCGCGTGGATCGACTCCCACAGCGCCGCGAACGACTCGTCGGACAGCTCCGGGGGGAGCGTGAACGACACGGCCAGATGCGAGGGCGACAGCCCCGAGACCGCGACGTCGGCGAGGACGAAATCCAGCGTGAAGCGCCCGGCGCGCTCGAACCCGAGTTCCGGGAGCACAGAGACGGGATCGGTCGCGACCGCGACCGCCGTCCCGCCGATATCGAGGAGGCCGAAGTCGACGCCGTGTGCCGGACCGATCGCCACGTCGGAGCGGTCGGCCCCGAGCCGGGGGTAGACGTGTCGGTCGAAGAACGAGCGGTCGACCTTTCCGAGCTTCGCCATACGCGACCGTCGACGCCGTCGGATTTGAACGTGGCGCTGTCGACGTCGACTGCGGGCGCCCCGATGAGCCGCGCGACGGTCGTCCTCCCCGTGCCGATACGGCCGGCGATCCAAGTGACGAACGGGGGCGGTTATCTGGCGGGATAGGGCGCTAAAACCTCGCTTCAGCGCGGGGATACAGCGCCCGCACGTAGTTTCAAGTGGTTCTACGGCGTACTGAATGCTAACCGAGGCGGCCACGCCGCCCTATCGTAATGAGACAATATCGGGATTCGCCCTTTCGTTATGGAAGGCATCCCCCTTTCATCAGACGAACAGGGGCAGGAAGCACAAGATAACCCTGAATCCCCGTCTTCTCGGCGGTGGATAGGGGTAACGGTAGCGTGGCACTGCCAGCATTCCCTCGGGATGTGAAACCGTAAATCTCCCAACCCAGCAAGCCTCGGCTTGTGGGAAGCCTCGTCGTTTACGGCGGGGAGGATGTCACGTCCTGAGCGGCGGACACCCCGAACGTTTGAGCGTGGTCGAAGTAGTGACAGAATCAAGGGGAAAAACGGCCGTAAGTGGTCACGTGTCGACAGTATCAAGCCGATTCGGCGTCTTCGGGAGGCTGTGACGATTCGCGCACGCGCCTTCAGCCACCCCTCCACGAGGTCGCTACTCGGCCTCGCTACGCTCGTCGCGTTCGTCGGCACGGCCGGGAGCCTGTATTTCAGCCTCGGGCTCGGGCTCGTGCCGTGTGAACTCTGCTGGTATCAACGCATTCTCCTGTACCCCCTGACAGTCGTCCTCGGCGTCGCCACGCTCGAGGACCGACCGACTGTCGTCCGAACGGTCCTTCCCCTTTCGGGCCTCGGACTCGTCGTTGCGGCGTATCACGTGCTGCTCCAGATCGACCCCGTGATCGGTTCGACCTGTTCGGTCGGCGGCGGCTGCGCCGCGGTGCTGTATCCGATGGCCGGCGGACTACTGACGATCCCGCGGCTGTCACTCCTCGCGTTCGTGCTCGTAACGGGCCTGTCGGCGGTCGTGTGGTACGACCGGCCGTAGTGTGGGGCGTCATACGGACGGTTCTCACGACGTGCCGGTGACCGCCACCAGCGGGGTGGGCGATTGCCGGGGCGAGACGAGAGCGGTCAGTATCAGTCGTCGCCGAGGCGGTGCAACAGTGAACTCCGCTGTTCTGTGAGCTGATAGAGCGCGGAGGCGACGACGACGGTCGAAACCGCGATCCCGAGAACGCTCGGGCCGAGCGACCGCAGTATCGGCACCCCGATCGAAGCGCCGAGAAGCGTGAGTACTCCGAGCAGGCCCACACCGAGGTAATACTCCGCCCACGAGATTCCGTACTGGGGAACGACTTCCATATAGACGCCCACGTCAGACGCGTTGTGGGCCAGCGAGACGGTCTTCGCGTCGGGATCGTACTCGACGATGCCCAGTTCGTCGAGTTTCGGAAGGTGTGTCTGGTGTAGGGACACGTAGACGCTCTGTCTGACGTTCCGCGGGGGCGGGGACTCGCCGGCCTCGATCCCGCCGATGTGCTCTGCGAGCTCCGAGACGCTCTCGGTGCCGTCGCCCGCTCGCAGACGCTCGAGAACGAGCCGCCGGCGGTCGTTTCGAAGCACGTCGTGGATCTCAGCGGCGTCCAGTGACTCTTCGTCGCCGGCTCCGTCCTCCCAACCGATCTCACCCCCGCTCATAGAACACTGTCGTTGGTCACCATACATGAATGTGTCCGCTTCGCCGAGAAGATACCGGCGGGACGGCCGACACTCGCGTCGGGCGACCCAGAATACCGGTCCGAGCTACTGCGGGCGCGGACGGGCCACGAACAGCGTCTGTACGATACTGTACGGATCGTACACCGACTGGTGGCACTGACAGTAGACGTCGTTTTCGGCGTTGAACTTCGCCGACCCTTCGGCTTTGAACTGCGGCACACAGCAGAAGTGGGTGCACTTGTTGAGCCACGCGATGTAGCCCTCTTCGGTCGAGGCCTCGAGCCACGGGTCGTTCTGCGCCATCTCCATCACCCGATCGGACTTGATGACCTGAATCGGGATGATCTCCTCTGCGTCTTCGGAGCGCCATCGACCGGTCGCCGGCTTGCCCAGCCCCTCCTGACCGACGCCGTTCGTCCACTCTTGGTAGTCGTCGAAGTCGTCGACGTGCAGTCGGTCGCCCTCCGAATACGTCTCCGACTGCCACTCGTAGCCGGGCGACGCGCCCGATCGGAAGTAGTTCTCGGAGTCGTACTCGGGGTCGATCCCGCCGTAAGACTCGACGCCGCAGAACTGGAACCAATCGGAGGAGTACGTCACGCCAGAGCCCTTGAAGTCCTCGGTCTCGGCGATCGTGACTGTAATCCCCCCTTGATCTTCGGTCTTGACTTCCGGCCAGACGCCACGGATGTACCCCTCGTCGTCGATCTCGACGGGGATCTGTGGCATCCCGCGCGGAGCAGGACCTGCGGTGTTCTCGATAGCGTACGCCTCCGTCGACCCGCCGCCCGCGCCGGACGCCTGCGTCGCGGAGTTGATTGCGGCCGCACCCGTCGCGCCGACACCGGCGAGTGCCGCGCCCCCCACGACACCCTTGACGAATCGACGGCGACCCGATTCCGCCGGGTACTTGTCGCGCTCGCTCATACCTGAACGTTCGACCCACCGGTAAAAAGGATGACGAAACCCCCGTCGATGTCGGGGGAAACAGTGCGGTCGGCCGTCGGTTCTCGGAAGCCTGATCTTTGTTTCGACTCGGTGCTTTTTACACGGGTACTGACAATACTGCACGGTATGGGATTACACAGCAGGGACGTCAAACAGGACGTCCGAGAACTCGGGGCGCTGCTCGGTGATGTGCTCGCCGAGCAGACGTCCCGGGAGTCGTTCGAGACAGTCGAGGACGTCCGGACTGCCGCGATCGACTACCGGAAGGGCGATCGGGACTCTCGGGCGGATCTGGACCGGCTACTCGACGGGCTCTCGCCGGAGGGAGAAAGCACCGTCGCACGCGCGTTCACGACGTATTTCGAGCTCATCAACCTCGCCGAAGAGCGCGAGCGGGCCCGGGTCGTCCGCGAGGCGTCCCAGTCGAACACGCTCGAAGACGGGCTCGTCGCCACCGTTGAGACGCTCGTCGAGTCCGACGCCGACGCCGAGACCGTCCAGCAGGTGCTCGAGGACGTGCTCATCGAGCCGACGTTCACCGCCCACCCGACGGAGGCCCGGCGGAAGACGGTGAAAGCGAAGCTGCGCTCGATCGCGAGCCGCCTCGAAGAACTCGACGAGCGGCGGGTGACCGACCGGGAGCACGAACAACTGTGGCGCAAGGTCGATGCGGAGGTCACGAGTCTCTGGCAGACTTCGCAGGTCCGCGCGCGGCGCCCCGAGCCGCAGGACGAGGCGCGAAACGTCCAGTGGTATCTCGAGTCGATTCTCTTCGACGTGGTCGGCGAAGTGTACGCCGAACTGGAGGAGTTGCTGGCGGAGGAGTATCCGGAGGTCGACGTGCCGAAGCTCTTCGAGTTCCGTTCGTGGGCCGGCTCGGACCGCGACGGCAACCCGTTCGTCACGCCGGAAGTGACGACCGACACGCTCGAACGTCAGCGCTCGGTCGTCCTCGAAAAGTACCAGACCGCGCTCAAGCGCCTCTCGGGCGTGCTGAGCCAAGACGGCCGGCGAATCGACGTCGGCGCGGAGCTCGAGCGGTCGCTGAAGGCAGACCGCGCGCGGCTCCCGGGCGTCGCCGCCGAGGCCGAATCGCGGTATCCCGGCGAGCCGTATCGGAAAAAGCTGAAGCTGATGCGCGAGCGTCTCCGCCGCATCGAGGACGTCCGGCCGGACGAGTACACCGAAGAAAGCGAGTTCCTCGCTGACCTCGCGACCATCGACCGGAGCCTCCGCTCGACCGGGGCGGCCGTCGTCGCCGACGAGTACGTCGAGCCGCTGATGCGACAGGTCGACACCTTCGGGTTCACGCTCGCGAGTCTGGATCTGCGCGATCACCGGGAGAACCACACGGAAGCGGTCCACGAAGCGCTCTCGAACGAGGGGATCGACTACCGCGGCCGCGACGAGGACGGTCGCATCGAGATACTGACCGAAGCGATCCTCCAGCGGGAGCCGGTCCTGGATCTCGACGACCCCGGCGACGTCTCCGAGACGGCCGCGCGCGTCCTCAGACGCTTCGATACGCTCGGCGAGTGGCAGCGCGAATTCGGCGTCGGCGCCATCGACACGTACTGCATCTCGATGACCGAGGAGCCGAGCCACGTACTGGAGGTGCTCTTTCTCGCGGACCAGGCGGGCGTCGTTTCGCTCCCGGATCACTGCGGTCTCGATATCGTCCCGCTGTTGGAGACGGAGTCCGCGCTCAACGGCGCCCGTCGCATTATGGGGACGCTCTTCGAGAACGAGGCGTACGCGGCCGCGCTCGAAGCGCGCGACGACGTCCAAGAGATTATGCTCGGCTACTCCGACTCCAACAAGGAGAACGGATTCCTCGCCGCGAACTGGGATCTCTACAAGAACCAGCGCCGCCTCGCGACCATCTGCGACGATTTCGACGTGATGATGCGGCTGTTCCACGGCCGCGGCGGGTCGATCTCGCGCGGCGGCGGGCCGATGAACGAGGCGATGCTGGCGCTGCCGAACGAGACCGTCTCCGGACAGATCAAGTTCACAGAGCAGGGCGAGGCGATCGCCGAGAAGTACGCGAACCCCCAGATCGCCGAGCGCAACCTCGAGCAGATGCTTAACGCGCAGGTGCGGTCTCGATTCCGGGCCATACGAGAGCCCGTAGAGGACGTCAGCGACGCGTGGGTCGATGCGATGGACGAGATGGCGGCAGCCGCGCGAGCACAGTACCGCGACCTGCTCGAATCCGACGGCTTCGTCGCGTACTTCGGACAAGCGACGCCGATCAGCGTCATCGAGGATCTGAACCTCGGCTCCCGGCCGGCCTCGCGGTCCGGCGAGCGCACCGTCGAGGACCTCCGGGCGATTCCGTGGGTGTTCTCTTGGACGCAGTCGCGCTGTATCATCACCGGCTGGTACGCGCTCGGCACCGGCATCGAGGCGTATCTCGAGGAGGGTGGCGACATCGAGACGCTCAGAGAGATGTACGAGGAGTGGCCCTTCTTCCGGACGACGCTCGACAACGCGTCGCTGGCGCTCGCCCGAACCGACCTCGAGATCGCCGGATACTACGCCGACCTCGCCGACCCCGACCTCCGCGAGGAGTTCTTCCCGCATCTCACGGCGGAGTACGAGCGCGCCCGCGACGCCGTCCTCGACGTGAGCGATCAGGACTCACTGCTCAGGCGCGAGTGGCTCGACGAGAGCCTCCGCCGACGGAACCCCTACGTCGACCCGCTGAACCTGCTGCAGACGCGACTGCTCGCACAGGAGCACCGAACCGACGACGAGGAGCAGACGCTGCGGCTGACCGTGAAGGGAATCGCCGCCGGCATGAAGAACACCGGATAGACGACCGTTCGAGTCCCGTGAGCGGATCGGTATGGCGGACAGTCGGCACTGTCGCGTTCCGGCGGCGGCCGCGGCCGTCGATCACGCCCCGCAGTCGTCGATCCCGCGTCGGTGTACCGAGCAACCGCGGGCCGACACGGGACTGCTGTCAGGTCACGCGGGGACTGGTCCCGGCTTCCGATATAAACCGTCGGCCGCACCACGCTTACGTCACGCGGCACTCCCGAGAACCGGAGGTGGCTCTCGCGGTTTCCACGTCGATGACTACACGTGGTTCCACGGCGCGGACTCGAAGTCGACGACGCGGTGTCGCCGTTCGACGCCGTCGATCTTCTGGATGTCCTCGTCGTCTAATTCGAGGTCGAGCGCGGCGTAGTTCTCTCGAATGTGCGACGGCGAGGCGGCCTTCGGGATCGGCGTGACGTTCTCCTTCGCGAAGAGCCACGCCAGCGATACCTGCGCGGCCGTGGCGTCGTGTTTCTCCGCGACCGCGGCGATCTCGGGCACGTCGGCGACCGCTCCGCGGACGATCGGCGAGTACGCCACCAGCCGGTGGCCGTGTTCGACGGCCATCTCGTGGAGTTCCGACTGCGGCAGGAGCGGATGCATCTCGATCTGGTGGGCGAAAAGCGGCGAGTCGAGTCGGTCCATCGCCGCCGTCAGTTGGTCGGGTCGGAAGTTGCTCAGCCCGACGTGCTCGACGACGCCCTCCTCGACGAGCGCGTCGAGCGCCGGCAGCGTCTCCTCGGGATCGTAGGTGTCGATCGGCCAGTGGACGTACAGGAGATCGATCGTCTCGACGCCGAGTCGGTCCGCGCTCTTGCGGGCCGTCGCGAGCACGTCGTCGTACCCGAGGTTCCCCGTGTCGAGTTTCGTCGCGAGAACCACCTCGTCGGCGTCGCGGTCGGCGCGGGTGAGTCCCTCCGCGACGAGGGACTCGTTGCCGTAGCTCTGCGCGGTGTCGACGTGGTCGTACCCGAGGTCGACGGCCGTCGAGACGGCGGTCGAGCACTCCTCGGCGCCGGTCATCTTGTACGTCCCGAACCCGAGCGGCGGGATGTCCATACGTCGTCGGTCGACGGCCAGCCCCTCGATACTTTCGGTGGTCGGACCCGTACCGCATCGACGGGGGACCGTCGGTGTCCCTTTGTCGCCCCCGACCCAACGGGGGCGTATGCCCGCTCCAGACACCGCCGTATCGGACTCGAACGCGTCAGCACAGGCGCCCGCCGAACCCCCGCTCTCGGGCGCCGAAGACGCGCGATTCCTCGTCTACGGCGCGTACGGCTACACCGGCCGCCTCGTCGTCGAGCGCGCGGTCGACGGCGGATACGAACCGATCGTCGCCGGACGCGATGTCGCGAAGACGCGCGGCGTCGCGACCTCGTTGGGGCTGCAGGCCCGCTGCTTCCCGGTCGAGGAGGCCGAGTCCCACCTCGGCGACGTCGACGCGGTCCTCAACTGCGCCGGGCCGTTCGCGGAGACGGCCGACGCGATGGTCGACGCCTGTATCGAGACGGGGACGGACTACCTCGATATCACCGGCGAACTGCCCGTCTTCGAGCGGATCCACCGCCGCGACGCCGACGCCGCCGAGGCGGGCGTGACGCTCCTGCCGGGGGTCGGCTTCGATGTCGTGCCCACAGACTGCTTGGCGGCGCATCTGCACCGCCGCCTGCCCGAGGCGACCCACCTCTCGCTGGCGCTCGAAGCCGACGGCGGCGTCTCTCCGGGGACACTGAAGACGGCGCTCTCGGATCTCGGATCCGGCGGCGCGGTGCGGCGCGACGGCGACCTGCGACACGAACCGGTCGGCGCACGGACGCGCGTCGTCGACTTCGGCGGCGGCCTCCGCCGCGCGGTGTCGATCCCGTGGGGCGACGTCTCGACCGCCTTCTACACCACCGGGATCCCGAACGTCGACGTGTACCTGTCGCTGCCGGCGAACGCGCGTCGCGCGGTGACGCTCTCGTCGTCTCTCGGCGGCGCGCTCGAGGCCGATATTGTCCAGCGCGGGCTGGAGTGGCTGGTCGACCGCTACGTCGAGGGGCCCGACGCGGAGACGCGAGCGTCCGGCGAGGCGCGGATATGGGGCGAGGTGCGGGCGGGCGGGGAGCGCGTCGTCTCGCGCCTCCGGACGCCCGAGACGTACCGGCTGACAGTCGAGACCGCCCTGTTGGTCGCGTCGAAGGTACTCGCCGGGGAGGCGCCGGCCGGCTTTCGGACGCCGGCGGGGGCGTTCGGTCCCGACCTGATCCTCGAGGTCGACGGCGTCGAGCGGGTCGATCTCGAAGACGGGGAGATCGTCGATCGGACGTCGAGCGAGGGGGCGTGAAGAAGGCGGCTCGACCGCGGAAGCGTGCGGTTCGCTGGCAGGGGGTCAGTCGCTCCGAAACGGTTTTGAATCGGCCTCGCGCACACTCGGTATGCCGAAGGAACCCGACACCGGGTACGACCCCACGCTGGGTCGGAAGTTCATTTTCGTGACCGGCGGGGTGATGTCCGGGCTCGGCAAAGGAATCACCGCTGCCAGCACCGGACGGCTGCTCTCGAACGCCGGCTTCGACGTGACGGCCGTCAAGATCGACCCGTATCTCAACGTCGACGCGGGGACGATGAACCCCTACCAGCACGGCGAGGTGTACGTTTTAAAGGACGGCGGCGAGGTCGACCTCGATCTGGGGAACTACGAGCGCTTCCTCGGGGTCGATATGACCTCCGATCACAACGTCACCACGGGCAAGACCTACCAGCACGTAATCGAGAAGGAGCGCGCCGGCGACTACCTGGGCAAGACCGTCCAGATCATCCCGCACATCACCGACGACATCAAGCGGCGCATCAGGGAGGCCGCCGAGGGCACCGACGTCTGCATCGTCGAGGTCGGCGGCACCGTCGGCGACATCGAGGGGATGCCCTACCTCGAGGCGCTCCGGCAGTTCTCTCACGAGGAGGACGACGGCGACATCCTCTTCACGCACGTCACGCTCGTCCCGTACTCGAAGAACGGCGAGCAGAAGACCAAGCCGACGCAGCACTCCGTGAAGGAACTCCGATCGATCGGCCTGCAGCCCGACATCCTCGTCGGCCGCTGCGAGGACGAACTCGACCCCGAGACGAAAGAGAAGATCGCGCTGTTCTGTGACGTCCCGACGGAGGCCGTCTTCTCGAACTCCGACGTCGAGGACGTCTATCACGTCCCGCTGATGGTCGAATCCGAAGGGCTCGACGAGTACGTGATGGAACGGCTCGATCTCCAGTCGGAGGCGCTCCCCCCGACCGAGCGCGATAACCGCTGGCGGGAGCTGGTCACCCGCGAGCGGACCGAGGAAGTCGACATCGCGCTCGTCGGAAAGTACGACCTCGAAGACGCCTATATGTCCGTTCACGAGGCGCTGAAACACGCCGGAATCGAGCGGCAGACCGAAGTGAACGTCCTGTGGGTCGACTCCGACGAGATGCTCGACCGCCACGAGCATCGGTTGAAGGAGGCCGACGGCGTCGTCGTTCCCGGCGGGTTCGGCTCCCGCGGGATCGAGGGGAAGCTGAAGGCCACCGAGTACTGCCGCGAGAACGACGTCCCGTTCCTGGGGCTGTGTCTCGGTTTCCAGATGGCCGTCGTCGAACACGCGCGGAACGTCCTCGGGCTGGAAGACGCCCACTCCGCGGAACTGGATCCCGACACCGACCACCCCGTCATCGACATCCTTCCAGAGCAGTACGAGATTGAGGATATGGGCGGGACGATGCGACTCGGCGCACACGACACGCAGATCGCGCCGGGATCGCTCGCCGAGCGCGTCTACGGCGACACCGTCTGCACCGAGCGACACCGCCACCGCTACGAGGTCAACCCCGAGTATATCGAGCAGTTAGAGCAGGGCGCACTCGCCTTCTCCGGCACCGCCGGCAACCGGATGGAGATCCTCGAACGGGACGACCACCCGTTCTTCTTCGGCACGCAGTTCCACCCCGAGTTCCGCTCGCGCCCCGACCGAGCGAGTCCGCCGTTCGTCGGCTTCCTCGACGCGGTCGGTGGAGAGTTGGACGCGCGTGACCTCGCGGACCGGGAGGTGCAGGCCTGATGGTCGACGCACCCGAGTTCATCGACGAGGCGATCGAAGAGATCGACGAGCAGGTCGGCGACGCGAACGCCGTCATCGCGCTCTCCGGCGGCGTCGACTCCTCGGTCGCGGCGGCGCTCGCCTACCGCGCCATCGGCGACCGCCTGACGCCCGTCTACGTCGACACCGGACTGATGCGGAAAGGCGAGACCGACCAGATCCGCGAGACCTTCAGCTACATGGACTCCCTGCGGATCGTCGAGGCGCAAGACCGCTTCCTCGACGCCCTCGCCGAGGTCACCGACCCCGAGGAGAAGCGCCACGTCATCGGCGAGCAGTTCATCCGCGAGTTCGAGCGCGAGGCGAAGTCGGCGGACGCCGACTACCTCGTACAGGGGACGATCTACCCCGACCGCATCGAATCGGAAGGCAACATCAAATCGCACCACAACGTCGGCGGGCTCCCCGACGTGGTCGACTTCGAGGGCATCGTCGAACCCGTCCGCGACCTGTACAAAGACGAGGTTCGCGAGGTCGCGCGCGAACTCGGCCTCGAGGAGATCGTCTCAGAGCGGATGCCGTTCCCCGGCCCGGGGCTGGCGGTCCGCGTCGTCGGCGAGGTGACGAGAGAGAAGGTCGAGGTCGCCCGCGAGGCCTGTCACGTCGTCGAGGAGGAGACGGCCGAACACGACCCCTGGCAGGCGTTCGCCGCTGTCGTCGGCAAGGGGACGGGCGTGAAAGGAGACAACCGCGTCCACGGCTGGATCGTCGCCGTCCGATCGGTCGAGTCCCGCGACGGGATGACCGCGCGCGCACAGGAACTCCCCTGGGAGACGCTCCAGCGCATCCAATCGCGGATCACCGGCGCGAACGAGAACGTCGCCCGCGTCGTCTACGACGTGACGCACAAACCGCCCGCGACCATCGAGTACGAATGATTCTGGTCGCAGGCACCGACACCGACGACCTCGGTGACGCGCTCGCGGCGCTCGGCGTGGACGTCGTCCGCGTCGACGGGACCGCCACCCGGGAGTCGCTCGTCGCGGCCGGTCTCGACGACGCCGACACGCTCGTCCTGACCGAGATGGACGACGCCTCGGCGATCCCGGTCGCGAAGGAGGCAAATCCCGACGTCCGGGTCGTCACCTACGCCCGCGACACCCTGCCGGAGTTCGCGCGCGGACAGACCGACTTGGCGATCGATCCCGCCCTCCTCTCGGCCGACGTCGTCGCCGACGAACTCGTCGGCGGCGCGGGCGACGCGGCGTAGCGGCGCCCGGACACCGAGCGATTGTCCCGCTCCGCCGCCGAGCGGCCTGCCGGCGTGAGAACGTTCAAACCGACCACAGTCCTACCGCTCCGTATGGTCACGTTTCTCGCCGGCGGGACCGGGACGCCGAAGCTCCTCGACGGCGCGGACGCCGTGTTCGATCCCGCGGAGACGACGGTGGTCGCGAACACGGGCGACGACGTCGAACTCGGCGGTCACCTCGTCTGCCCGGACGTCGACACCGTGCTCTTTCACGGCGGCGGCGTCCTCGACACCGAGACGTGGTGGGGAATCGAGGACGACACGACCGCGACCCACGAGGAGCTCCGCGGACTCGCCGACGCCGCCGGCCTCGACGGCGGCCCGCGCTACCTCGACGACGCGGCGCAGACGGCCGGTCGAGACATCGCGCGCTGGCGGCGCTTTTCCGGCGTCGCCGAGTTTATGGAGATCGGCGACCGCGACCGCGCGGTCCATCTCACCCGCACCTCGCTGCTCGACGAGGGGCGCTCGCTCACCGAGGTCACCCGGACGCTCGCGGACGCCTTCGGCCTCGAGATCGAGCTGCTGCCGATGAGCGACGACCCCGTGGCGACGATCGTACACACCGACGAGGGACCCATGCACTTCCAAGAGTACTGGGTCCACCGCCGGGCCGAGCCCGCGGTGCGCGACGTCGAGTTCCGGGGATCGGGGTCCGCGGCGCCGACGGCGTCAGTGTTGGACGCGCTCTCTGACCCCGTCGTCGTCGGACCGTCGAACCCGATCACGAGCATCGGACCGATGCTGTCGATGACGGCGTTCGCCGCCGCGCTCGAGTCGACGCCCGTCGTCGCCGTCTCCCCGTTCGTTGCCGAGACGGTATTCTCCGGACCGGCCGCCGAGTTGATGGCGGGTACCGGGTACGATCCCTCGACCGCCGGCGTCGCTTCTGCGTACCCCTTCGCGGACGCGTTCGTCCTCGACGAGCGTGACGACACTCCCCTCGACCGGCCAGTCGTGCGGACAGACACCCGAATCGACGGCCCCGGAGACGCCGAGTGCGTCGCGCGTGCGGTCGAGACCGCGCTCGCGGCGGTGTCGTAGATGCGACTCGACAGCCGACCGGCGGCGACGCTCCCGGAGGCGGCCTGATGTTCGAGCCGCGGCTCGCACTCGCCAGTCTCAGCGGCGAGTCCGACGCCGAGTGGGCACGCGAGGGGAGCGACCACGCTGGAGCGGCGTTCCTCGGCGGTGTTGCCCTCGACGAGGCGAGCCGAGGCGCCGCCCGAGAGCTGCTCGACCGCGACCGCGAGGAGTTTCTCCCGCCGGATCCCCTCTCGTTCGTCGAAGCCCACCTCGACGCGCTCGCCGACGTACCGATCCGGCCGGGCGTGAACGTGCGGAGCGCGACCGTCCGACCGGTCGCCGACGTGGCGCGGATCTGCGCCGACCACGACGCGATTCTCGAGCTCAACGCCCACTGCCGGCAGTCGGAGATGTGCCGCGTGGGGTGCGGGGAGGCGCTCCTCCGCGACACCGACCGGCTCTGTGCGTACGTCACGACTGCGCGTGCGGCCGGAGCCGACGTGAGCGTGAAAGTCCGCGCGGAGGTCACCGGCGTCGACCTCGCGGCGACGGCCCGCCGTATCGCGGCCGCCGGCGCGGACGCCATACACGTCGACGCGATGGACTCCGAATCGATCGTCGCCGACGTGGCCGACGCGGCCCCGTCGCTGTTCGTCGTTGCCAACAACGAAGTCCGGGCGCGGGAGAGCGTCCGAGAGTACCTCGACTACGGCGCCGACGCGGTGAGTCTCGGGCGTCCGAGTACCGACCCGCGGATACGGCATCGCGTCCGGCGCGCCGTCGACGAGTGGTTCGCAGAGCACGGCGAACAGTGACGCGCGGACTCGACAGCGGCGTCAGGACGCAGTCGGCGTAGCGGCCCCATGTGTCGGTTACGCAGGCGTCCGGTGCGCATCGAAGGCTCCTTGTCCTCCCTCTTCGAGAAGGCGAGTATGAGCACGGATCAGCCCGACGACGCCGCGACGGCCGCCGACGCCGGAGCGGAGGACGGAGCAGAGGACGCTGCCGCCCACAAAAACGCCCTGCAGGACGTGATCGCCGTCGACCCGGACGACACGCGCACCCGAATGGTCAACCGTCTCGACGCCCACACCGGCGACGGGATCCGCCACCGGGCGTTCACCTGTCTCGTCTTCGATACGGAGGGCCGCATCCTGCTCGCACAGCGCGCGCCGGGCAAACGTCTCTGGGACACGCACTGGGACGGGACAGTCGCCTCTCACCCGGTCGAGGGACAGTCACAGCTCGATGCGACCCGACAGCGCCTCGAAGAGGAGCTGGGTATCACGCCCGAGCAGTACAGCGACCTCCGAGTGACGGACAAATTCGAGTACAAGCGCTACTACGAGAACGCGGGACTGGAGTGGGAGGTCTGCGCCGTCCTGAAGGTGACGTTAGACGACACCTCGCTCGACCCCGACGAGGAGGAGATCGCCGGGCTGCTGTGGGCCGACTACGAGCACCTCCACGAGCACCCGCAGTGGTACCGACAACTACGGCTGTGCCCGTGGTTCGAGATCGCGATGCGACGGGACTTCGACGAGGAGTAGCGCCGGCGACCGGGGCGAAGGACGCCGCCTCCGACCCGATCTTTACGTCGCGTGTGTCGCCGCGACGCGGTAGTCACTCCGCGTCGTGTGCGTCCCGCAGTTGCTCGACGTGCGTCATCACGACCGAGAGCGTCGCGTCGGCGTCGACGTAGCCCCGATCGTAGTCCTCGTGCGCCGAGTCGACGTCGCGGAGGAACGCCGCGACAACCTCTTCGAGCGGTTCAACGCCGCCGCTCTTGTCGCCGTTCACGGTACCCGCTGTCGATCCCGTCCCGTCTTCGTCGGATCCGTCGGTCATACCCCACACTCTCGCGTCGACGGGCAAAAGCGCGCTGCCACGCGGGCGGGTGCCGCCTGTCGACGGATCGCTGTGGACGGACTGGCGAACAGCCGGCACAACTGCCCCCGCGTCGGCGTGCCGGACAACCGCTGCCCGACGCGGGATCGAACCTACGTCACGGGGGCACTGCCTCCGGTCTCGTATAAAAGATCTCGTCCGGGATTCGGTTCTCGTCCCGCCCGACAGTATATATACGATCGCGCCGCAGTCACGACCGTGATCACGCTGCGGTTCGAGAGCGGCACGATCCGATTGGACGGCCTCGACGATGCGGATGGGGCCGTCGAGTCGCTTCCGGGCGTCGCGTGGGACGACCGCGGGCTCGTCGCCCGCGCGCCGGCCTATCGGTACGCCGACCTCCGGGGGGCGCTCGAGGAACGCGGGACCGAGTTCGAAGACCGCGTGCTGTCCGGCGATCGGCTCTCGCTGTCGCACTCCTATGAGCTCCGGCCCTACCAGGAGGAAGCGATCGACGCGTGGCGCGCGAACGGCGACCGCGGGGTCGTCGAACTCCCGACCGGCGCGGGAAAGACGGTCCTCGCCGTCGACGCCATCGGCGCGCTCGGCGTCCCGACGCTGGTGGTCGTTCCGACGATCGACCTCCTCGACCAGTGGCGACGCGAACTCGAAACGGAGTTCGACGTACCGGTCGGGCAGTTCGGCGGCGGCGAACAGACGAGAGAGGCGATCACGGTCTCGACGTACGACTCCGCGTACCTGCGCGCCGAGGACGTCGGCGGCGCGTTCGGGTTCGTCGTCTTCGACGAGGTCCACCACCTCGGCGGCGAGGGGTACCGGGACGCGGCGCGACTGCTCGCCGCGCCCGCCCGGCTGGGTCTGACCGCGACGTTCGAGCGCCCCGACGGCGCACACGAGGTCGTCGCCGACCTCGTCGGATCGAAAGTGTACGAGGCGTCCGTCGACGACCTCGCGGGCGAGCACCTCGCCGACTACGAGGTCCGCCGGATCGAGGTCGCGCTCGGTCCCGACGAGCGCGACGCCTACGACGCGGCGCAGGGCACGTTCGTCGACTACCTGAAGCGATCGAACCTCTCGCTTCGGAGCGGCGCGGACTACCGCAAGCTCGTGATGCGCTCCGGCTCCGACCCGAAGGCGCGCGAGGCGCTCCTCGCGAAGCAGCGCGCCCGGCGGATCATGATGAACGCCGACGCGAAAGTCGAGACGCTCGGCCGGTTGCTCGATCGCCACCGCGAGGACCGCGTCATCGTGTTCGCCGCCCACACCGACCTCGTCTATCGGCTGTCCGAGCGGTACTTACTGCCCGCGATCACGAGCGAGACCGGGACGTCGGAGCGACGGGAGATCCTCGAACGCTTCCGCGAGGGCACCTACTCCAGGGTCGTGACGGCCAACGTCCTCGACGAGGGCGTCGACGTCCCCGACGCCAACGTCGCCGTCGTCCTCGCCGGCTCGGGATCGGAGCGGGAGTTCACCCAGCGGCTCGGTCGGATCCTCCGCCCGAAGGCCGACAGCGGACGCGCGCTCCTCTATGAGGTTGTGAGCGAAGAGACAGCCGAGGAGCGGGTCGCAGATCGTCGGCGGTAGCGCGACGAATCGCCGCCGGAGCGGAACTCGCTTGCGAACGAGACTCAGACGAGGTCGACGTTGAGGTCGCCGCCACTCGTGAACGCGTCGGACGCGGCGTCGAGCGTGACGGACCACTCGACCGTCGCACCGGGACCGACCGCGACGTCAGTCTCTCGCGAGAACGCCTCTCCGCCGACGCGGGCCGTGACGCGGACCGCGGCCGTCCGCCGGACGTCGCCGCGGTTCTCGACGGTTCCGAAGACGCGGAGCGAGCCGTCCTCGGCGGCCTCAAAGTCGAAGGTGCCGACCGCGAGGTCTGGTCGGTCCGGCGTCCGGCGGGGCTGATCGGCGGGCGCGGCGGGGGGGTTGCGCGGCCCGGTCGCTCGCGGGAGCGAGCCGAGACAGCCGGCGAGAGACGACACGGTCGCGCCGGCGACGACGCGGAGTGCGGTCCGTCGCTTCATCGTACGCGAGAGGTGCAGCCGCGAGTATCGCTCTTTCGGTAGTCTCCACGGAGGATCGCTCACAGCGGTCTCCCGCGGGATCGGCTCGCGCCGGCAGTCGGTGTTCACTCGCGCCGGCAAACCCGTAGCAGCGGCACGCTCTTGACCCGCCGTCTCGAAGTCGGCGGCGTGCTGAGAAAGGACCTCCTCCGGGTCTCCCGGGCCGGTGGCGGCTACCACCCGCAGTTCGCGGACAGGGCTGACCGGCCGCTCGCCGCGCGCGTCATCGGCGTCTTCCAAGGACACGTGGGCGAACCGCGGCACCGCCTCGACGACGCGCTCGACGGTCTGGAGGGCGAGGCCGACGACTTCAAACTCGTCCGGGGGTTCGCCGCGCTGCTCGAACGCGACGCCGCATTCGAGACGCGTGCGCCGCTTCCCCCCGAGCGCGTCCGACGCGTGGTCTTCGAGGCGGCCGAGGAGTCGGGAGCGGTCGTCACCGACGCGGACCGACGGGACGCGCTGGCGGCGGCCGCGGGTCGGCTCGGGACCGACGCGGCAGCGATCGAAGCGTCGCTGTACGCCGACCGCGACGTCAACGAGGTGCTCTCGGCGTTCGACTCCCGATGGGGGCCCGAGGAACTCATCGAACAGTACAACCTCTCGCTCGCGCAGACGGCGCTGTTCGACGCCACGGAGATCAGCGTCCGTAGCTCCGACCCCAAGCGGCTCGTCTCGGCGGTCAAGCGGCTCGGCCTGTTGTACGAGATCCGCCGCCGGGGCGCCGACGGAGCGGCGGGGGGCGAACCGAGCGAGGAGCGCGAACTCGTCGTCACCGGCCCCGACGCGCTCTTCCGGGGCACGCGGCGGTACGGGACCGCGTTCGCCCGCCTCCTCCGGAGCGTCGCGACCGCGCCGGAGTGGTCGCTGTCGGCGACGATCGACGACCGCGGGACCGATCGTGAGCTCCGTCTCGGCCCCGACGACGTGTCGGTCCCGGACGTCGAGCCCGTCGCGGAGCCGACCTACGACAGCGGCGTCGAGGCCGACTTCGCCGCCCGGTTTTCGGCGCTCGATCTCGACTGGGAGCTCTCGCGGGAGCCCGAACCGCTCGCGGCGGGCGCGCGGGCGATGATTCCCGACTTCGCGTTCGACTACCGGCCGGGCGGAAGCGGCGCGTCGGGGGCCGGTTCGGACGCGGACACGCCGTTCCGCGTCTACTTCGAGGTGATGGGGTTTTGGACGCCCGAATACGTCGAAAAGAAGCTCGAGCAGTTCGGGAGCGTCGGCGACGACGTCGAACTCCTCGTCGCCGTCGACGAATCGCTCGGCGTCGGCGAGGAGATCGAGTCGCTGGATCACCGCGTCGTCACCTACGCCGGGCGGGTTCGCGTCAAGGACGTCGTCGACGCCCTCAGAGCGTACGAGTCCGATCTCGTCGCGGCGGCCGCGGCGTCGCTCCCCGACGAGCTGGCCCCCGAGGCCGACGTCGTCACACTCGAGGCGCTGGCGGCTCAGCGGGGCGTGAGCGTCGACGCCGTGGAGTCGATATCATTTCCGGAGCACGAGCTGATCGGCCGGACGCTCGTCCGTCCCCGCGTGCTCGACGCGTTAGGAGACGAGATCGACGCGGGACTGTCGCTCTCGGCGGTCGAGTCCGCGCTCTCCGAGCACGGGCTCGACGACGTCTCGGCGGTGCTCTCGCGTCTGGGCTACCGGGTCGAGTGGGAGGGGCTCGGCGGCGGAACCGTCGAAGAGAAGTAGGAGCGAAGCCGGCTACGAAAGGTCTTCGCGACGCCCTTTCGGCACCGTCGAGCGGAGTTCGCCGTGGAGATACAGGCCGACGCCGATCGGCTCGACGTTACCGGCTTCGCCGGTCGCCCGAGGCGTCGGAGACGCCTCGCTGTCACCAGCGATCTCGTGGGCGGCGACGACGTAGCCCCAGTCGCCGTCCCAGCGCGGCAGCTCTTGATCCTCGCCGCGGGCGAAGCATTCTGCCTCCTCGGGTTCGAGGACGACGACGTTCTTCGTCGCCTCGCCGCAGAAGCGCTGCACCGCGTTCGTCGAGGGCTTCCAGTGTTCCTGTCGGGCGCGCAGAATCCGCAGACCGAGCCCCTCGACGGCGATCGGGGAGACGACGTCGGCGGCGAACGCCCAGAGCTTCCCGTTGCCCTTCTCCCAGAAGGTGTGTCGCTCCCACGTCTCCGGCGGGACGCCGAAGCGTTCCTCCCACCACAGGACGACCTCCTCACGGGAGGGCCGGCCCGGCACGACGCGCTCTGCGGCCGTCGCGGGGAGGCGATCGAACCGCTGGCCGTCGTTCTCTGGCGGATCGTCGGCCGGCACGTCTTCGGCATCAACATTCGGGTCGTCGTCGGATGAATCGGTCATTCCGTCACCTCCAGTCTCGCGCAGAAGAACCCGCCCGTGTCGTTGCGATGCGGGTAGACCCGGTGGGCCAGTTCGACGGACGGATCGTACTCGTCGCCGTCCCACTCGGTGACGCCGGGATCGGTCTCGAAGCCGTCCGGCGCGTCCCACTCGCGGAGTTCGCAGGGCTCCTCGCCGAGGACGTGATCCAGTACCGCCTCGTTCTCCTCGGGGGCGAACGTGCAAGTGGAGTAGACGACGGTGCCGCCGGGGCGCGTCGCCTGCACCGCGCGGCGGAGGATGCCCTTCTGGATGCCGGCGATGCTCTCGACGTGCCCGAGCGACCAGCGGTCGAGCGCGTCGGGGTTCTTTCGGATCGTCCCCTCACACGAGCACGGGGCGTCGACGAGGGCGTGATCGAACGCCTCGATCCGGCGCTCGTCCCCGGTGCGGTCCCCAAACGGTTTCAGAGAGAAGTTCCGGGCGTCCTGATTCGTCACGACGAGGTTCGTGATTCCCAGTCGCTCGGCGTTGTGCCGCAGCGCCGAGAGCCGCCCGAGGTTGTTGTCGTTGCCGACGAGGAGCCCCTCGTCGCCCATTAGATCCGCGAGCTGGGTAGTCTTGCTTCCGGGGGCGGCGCAGGCGTCCCAGACCACCTCTCCGGGTTGTGGATCCAGCGCCAGTGCCGGCAGCGCCGAGACCTCCTCCTGCCCGTGGAGCCACCCGTGGAAGTACGGCCACGACGTGCCGGGACCCCGCTCCTCGAGTCGGAGGACGCCGGGGTGCCAGTCGGTCGCCTCGTAGGCGACGCCCTCGGCGTCGAGCGCGTCGCGAGCGCGATCGATCGACGCTTTCAGCGTGTTGACTCGGACGACCGAGGGCAACGGCCGGTCACACGCCGCGCGGAACGCGTCGAAGTCATCGACGAGCGACGCGTAGCGCTCCAGTGGTTGCATACGAACGCGATACCGTCCCGGTCGCTTGTGGGTGTCGGTTCGGGCTGTCGCCGTCGGGAGTCGTTCCGGGCGGTTCATCTATATAAATATACATCATTATTCTTAATAAGGTGTGATAACAGACGTCATTATTTGGCGTCCAGAGAAAGTATTGCGTATGAGCAACAATACCATCGAGACGGTCCAGTCGCTGCTCGCAGACGCCATCGAGCGGACGGACGATCCGGAAGTCCACTTCACGCTCCGGCAGGCGGCGCAGTTACTCCTCGTCGTCCAAGAGGAGACCGACGACTGCGGCGGCTGCGGCGGCTGTGGCGAGTCGCGACCGCTGCAGGCGGCCGCAGAGCCGCCCTGAGGACGGCTGAGATCGCGGGTGGCTCCTCTCTCAGCGGGCGCACGAGGCGTGCGCCCCGCTGCGCGCTCAGCGAGACGGGACAATACCACCGGGGGCCGGCGGTTTTACCACTCTCGACGACCTACGGCCGCTATGGCTCGGATCTCCGTGCTCGCAGACGACGTGTCGCTGTCGGAACCGTCGATGATCGAGGGCTTTCCCGGCGTCGGTCTCGTCGGGAAGATCGCCGCAGACCACCTCGTTGAGGAGTTCGAGATGCGCCACTACGCCAACGTCTACTGTGACGGCGTTCCGAAAGTGGCCGTCTACCGCGAGGGTGAAGCCGAACTCCAGCCGCCGGTCCGGATCTACGCCGACGAGACACGCGATCTGCTCGTCCTCCAGAGCGACGTTCCCGTTCGGCCGGACGCGGCCGTCGATCTGGGCGAGTGTCTCGACGGGTGGTTCGACGACCTCGCGGTGACGCCGATCTACCTCTCGGGCATCCCGAGCGACAAGGGCGGCGACGTCCCGTCGCTGTACGGCCTCGGCGTCGCCCGCGGGCTCGATCTGCTCTCTACGGCGGGAATCGAAACGCCTCCCGAGACCGGCCTGATCTCCGGGCCCACCGGCGTGCTCCTGAACGTCGCCGTCGAAACCGACCGATCGGCCGTCGGACTCGTCGTCGAATCCGACCCGCGGTTCCCCGATCCGGAGGCCGCCCGCGTGCTGATCAGAGACGGTATCGAGCCCCTCGCCGACATCGACGTCTCCGTCGACGACCTCGTCGAACACGCCGAACAGATCCGGCAGGCGAAAGAGCGGCTCGCAAAGCGGATGCAGGAGGCCGGCGAGGAGAGCACGCAGGCGCGACCGATCGGGATGTATCAGTAGCGCGCCACCTCCCGAGAGAACGGAACCGATGCCTCGCGGGCGACACACCTTTCTTCAGGCTTAAGGCTCGGCGACTACTCCCTTCGGACATGAGCGACGAGTCCCCCGAACGCGGCGCGGCGACCGTAGAGGCCGACGCCGAAGACGACGCGGTCGGCGACAGCGAGACGAACGGCGCGCTGGGTGCCGAGGCTGGCGCAGCGGGCGAAGACGCGACCGCCGTCGCGAGCCGCGTCGCCGAGCACGACGAGGACCTCGCCGACGAGGTGTCTGAACTGGAATCGGAGCTCGCCGCGGTGCGGGCCGACCTCGACGCCCGCGAGGAGCGCATCGAAGAGCTCGAATCCGCGCTGAAGCGCTCGAAGGCGGACTTCAAGAACTACAAAAAGCGCGCGAAAAAGCGCGAGGAGGAGATCAAAGCGCGCGCGACCGAGGACTTCGTGGGCCGCGTCGTCAGCGTCCGCGACAACCTCGTCCGCGCGTTGGACCAAGAGGCGGGCACGGACATCCGCCCCGGTATCGAGTCGACGCTCGAGGAGTTCGACCGCATCCTCGAGGACGAGGACGTCTCGCCGATCGATCCCGAGGCGGGCGAGGACGTCGATCCCACCCGCCACGAGGTGTTGATGCGCGTCGACGACGCCCAGCCCGAGGGAACCGTCGTCGACGTCTACCAGCCGGGATACGAGATGGCCGGATCGGTCATCCGCGAGGCGCAGGTGACCGTCAGTACGGGCGCCGGCGGGGAGGTCGACGAAGACGCTTCGGTCGGCGACGGCTCGTAAGTCACTCGGCGACAGCTCGGTCGGCGGTTCGTAGCCCGTGAAGAGAACGGGTGTTTCGAGAGTACCGCGCGCTACTCGGCCGGACCCGACCCCGTCCCGCGTCGCCGCGCGTATCGCCAGAGCGCGCCGGCGACGACGACCACCGGCAGCGCGAACGCGATGAGATACGGCAGCGCGAACGCGAATCCGACCACGAGCGCGCGAGCGACGACGACGACGCCGTCGACCGACTGCATAAACGCCGACAATAGCGGCGTGTCGTACCAGCGATCCGGCGCGACGCGCCCGGGCGTCGGTCGCGGCTCCTCCAGCCGAACCGTCAGCGTCGAGTACGCCACTTGGTTCTCGAGGGATTGCTGTCTGGCCTCCAGTCGCTCGATCTCCCCCTGCACGTCGGAGAGCTCCCGCTGGACGGCGAGGACGTCCTGCGTGGAGTTCGCCTGCTGGTAGAGCTCCCGGAGCCGGTCGCGCTCGGCGCGGAGGTTGTCGAGCCGGGCCTCGATGTCGACGAGCTGATCGGTCACGTCTCGGGAGTTCACCTCGACCGACTGGACCTCGCCGAGCGCCCGCGTGTCGTTGACGAGCGCGTTGAAGTCCTCGCTCGGCACGCGGAGCACCAGCTCCCCGCGAATCCACGTCTCGTTGCCGATCTGCCGGCGGTCCTGTCTGGAGTCGCTGACGTAGCCGCCGTAGCGTTCGACCGTGGCGGTGAGATCCGACTCCGCCGACTCGAAGCTCTCTACCTCGACCGCGACAGTGCCCGTTCTGATGATCGCGCGGTCGTCGATGTTCACGTCGCCGGACCCGTCGGTGCCGCCCGACGCGTCACCGCCGTCCCCGCGCTCTGGTGGCTCTCCCGTCGCCTGCGCGGGGGCGTCCGCCTCGACGTTCGTCGCCTGTTCGTACTCGCCGCCCGCGCTACCGCCGGCGTCGCTGCCGCTCCCGGTAGCTCCGCAGCCCGCGAGAAGGAGGAGTGCGACAACCGCCAGCGCCGCGAGTGTGCGTCTCGATACCATCTCGATCACGGATACGACGGACCGACGGAAAGCTACGGCGGTGACACAAAGGGCCCTTTGAGTCACGGGCAACCGTCGGAGTATCGTCCCGCCGGGACGCTCACTCGGCGCTTCGTGAGGCGTTCGAGCGGACGAGACGCATATCGCCCGAGGCGCGGATCGTCCCGCCGACGTCGGCGGCGTCGTGGAGTTCGAGGTCCGAGCAGGAGACGTCGCCGAGGATCTCCGCCCCGTCGGCGATGGTGACGGTGCCGTCGCGGGTCGTCACGTCGCCGTGCACGCGCGTCCCCTCGCCGACGTCGACGTCGCCGCGGGCGCGCAGGCTCCCGAAGATGTTGTTATCGCGGCCGACCGTGATCGTCTCCGCGCGGACGTTGCCGTGGAGCCGACACCCGTCGCCGATCGTCGCGGGCGCCGACGCCCGCCAGGCGTCGTCGGAGACGGTCGAACCGCGCGGGATCACGAGCGGGTCGTCGTCGCTCTCGCCGGCGAGCGCCTCCGCGAGTTCGTCGGCCGCCTCGTTCTCGCCGAGCCGCAGGAGCTGAGAGAGCACGACGAAGTAGAAGACCAGCGTCGGGACCGGGTTTCGGATGACGATCCAGCCGCTGGCCTCGAAGCCCTCCTCGATATCGACGTCGTCGCCGATGTCGAGGTCGCCCGAGACCATCAGCCGGCCACCGATGTGGACGCGCTCGCCGAGGTAGGCGTCCTCGCCGACGAGGACGTTGCCGGCCACGTCGCACCAGACGTCGAGCCGACAGTCGCCCTCGGCCTCGATGTCGCCGCCGAAGGTGACGCGCTCGCCCGCGAGGACGTTCCGCCCGCGGACGCCGAACTCGACGGTGCTCTGTCCGCCGACGACGACGTCTCTGTCGGTGACGAGGTCGTGCTCCTCGACGGTCGTGCCGTCGGGGATCTGCAGGGCGTCGAGCGGGTCCTGACCGAATGCCACACTCCGGACCAGCGCACGCGGCGTAATAAACGACGCGTCAGACGATCGTCGGACGCGTCGGGAGCGCGGATCGGTCGGGAGGCGTCGGGAGGCGTCGGGAGCGGGGGCGCGGCGTCAGCGGTCCCGGCTCAGAACGTGAGCGTCGTCTCGTGGGCCGCGGCGACGCGCGCGACCGCGCTCGGGTCGTCCATCGAGGCCCACTCGCGGAGGTCCGATTCGTCGATGTCTCGGGCCGCACAGCAGGGTCGCAGGGCGACGGCGTCCGCGAGCGCGCCGTCCTCTCGAAGCGCCTCGACCGCGGCCGCGACGGTCGGCAGCCCCGACGCCTCCAGCGCGCCGAGGTCGACGTCCGCCCGCAGGAGCGAGACGGCGTCAGCCATCGCCACGATCGACACCTCCTCGCCCGCCGCCAGCGCCCCCTTCGCGGCGACGAACGGTAGCGGGGCCGACGGGTCCTCCGGGCCGGCCGTTAGCAGTAAGAACACGCGATTCGCCTCCGGTTCGTTCGGGTCTCGTCGGTGGTGAATGTCGTCATTATCGGTTTGATGTCGTCGGTATCGGTTTGGTGTCGTCGGTATCGGTGATCGCGCGCGGCGGTCACGGCGCTAGGACGTTCAGCTCCGGGAAGGCGAAAAAGAGGACGAGAATCGAGGTCAAAACGAAGAAGTACGGGAGCGCCCCCCACGCGATCCGCATATAGTCGATGTCGGTGATGCTGCTGATGATGTAGAGGTTCAGCCCGTAGGGCGGCGTGATGAAGCCGATCGCGTCGCTAATCATAAAGATCACGCCCCACATCAGCGGTGAGATGCCCAGCGAGAACGCCGCCGGGGCCAAAAGCGGCGCGATCAAGATCATGTTCGGAATCGACGCCAAGACCGAGCCGCTCAGGAGCATTACCACGATCAGCGTCACGCCGACGAGGATCGGAGACTCGAGCGCCAGAATGGCGTTCGAGACGAGGTCCTGCAGGTTGAGAAACGACAGGCTCTGCTGGATCATGATCGAGGTGACCAACACGGGGATGATGATCCCCACGAGGTAGATCGTCAGCCTGACCGACTCGGAGATGAACGCCGTCCCGCGGATGTTCCCCGACAGGAACTCGGCTGTAACGACGAACAGGATCGCGATCGAGGCCGACTCCGAGGGGGTGAACACGCCGGTGAAGATGCCGCCGAGGAGCACGACGATAGCCAGAAGCGAGTTCCGCGCGCGGAGCACCGATCGGAGGATCTCCCGGACGTCGAAGGTGTACTCGCCGGTGCCGTAGCCGTTGCGGTGGGAGATGATCGTCGCGGTCGCGATCAGCCCCGCAAGCATCAGCAGTCCCGGGAACGCCCCGGCGATGAACAGATCCGAGACGGGGAGATTGAACGTCACGCCGTAGAGGATGAAGAGGACGCTCGGCGGGATGACGATCCCGAGCGTCCCGCCGGCGGCGATCGTGGCCGCGCTGAACACCGGGTCGTACCCCTCCTCGCGGAGCTCGTCGGTGAACGCCTCGCCGACCGAGGCCGTCGTCGCGGCGTTCGACCCCGTGATCGCGGAGAACACGCCGGAGGTGAGAAGCGCGGTGTTCGCGGCGCTGCCCGGCAGCCAGCCCGCAAGCGACCGCGAGAGGCCGATGATGTCGCGGGCGATCTGCAGTTGGTTGATGAGCGCGCCCACGAGGATGAAAAGCGGGACCGCCGTCAGCGGGAACGTCCAGAGCTGATAGTACGCCGCGACGGACATGTTCTGCAGCCCGAACGCCGGAAAGAGGACCGAGAACCCGATCACCCACGTCGAGAAGACGAGCAGTATCGGGACGCCGAGCACGAACAGGGCGGCGACGAAGACGGTGAGTAACGCGAGCGTCGTCCCGGGGGCGAGCCCGAGCGTGCTCGCGAGTACGACGGGGCCGGTCATTCGCCGACGACCTCTCCTTGGGAGTGGGTGACATCCTCGCCCCGCCGGAACGCCAGCGTGACGCCGACCGCCTGTTGGGCGACCCGCAGGAGCACGAGGGCGAATCCGACCGTGACGGCGAGGTACGTGACCGCGTCCGGGACCGCCGTCCCGGTTATCGTCGCCCGCCGCTCGATGAATCCGCCGAGCACCGGCACGGAGTAGGCGAAGACGGTCCCGGCGAAGCCGACCCACAGCAGCCACTCGATCCAGTAGACGAGGTACCGACCGCGGTTCGAGAGTTCCGAGAGGACGAGCGTGAACCGCAGGTGGTCCTCGTTTCGAATCACGTAGGCCACGGAGAGCCACGCGACCCAGACGAACATCCCGATCGTGATCTCCTGGGCCCACAGGGCCTGCTCGCTGGTGAGCGTCCGCTGGATCACCGAAAAGCCGATCAACAGGCCGTAGATCACGAGCAGCGAGCCGGCGACGTAGAGTTCGAGATCCCGCTCGAGTCGCCCGAGTGGCGTTTCAGGGTCCCGATCGGGGTCCAGCGCTTCCCGCACCGCTTGTCGGACGTGTGCGCTCATTGAACGCGTCGAGGTCACATCTCCTCCAAGTAGTCGTCCCACCACGCGTCGAGCGAGAAGTCCGCCGATCGGCTCGGCACGCCCGGTTCTCGGGCGACCTCGTACAGACGGTCGTAAAAGCCGTCGGTGAACTCCTCGTGGACTCGGTCGATCGCGTCCGCGTAGAGGTCTCGGTTGGTCGCCGGGTCGATGGGTTCCCGCCATGCGTCGATCTGGTCTTCCTCGAGCCAGTTCACGCGGACGGGGCCGCCGTCCGGTCCCTCCGTGGCGTAGTTCGATCCCGCAACGGGCGCGTCCGGGCTCAGTCCCTGGAAGTTCTCGTAGACGTCGTCAGAGCGGCGGACGCTCTCCTCGGCGAGTTCGGCGGTGACCTCGGCGAACGTCTGGCGCTCCTCCTCGGGGAGGTCCTTCAGGAAGTCCACGCGGCACCAGATCGGGTCGAGCCCCGGCGCCCACTGCGTCAGCGTCACCTGCGCGCTCACGTCCGTGATCTGCGCGGAGACGGCGTACTGCGGGATGATCTCCATCCCGTCGACCACGCCCGACTTCATCCCCTGAAGCGTGTCCGCGAACGAGACCGTCGTCGGGTTCATCCCGAGCTCGTCGAAGGCGACGGAGATCACGTCGCTCTGGGTGGTCCGGATCTTCAGCCCCTCGAAGTCCGCCGGCGAGGTCATCGCCTCTTCGGGGTCGTTGCCGACGCCGACGTAGTGGGCGCGGTAGCCCGGCGGATCGAACCCGATCGGGATGGCGTTGTACTTTTTCGCGAAGGGGACCCAGTACTCCTCCCAGACTGTGGGATGGGTGAAGGCGTATCCGATCGAGGCCCGGCTGTGCGCCGGCATCGTGTAGGGGATGCTCCAGATCTCGTTCTCGGGCCAGATCTTCGCCGAGTTCGCGACGGAGCTGCTGCCGAGTTGGATCACCTTCGAGTCCATCTTCGACATACAGGACTGCTCGCTGCAGAGCTCCTTGCTGTCGATCAACGCCAGTTCGAGACCGTTTGAGCGCTCCTCGAGACGCCGCTGGAGCTCGAAGACGGGGTACACCAGCCCGCACTTGTCGGCGCCTTCCGAGGAGGCCGACTCGTAGTCCCAACAGGACGTCTCGGGGTTCTGGGTACCGGCCCACCGGGCCGTGATGGGGCCGTCGGACTCCTCGCCGGAGGCGGCGGTTTCGCCCCCGAGACAGCCCGTCAAGCCGCCGACGGCCACGCCGGCGGTCAGCCCGATAAGTTCTCGTCTGCTCGCGGCCGAAACGACGCCGTCGGAGTGGTCCTCGGTCGTCATCGCCGGTGTTGGTGGCCGTCGCCGGCTCGTCCGTGGCGGCCGTCGGTTCGCCGGTGGCTGTCGTCGGCTCGTCGATGGCGTTTGTCGGCTCGTCTATGGCGGGGGGCGGTTGAGATCGTCATATGAATCGGGTACGTAGACGGTGTATTCGGCGGATAATCGCCCTGTCCCCCACGACAGTATTTTCCGCGGTCAGTGACGGGCTGCGACGCTGTAGACGCGGTTTTGAGAGACGCACCGGTCGCAAGCGAACGGTCGTCGCCGCGACCCGCCCGCGTCTCGCCCGCTCCCGCAATCGCAGCAGTCCTCGAGGGGACGCCGCCCGGCGTCACAACTATCGGCAATACTTCCGGTCGAGGGGCACCGACATTGATGCCCTTTTACTCCGGCGGCGACTACGGAGCGATATGACTGTGCTTTCGTTCGACGAGGACGGTGTCGATGTCGTCTACGAGGGGACCGAATTCCGCCTCGAGAAATCGCTCATCGAGGAGGCGATCGAGAAGTCCTACCCCGACGTGACCGATCACGAGGTGCTGAAGATCGTCGAGAAGAACCCGTCGCTGAGCGGCGAGCCGCGGCGGATCGCCGATATACTCCGGTAGTCGATATCCTCCAAGAGTCGATATCAGCCGACAGTCGATATCCGTCGACGATCGGCCGCGGCCGAAGCGGTCGCGGTTATGCTGGGTCGCCGAACCGCTCTTCGAGACACACCTTCACGATCGATTTCGCGATGGCCGCCCCGCCGCCGAGGGGATCCAGTTTGGTCTCGCCGGCGCGCTCGCGGTACGGGATCGGCTCCTCGCGGATCTCGTAGCCGCGCATCAGCGGCCGGATCAGCAGCTCGGCCGAGAGCCCGGTGTTCTCGGTCCACGAGATCTCGTGGAGGAGTTCCCGGCGGTAGGCGCGCATCCCCGTCGTGGTGTCGTGGACGCGCTCACCCATCAGCGCGGAGGCGACCGCGGCGAACGCCGCGTTTCCGAGGCGGTTCAGCGCGGGCATCGCATCCGCGCCGTGATAGAGCCGATCGCCGGAAACGACGTCGTACCCCTCGTTTATCAGGTCGAGGAACTGGGGAAGCCTCTCCATCGGGTAGGTGTCGTCGCAGTCGGTCGTGACGATCACCGGCCGGTCGGGCGTCAACACGGCCTCGCGCACGGCGTAACCGTAGCCCATCGGCGGCTGTTCGATCACGGTCGCGCCGTGCTCGCGAGCGATCTCGGGCGTCCGGTCGCTCGAACTGTCGACGCAGACGACCGCCGCCCGCCCGTCGGTCACCGACTCGATATCCGACAGCACCGCCTCGATCGCCGCCTCCTCGTTGTACGTGCCCATCACGACGGCGAGGTCGTCGAACGTGTACTCGGTCATTACCTCCCATTTCGGCCGGGGGTATTTGTGTTTTTAGGTTCGCCAAAAACGTAGCGAGCGAGACGTTTCGAGCCGTTACGACAGCGGATCCGGGATGCCGGAGGGCTCGCCGACGACGGCGCCCAGCGAGCCCTCGTGGAGCCGTCGGGCGACGACGTCCGCGAGGTTCCGCAGGTTCTCGGTGTCGTCGCGGTTGTACGAGACGAGCGTCGCGAGCGCGTCGTCGTCGCCGTCGCGGGCGTACTGGTACCAGAGCCTGACGGCGTCGCGCCCGGAGAGGTCGGGGCGGTCGCGGTCGATTCCGACTTCCTTCTCGATGGCTTTCAGCCCGCCCGTCAGGTCGATCCGGCGGCAGGGGTACATCAGATCGAGGTGCGGCGCGTCGACGGTGAGATCGAAGTTGTCCTCCAGGAACGGCACGTCGAACTGCTTGCCGTTGAAGCTCACCACGAGCGGGGCGTCGCGGAACCGCTCGCGAAGCGCCTCGTCGGTCAGGTCCTCCCCGCGGACGAGCGTCGTCGTCTCGCCGGCCCGCGTGAACGAGACTGTCGTCACGTCCTCGCGATGGGAGTCGAGACCGGTCGTCTCGATGTCGAAAAAGAGCGCCTCCTCGCGGAAGTTCTCGTAGAACCGCCAGGTCTCACCGGACGGAAAGCACTCGCCGAAGTACCGCGCGTCGCCGTCGTCGAGTCGCTCGAGCGCCTCTGCGACGAACGATTCCACCCGCTCAGCGGTCCCGCTTCCGAGCGGCGCGCGTCCGGGGTCGAACTCCCCCCACGTGAGGATGCCCGCCTCCCACAGCGAGCGCTCGCGTCGCTCGCCGATGCCGCTCGCGGGAACGAAACTGTTCTCGATGCGCATACTCCTCGGAGGGGGCGTGGGGGGCGTAATTCTGTCGAACGCCGGGCGGCGGTCGACGAATTCGCCTTCGCTGTCGGCCGGACCCGTTTTCCCGGTCCGAGCCCAACCGCCGCGTATGTGCGGCCGCTACACGCTCTTCACCCCCGCCGAGGAACTGGAGTCGCGGTTCGACGCCACGTTCGACGACGCCATCGAGCCGCGGTACAACTGCGCTCCCGGCCAGTCGTTGCCGGTCCTCACGAACGACGCGCCCGAGGAGTTCCGTCGGCTCCGGTGGGGACTGCTCCCCTCGTGGGCGGACGACCGGTCCGTCGGCACCGACCTGATCAACGCCCGCGCGGAGACCGTCGACGAGAAGCCCAGCTTCCGGGAGGCCTACGAGTGTCGCCGGTGTCTCGTCCCCGCCGACGGCTTCTACGAGTGGGTCGACGACGGCGGGACGAAACGCCCGTATCGCGTCGCCCTCGCGGACGACCGCCCGTTCGCGATGGCGGGGCTGTGGGAGCGCTGGGAGCCGACGCACACCCAGACCGGACTCGGCGATTTCGGCGGCGGGAACGGGGCGGCGCGTGACGGCGGACCCGAGGCCGAAGGCGGCGGACCCGAGGTCACGCGGGGCGGCGATTCGGCGGCCGTCGTATCGTTTTCGATCGTGACGACGGAGCCGAACGACGTCGTCTCCGCGCTCCATCACCGGATGGCTGTCGTGCTCGATCCGGCGGACGAATCGACGTGGCTCCACGGCCACGCAGAGGAGCGGACCGAGCTCCTCGGGCCGCACGAGAGCGACGAGTGGCGCGCCCATCCGGTCTCGACGCGCGTGAACAGCCCCGCGAACGACGGTCCGGCGTTGATCGAACCGGTCGGGTCGCCACCCTGAGCGTGGCTGGCGAGGGCGGCCCCTCCCGGGAAAGAGGGACACGCGGGGATCGGCCTGCCCCCACTCCGGCGGCGACCGTCCGTTTCGGGGCCCGGAAGCGGCCGCCGTCGGTCAGTACACCAGTTCCCCGGAGATGAACTTCCGGGTTCGATCGTCGGTCGGGTTCTCGAAGATGTCCTCCGTCGGGCCGATCTCGGTGAACCCGTCACCGAGCAGGACGCCGACTCGGTCTGCGATCCGCTCGGCCTGGTGCATATCGTGGGTCGCGACGACGACGCCGATGCCGCGCTCGCGGGCCTCGGCGATCGCCTCCTCGATCACGCCCGTGTTCCGCGGATCCAGATCCGAGGTCGGCTCGTCGAGGAGGAGGAACGTCGGGTCGTACGCGAGCGCCCGCGCGAAGGAGACGCGCTGGGCTTCGCCGCCGGAGAGCGAGCGGGCCGGCTGATCGAGCTTGTCGCTCAGCCCCACCACTTCGAGCGACCGCTCGACGGCCGCCGCCGTTCCGTTGGACCCGACGAGCGACCACAGGGCGTCCCTGGCCCGGCCCTCCCATGACTGGCGCACACGCAGTCCGTACTCCACGTTCCGGGCCACGGTGGCGTCGAACAGGCTCGCCTCCTGGAAGACCATTCCGACCCGGCGCCGGAGCGCGAGGCGCTCGTCCTCGCCGACCGACCACACCGGCTGACCGTCGAGTTCGACGGTCCCCTCGCTCGGGCGCGTGAAGAGGGCCAAGATCCGGAGGAGCGTCGTCTTCCCGACGCCCGACGGGCCGATGACGGCGACGACTTCGCCCGGTTCGATCGACAGCGAGAGGTCCTCGACGATAGTCTCCTCGCCGTAGGCGTGTGCGACGTTCGAGAGCCGGATCATCTGTTCATCGACCCCTCGTCGCCGAAGCGTACGACGACGGCGTTGACCGTCAGGACGAGCGCCAGCAGGACCGCCCCGAGCACCATCGCGGTGTTGTACTGCCCCTGACGGGCCTCGAGCTGGATCGCGGTCGTCAGGGTCCGGGTCTTCGAGATGCCGCTCGCGCTGGTGATGTTGCCGCCGACGATGAGGACTGACCCGACCTCGCTGATCGCGCGGCCGAACCCGGCTAGAATGGCCGTCGCGATCCCGTATCGGGCCTCCTTGATCACGACGAGCGCCACGTCGAGGCGGGTGCCGCCCAGGGCGCGGGCGGCGTCGCGGACGTTCCCGCTCACGCCGGTGATCGCCGCGAGGCTGATCGCGGTGATCGGCGGCGTCGCGAGCACGAACTGCGACATGATCATCGCCTCCGTCGTGAAGATGAGCTCGAGCGAGCCGAGTGGTCCCTGATTGGAGACGGCAAAGAGCACGAGGAGACCGACGACGACGCTCGGAAAACCCATCCCGGTGTTGATGACCGACTTGACGAACTGCTTGCCCGGGAAGTCGGTGAATCCCATCACGACGGCGACGGGAATGCTGAAGAGCGTACTCAGCGTCACCGCGATGCCGCTCACGTACAGCGAGACGTAGATGATACTCCGGACGTACCCCTCCCGGAAGGGAAAGTCGACGACCGCGGGCAACAGGGAGACGATGGGCTCGGGCGACACGCTCACTCGTCAGATGAATCGCCGCTCCACCCCTCCGGGACGTACTGCTGGAAGTTCGGGTCCTCCGAGACGGCCTCGGGGAAGAACAGCTGCTCGTCGTTCACCCGGTACTCCGAGATCGCCTCTTGGGCGCCCGGGCTGGTGATCCACCCGATGTACGCCATCGCGAGGTCGTAATTGGCGTTGTCGTGGACGCCGGGGTTGACCGCCATGATTCCGTACGGGTTCGCGAGGATCTCCGGGCCGCCCTCGATCGGCCCCTGAACGAGGATCTGGAGGTCGATCTCCGAGCGCTGGGAGATGAAGGTCCCCCGGTCCGAGAGCGTGTAGGCGCCCTGCTGGTTGGCGACGTTCAGCGCCTCTCCCATCCCGGTGCCGGTCTCTTGGTACCAGTCGCCGCCGGGGTCGGTGCCCGCGGCCTCCCAGAGATTGAGTTCCTTCGTGTGCGTCCCGGAGTTGTCGCCGCGGGAGACGAACGCCGCTTCCGCCTCGGCGATCGCGGTGAGCGCCTCGGTCGCCGACTCCATCCCCTGGACTCCCGCCGGGTCATCCTCGCTACCGACGATGACGAAGTCGTTGAACATCAGATCGCGGCGGTTGATCCCGTACCCGTTGCGCATAAACTCGTCTTCGAGGCCGCGCGCGTGGACCATCACCACGTCCGAGTCGCCGTTCCGAGCCGATTCGAGCGCCGCGCCCGTCCCCTGGGCGACGGCGTCGACGGTCACGCCGTACATCTCCTCGAAATCGGAGTGGATCGCATCGAGCAGCCCCGTGTCGTAGGTGCTCGTCGTCGTCGTCAGCGTCAGCGTCTCGCCGGCGACCGCGGGGGCACTCTCTTCGTCGCCCCCGCTCGCCGGGGCCCCAGAGCACCCGGCGACCGCCGTCAGTCCCGCGGCGGCTCCCGCCTTGAGGAACGATCGCCGTGTCGCGATGTCACCCGCTGGAATCCGTCCCGAACTCTCCGCGTCAGACCGTTGTTCCGACATAGATACATCACCGGTTCTCTCAGGGTAGACATAACGCTTTTGCTCGAAAGCGGCGTACGCTCCGGTATGGATGTCCGCCCGTCGTTCGACACCTACATCGGAAGCGACGGCGTGACGCTGGACGCCCGCGACGTCGCGCTGCTTCGCGCGATCGACCGGGAGGGGTCGCTGAACAACGCCGCCGACGGGTTGGGGCGGTCGTACGCCCACGCGCAGCGCCGGATCGTCGAACTCGAATCGGCGTTCGGCCCGCTCGTCGAGCGGCGCCGCGGCGGGCCCGACGGCGGCGGAAGCGAACTCACGGAATTGGCCGGAGAGCTCCTCGCGGCGTTCGAGCGGACGCGGAGGGGCTACGAGGGCGTCGCCGACATCGCCGAGACCGTCCTCCGCGGCACCGTCGTCGACCGAGAGGGGGAACTGGCGACCGTCGAGACCGCCGCCGGGACCGTTCGAGCCCTCGTCCCCGGCGACGGCGACGTCCAACTCTCCCTCCGGGCGGACGCGGTGACGCTGACTGACCCCGATGACACCCCGGTTCCGGAGCACACGAGCGCGAGAAATCGGTTTCCCGGGACGGTCGTGGCGATCGACACGGGCGATCGGATCGCCCGCATCGCCGTCGATATCGGGGCCGAGGAACCGCTGTTGGCGCTCGTCACCGAGGACAGCCGGGGGAAGCTCGGGCTCGAACCCGGAAGCGACGTCGTCGCGTCGTTCAAGGCGACGGCGACGCGCGGAATCTCTATCTGACACTCCCCGCCACTCCTCTCGTCACATATCCGCGAGCTCGTGGTTTCGAGGCCGGACCCGAATCACGAGCAGAAACTGATACCACTTACCCTATGCATCCCCTCGAAACGATAATCGGAATCGAAGCGTTGCGCATTTCGATGGCTCGGTGATCACACGTCCTATCAGGAAGCTGTATGGAATTTACGACCGAGGGACAGAAACACACAGACCGGCCGGAAAGACGGGGAGATTCGAATCGATACATTATACCTGTCCAGTGAGTAATTCGACCCGATGGACGTGTTCGCTGGTCGGCGAGGCGCCACCCGGATCGAGTTCTCTAGGAGCGAGCTCACCGGCGCGTTAGGGGATTCGGTTACGGTCCTCCCGGTGGTCGTCGCCGTCGCCGCACTCACGGAGCTGTCGCTCCCGCATCTGCTCCTCGGTTTCGCCGGCTTCCAGATCGTCTGGGGGCTCTACTACGGCCTCCCCGTCTCGGTCGAGCCGATGAAGGCGCTCGCGGCGCTCGTCATCGCCGGGGCGCTCACGGCCGGCGAACTCGCGGTCGCCGGACTGCTCGCGGGCCTCGTCCTCCTCGCAGTCGGGGCGACCCGTACGCTGAGCCGAATCGAGCGGTACGTCGGTCAGCCCGTGATCCGCGGCGTGCAGCTCGCGGTCGGGCTGGTGCTGCTCGAGACCGGCATCCAGCTGAGCCTCGACGGCGCCGGGTACGCGCTCGCCGCGCTCGCCGTCGTCGGGGTCATCACGGCCCTCGGACGTCACCGCGCGAGCACGCTGGCGGTCCTCGCGCTCGGCGTCGGCGTAGCCCTCCTACAGACTGGGATGCCGGAGCCGCGGCTCCCCGCCGTCGCGTTGGCCCTGCCGCCCGCGGAGGCGGTCTCTCCGGCGTCGCTCGGTGCGACCGCGGCACAGCTCGCGATGACCGTCGGCAACGCGGCCGTCGCGACGTCGCTGCTGCTCTCGGATTACTACGACGCCGACGTCTCCGCCGACGAACTCGCGGAGAGTATGGGCGCGATGAACCTCCTCGCGGTACCGCTCGGCGCGATGCCGATGTGCCACGGCAGCGGCGGCGTCGCCGGCAAGTACGCCTTCGGCGCGCGTACGGCGGGGGCGAACCTCATTCTCGGCGTCCTGTACGCGCTCGCCGCGCTTATCGGCGCGAGCGTGATCGCCGCGTTCCCGCTCTCGATGCTCGGCGTCGTGCTCGCGGTGATCGCCGCCGAACTCGGCCGCGCGGGACTGGCGACAGACGATCTCCCCCTCACGGTCGGCGTCGGCGTGCTCGGCGTCGCGACGAACGTCGGCGCCGCGTTCCTCGTCGGTGTCGCGGTCTCTCTCGTTCGGCGTCGACTGGACGGCCACGCGTAGCCACTGTGCGTGATACTGACGCCCGGGGACGACCTCAAAGACAACGGCTATCCCCGTTGACTGAATATTCAGTCACCAATGTCGGCAGTCAGTTCGTTTCTCGATTCTCCGGAGGACACGCGCGAGGAGATTATGCGCGCGACGTACTTCGCCCTCTCCGAACACGGCTACGCCGACCTCACGATACAGCGGATCGGCGCGGTGTTCCCCAAGAGTAAATCGCTCATCTACCACCACTACGACGGCAAGGACGAGCTCCTCTTGGAGTTCCTCGCGTTCGTCCTCGACCGCTTCGAGGAGAACGTCCCCGACGGCGAGGTCGACGACGCCGAGGCGCGTCTGTGGGCCCTCCTCGATCACCTGCTCGCGACGCCGCTTCCCGACGGTCGGCGGGCCTTCACGGGCGCGATGGTCGACCTCCGAGCGCAGGCGACGCACGACGAGCGCTACCGCGAGCAGTTCACCCGTCACGACCGGTTCTTCAGAGAGCGGATCGCAGCCGTCGTCGCGGCCGGGATCGACGATGGGACGTTCGCCGACGTCGACGTCGACGCCGTCGCGACGTTCCTCGCGGCGGCCGTCGTGGGGACGATGACCCAGCGCGTGACGAGCGAGGTCGAGATCGCACCGGCGGTCCGCGACCGACTGGAAGAGTACGTCCAGACTGCGCTGCTGGCGGATCAATGAGCGGCGGTGCCGGGCCTCGGGCGGTTAACGTCACCGACGGGGCGTTGTTGAAGCCGCTTTTCGTCCTCTCGATCCCGATCGTCGTCACCAACATGCTGCAGGTGGCGTACAACCTCGCCGACACGTTCTGGGTCGGTCGGCTCGGGGGGGCGGCCGTGAGCGCGCTGTCGTTCTCGTGGGCGATCGTCTTTCTCATCATCACGCTCGCCGCCGGGTTCACGGTCGCCGGGACCGTGCTCGTCGCGCAGAACAAGGGCGCGGGGAACCTCGACCGGATCGACGCGGTCGCGGGCCAGACCATCGCGTTCGTCGTCGCCCTCTCGGTGATCTTCTCGGTCGTCGGTTACGCGCTCGCTCCGTGGTTGCTCCGGCTGATCGGAGCGACGCCCGGCACCGAGGTGTTCGCGCTGTCGGTGAGCTACACGCGGACGATGTTCCTCGGGATCCCGTTCATCTTCGGCTTCTTCATCTTCCAGTCGCTCCTGCAGGGGTGGGGCGACACGCGGACGCCGCTGTATCTGATGCTTCTCGGGGTCGTCCTGAACGTCGTCATCGACCCGTTTCTCATCCTCGGCTTTCAGGACAATCTGGCGCTGGAAGCGGCGGGGCTCACGGCGCTCCAGTCGGACCTCTACGCGGCGACGGGCTTCGACGGCTTCGGCGTGCAGGGGGCGGCGATCGCGACGATCGCCTCCCGCGGCGTCGGCGCGGTCATCGCGATCGGACTCTTGCTCTCGGGGCGCGTCGGCATCCACCTCGCGCCGAGGGACTTCCTCCTGACGCGAGAGACCGTCCGAAAGATCGTCCGCATCGGGGCGCCCGCGAGCGTCGAGATGAGCACCCAGTCGCTGGGCGTGACGGTCGTCACGGCGCTCGTCGCGCTCGCGGGAGCCGAGGCGGTCGCGGCCTTCGGCATCGGCACGCGGGTCACCTCCCTCGTCGTGCTCCCCGCGCTCGGACTGGCCCGCGGCACGGAGACGGTCGTGGGGCAGAACCTCGGGGCCCGACAGCCCGAGCGGGCGAAGCGGGCGGTGTTCGCCAGTTCGGCCGTCACGGCCGCGGTCCTCCTCGCGGTCTCGGCGGCCGTCTATCTCAACGCCGCGGCGATCGTCGGGGTGTTCATCACCGGTGCGGAGGCCGCGTCGGTGATCGCCACGGGCGCGGATTACCTCCGCATCGTCGGCCTCACGTACGTCTTCCTCGGCGTGTTCCACGTCGTACAGGGCGCCTACCGAGGGAGCGGGAGCACCCGGGTAGCGATGGTCTTCGGCATCGTCGGCCTCATCATCCTCCGGATCCCGCCCGCCTACGCCCTCGTCGTCTGGTTCGATCTGGGCGCGACCGGCGTCTGGTACGGCATCGCCGCCGCGAACGTCCTGATGGTGCTGCTCTCGGGGGCGTACTTTCTCCGCGGGACGTGGACTGACGGGGTCGTCGAGCGGGAGCGTCCCCCGCGACGGATACCGGCCGCTGACGATTGAGTCGGCGAGTCAGGAGCAGCGAAGACAGCTACTGATTGTGCTCACTGTGTACCGGTGAGCCGCCCATCCCGTTCACGGCGCTCACCGATACGAGACGGGAACAATCAGCGTTAGTCGTCCGCCGGCTTCCTCGCCTCGATGACCGCAGAGACGATGTAGTCGCTGACGTCGCGTTCGTCGTCCCACTCGCGGATGAACGCCTCGCTCTCGGCTTTCGGTTCGATCGAGACCTCGGCGAATCCGACGTCGTCGAGTATCGATTCGAGCGCTCCGATCGTCGACGCGCCCGCGACGCAGCCGGCGACCGAGTCCGGGTCCGCCCGCACGTCCTCGGGGAACGGCGCGGTCCGGACGACATCGGAGACCGCGAGTCGACCGCCCGGACGCAGGACCCGAAAGGCGTCGCGGAACACCCGCGGCTTTTCCGGGGAGAGGTTGATCACGCAGTTCGAGATGATCACATCGACGGTCGCGTCGGCGACCGGGAGGTGTTCGATCTCGCCGAGGCGGAACTCGACGTTCTCGGCGTCGTTCGCGACGACGTTCTCGCGGGCTCGCTCGACCATCGCCGGCGTCATATCGACTCCGATGACGCGGCCGTCTGGACCGACCTCCCGGGCGGCGAGAAAGCAGTCGAACCCCGCGCCGGAGCCGAGGTCTAAAACGGTCTCGCCGGCCGTGAGCGACGCGATCGCGGTCGGATTGCCGCACCCGAGTCCGAGGTTCGCCCCGGACTCGACGCCCTCGATCTGCGTCTCCGAGTAGCCGATCGCTCTCGATTGACCGTCGTACTCCACGGTGGCCTCCTCGCCGTCTCCACAGCAGGCGGACCCACGGGCGTCCCCACAGCAGGTCGTCGACTCCCCGGCGATGTCGCCGTAGCGCTCGCGGACAATCCGCCGCTGCTTGGCCGCGCCGACTCCGCGACCGTCGGGGTCCGTCGATACCGTCTCTGTGTCGTCAGTCATTGTCGACCTCCCTCGTGTCGTCGAGGACGTCCAGCAGCCGCTCGGCCCGCGGCGTCGCACTGTAGTACCGCCAGCGACCCTCCTTGCGCCGCGTGAGGAGCCCGGCGGTGTGCAGCCGCGAGAGCGCCTGACTGACCGCCCCCTGACTCACGCCGAGCGCCGGTTCGAGTTCGCAGCCGCAGGCGCCGTCTTCGGACGCCGCGATGAGCCTGAGCGCTTCGTACCGGGTCTCGGTTCCGACCGCGGCGAGCGTTCGGACGTCCGCCGCCAGTTCCCGCTCGCTCAGCGGCTGTGTGGCCTCACCGCAGCACGATGGCTCTCGAGCGTCGGAACCGTCCGCTCCTTCCACAGCGTGTTGTGTGTCCATATTAGCAAATTCTAATATTAGCACCTCCTAATATAGAACTTCCGGTAGCCGCCTCACGGCCTCGAACACGCTATTATCCGGTGCAACCGCTGCCACCGCGTTCGCGTTGCGAGGCGATCGATTCGCCGCGGACCCGGGGCGGCAGGGTCGAACCGGAATCGAGCGAGCGCCACGAGAACCATCAATCAGTATATATTTAACTGGAATTAGGCGCTAAGTCCCCCTCCTCAAGGAGCAACGTGGTTCGAAAGGCGCTACGCGCCTTTCGTCATCACGAGAGAGCTTTGCTCTCTCGAACGACAGGGAGCGAAGCGACTGAGTAGCACAGTAGGGAGGGGATACAGCGTCGCACGCTTCTCAAACACGTTCACTGCCCGGCCCACAGGCCCCCGCTACCTTTATGTCTATCCATAGTCTATACATTGATGATGAATAGGTTTGAAATCGAAGGCGAAGAAGTCCTCGACGGGACGGCAAAACCGTCGGGGAATAGTGCCCACGTCATCGTTCCCAAACGCTGGCGCGGAGCCGACGTGAAAGTCGTCCGCGTCTCCGACCCCGATTCAGACGAGTAAGATATGCAGTACAACTACAAGTATCGACTCAACCCGACAGAAGCCCTCACCGAGACGCTTCTGCACCACGTCGATACTTGTAGGCAACTGTATAATCACGTCCTCTACAAACTCAACGAGGCAGACGACATCCCAGCACGCTACGAGGTTCAGGGGCGACTTCCCAACCTCAAAACGTGGTGGGACGACCTCGGAAATGTTCACTCGAAAGTTCTTCAGATGGTCGTCAAGCGCGTCTACGACAACCTCTCCACGCTCAAAGCACAGAAGGAGAACGGACGTGCCGTGGGAATACTCAAGTGGAAACCGCCTCGGGAGTATCGGTCGCTCACCTACAACCAGTCCGGCTTCAAACTCAAGAATACGAGTGGTCGGCCTGTCCTGTGGTTGAGTAAGATTGGTGAGATTCCGATTCACCTCCACCGAGACATTCCCGAGAACGCGACCATCAAACAGGTCACGGTCAAGCAAGAACCCACAGGCGAGTGGTATGCCACGTTCGGTATTGACGTGGACGAAGCAACGCCGGAGAAACCTGAGAAACCAGAGCAAGTCGTTGGTATCGACGTGGGGATTCTCAAGTACGCCCACGACACCGATGGATATGCCATCGAGAGTCCCGACTTCAGCGAGGAACGCGAGCGACTCGAACACGCCCAACGTGCCCTCTCGCGGAAAGAACACGGCTCTGCGAATTGGGAAAAACAACGTCGGGTCGTTGCCGAATGCCACGCCGAGTTGAAGCAGAAGCGGCGAGACTTCTTGCACAAACTCTCGAACTACTACGCCACCGAGTACGACTTGGTGGCCGTTGAGGATTTGGACGCGAAGGGACTGGTCGAACTACCGGGCAACTCTCGTAATCGAGCGGGAGCGGCGTGGGGGACGTTCCCGCGGATGCTCGAATACAAGTGCGAGCGCGAAGGAACGCACTTCGTCGCGGTTGACCCGAAAGATACGACGAAGGAGTGCGCGTCCTGCGGTGTCAAGACGGACAAACCGCTGTGGGTTCGTGAACACTCGTGTCCGTCGTGTGGGTTCGAGGCGGATAGGGACGCGAATGCGGCGTGGAATATTCTTTCTCGCGGTCTTGAAGAAGTAGGAGTGGTTCACTCCGAATCAACGCCTGTGGAGACTGTGCTCCCTGTGGATACTTCGGTGTCTGCAAAGCGCGTCGTGGAAGCAGGAAGCCCCGCCCTCAAGGAGCGAACCGCGTCAGCGGTGAGCGAGTAGGGCGGGGTAGTTCACTTCGGCAGCTGCCGTTCTCGTTCTCAGAATCGAATATCGGGGCAGAGGCGTTATAGTGGGGACCCGGACAATTTCTGCGTATGCCGCGTGAGGGATCGCTCTCTATTCTCATCGTCGACGACAGCGCCTTCTTCGTCTCGCTTCTCTCGGACAAACTCGAGTCCAACTACGGAATGCGGACGGTCACGGCGACCGACGCGACCGAGGCGATGGCGGAGCTGCGCGAGACGTCGGTCGACTGCATCGTCAGCGACTATCAGATGCCGGATATCTCCGGTCTGGAACTCTACGAGATGGTCGAAGAGCGATACGACGTCCCGTTCATCCTCTTGACCGGACAGGGGGGCGAGGAGATCGCGAGCCGCGCGATCAGGATGGGCATCGACGAGTATCTCCTGAAGCAGGCGGTCAAAGCCGACGAGCCGCTCGAACTTCTCGTCAATCGCATTCGGAACGTGGTCGAAAAGCGCCGAACCCAGCGGAAGTACGAGCGACTGGTCGACAACTCCCCCGACGTGATCGGTCAGATCAGCGTCGACGGCGAGATCCTCGCCGCGAACGAAACGATGGCGACGGCGTTCGGGACCTCGCAGGCGGACCTCGTCGGTCAGCAGCTGTCGGCGTTCGTCCCCGAAGACGTCGCGGCCACGCGACTGCGGGAGTGTCGGCGGGCGGTCACGGCCGGGAGCGCGGTGACGTTCCAAGACAGCATCGGCGTGCGTCACTTCCACAACATCGCGGTCCCGCTCTCGACGGCCGGAACGACAGATTCGGTTCAGCTCGTGACCCGCGAGATAACGCTCCAGAAGCGGAACGAGCAGGAACTAGAACAGAAGAGCGAGAAGCTCGCGATGATCAATCGGATCGTCCGTCACGACATCAACAACGACGTCCAGCTACTGATGGGGTGGGCCGACCGCATCCAACCGCACGTCGACGAGGACGGACAGGAAACCGTCGACCGCATCGACGAGACGAGCAGTCACATCGCCGAACTCACGTCGATCGCGAGGGACTTCGTCGAGTCGCTCGAGGACGGCGCGGAGATCGAGCTCGACAGTATCGACCTCCACCGGACGCTCCAGACCGAAATCGACAAACAGCGGGTGGCACACGAGGACGTCGAGATCGTCGTCGACGAGCTGCCGCCCGTGCAGGTGCGGGCGAACGAACTACTGACGTCCGTGTTCGGTAATCTCCTGAGCAACGCGATCCGGCACAACGACGCGTCCGAACCGGAGGTTCACGTCTCTTTCGCGGAGACCGAGACGGAAGCCGTGGTCCGCGTACGGGATAACGGGCCGGGCGTTCCGGACGAGCGTAAAGAGGACATCTTCGGCAGAGGGAGTATGGGCCCGCAGAGCCCCGGAACCGGGGTCGGCCTCCATCTTGTCTACACGCTGGTCGAGCAGTACGGCGGCGACGTGTGGGTCGAGGACAACGAGCCTCGCGGGTCGGTGTTCGTCGTCGAACTCCCGAAATCGCCCGCAACAGCCACCCGCGTCGGGTGAGGCCGTCCGTCGATCGCTTACGACGCACCTCTCGACGTCCGCGCCCGTAGTTGGACGACGATGGGTGCGAAAATATCCGTCTGAGAACAGAGAGGCAGTCGCGGATCTCCGCTGTCGACCCGGTTACTCGAGGTCGAAGCGGTCGAGGTGCATCACTTTACTCCACGTGTCCACGAAGTCCTGGACGAACTGCTCCTCGCCGTCGTCGGCGCCGTAGACTTCCGCGATGGCTCGAAGCCGGGAGTTCGACCCGAAGACGAGGTCCACGCGGGTCCCCGTCCACTCGACCTCGCCGGTCTCGCGGTCGCGAAGTTCGTACACGTCTTCGGCGTCGTCGGACGGCTCCCACTCCAGACCCATATCGAGCAGGTTCACGAAGAAGTCGTTCGTCAGCGTCTCCGGCCGATCGGTGAAGACGCCGAGATCCGAGTCCCCGTAGTTCGCGTCGAGCGCTCGCATCCCACCGACGAGCACCGTCATCTCCGACGCGTCCAGATTCAACAGATCGGACTTATCGACGAGCAGTTCCTCCGCCGAGCGCTCGGCCTCCTCGCCGAGGTAGTTCCGGAACCCGTCGGCGTCCGGTTTGAGCGCCTCGAACGACTCGACGTCGGTCTGCGCTTGGGAGGCGTCGGTCCGTCCGGGCTCGAACGGCACGTCCACGTCGTATCCGGCGTCCGCTGCCGCCTGTTCGACGGCCGCACAGCCGCCCAAGACGATCAGGTCGGCGAGCGAGACTCTCGTCCCGTCGGACCGCGAGTCGTTGAACGCCGCCTGGATCTCTTCAAGCGTCTCCAGCGCGTCGGCCAGCTGTTCCGGCTCGTTGACTTCCCAGTTCTTCTGCGGTTCGAGGCGGATTCGGGCCCCGTTCGCGCCGCCGCGCTTGTCGCTGTCACGGTACGTCGACGCCGCCGCCCACGCGGTCTTGACCAACTGGGAGACGGACAGCTCAGAGCTGAGGAGCCGCTCTTTGAGCTCGTCGATCTCCTCGTCGCCGATCACGTCGTAGTCAGCGTCGGGGATGGGGTCCTGCCACAGCATCTCCTCGTCCGGGACCTCGGGGCCGAGGAACCGGGACGGCGGGCCCATATCGCGGTGGATCAGCTTGTACCACGCCTTCGCGAAGGTCTCTGCGAACTCCGCGGGGTTCTCTTGGAAGCGCTCGAGGATCTCACGGTAGTCGGGGTCGCGCTTCAGAGCGATGTCCGTCGTCAGCATCATCACGTCCTCGCGGTCGGCGGGGTCTTCGACGCCCGGTGCGGCGTCGTCGAGTTCGCCGTTCTGCGTGGTCCACTGCCACGCGCCGCCGGGGCCCTTTTCGGGCCACCAGCTGTACTCGAGGAGGTTTTCGATGTAGGACATGTCCCACGTCGTCGGGGTGGTGCTCCACGGGCCCTCGATCCCGCTGGTGATCGTGTCGGCGCCGCTCCCAGATCCGTACTCGCTTTTCCAGCCCAGGCCCTGTTCCTCGATCGGAGCCGCTTCGGGCTCGGGACCGACGTGCTCGTCGGGGTCGGCGGCGCCGTGGACCTTCCCGAACGTGTGCCCGCCGGCGATGAGTGCCGCGGTCTCCTCGTCGTTCATCGCCATCCGGCTGAACGACTCGCGGATGTTCTCCGCGGACGCCTCGGGGTCCGGCTGACCGTCCGGGCCCTCGGGGTTCACGTAGATGAGCCCCATCACGGTGGCGCCGAGCGGATTCTGTAGCTCGCCGTCCTCGTCGAAGCGCTCGGACGCTTCCATCTCGTTTTCGGGGCCCCAGTCGACGGCGTCGTCGGGCTCGAAGGCGTCCTCGCGCCCGCCGGCGAAGCCGAACGTCTCGAAGCCCATCGACTCGAGGGCGACGTTCCCGGCTAAGACCAGTAAGTCGGCCCACGAGAGCTTGCGGCCGTATTTCTGTTTGACCGGCCAGAGAACTCGGCGCGCCTTGTCGAGGTTCGCGTTGTCGGGCCAACTGTTGAGGGGCGCGAGGCGCTGGCGGCCGCCGGCGGCGCCGCCGCGACCGTCGGTGGTGCGGTACGTGCCGGCGCTGTGCCACGCCATGCGGATGAAGAGCGGTCCGTAGTGGCCGTAGTCGGCCGGCCACCAGTCCTGCGACGTCGTCATCACGTCTTCGATGTCCTCCTTCACAGCGTCGAGATCGAGCGTCTTGAACTCCTCCGCGTAGTCGAACTCCTCGGCCATCGGGTCGGCCTGACAGGCGTTCTGATCGAGAATTTCCAGATCCAACTGATCCGGCCACCAGTCGTGGGTTGGCGCAGTCATCAGTAGGTAATTGCAGCTTTCGTATGTTAATCTTGTGCAATTCGGTAAGGATATCTTCGTGGTAACCCAAGCACTCTATTGTATCCGAAAAGTTTTGTTAGCGATGGCTCCGTTAGGAATACGTGGTTCGGCCCGGTATGCGGCCAAAATCAGCGGCTCGTGATGAAACGTCACTCAACGCGTTCCGTTGTCACCACCGTCTGAGTCGACGAGAGGACGAGTCTGGGATTCGGTATCCGTATATTCGTCGGCACGGACTTTTCATACCAGTGACTTCTAGTCAGGCAGCGACGAGCGAGCAGGCCGAACCAGCCACATCGGCGGAAACCCGTCGCCGCGTCGCAGTCGTCGTTGGAATCGTCTTTATCAGCGGACAAGGCGAATACCCCGAGGCTTGACCTCGGGGATGAAGCCGACACTCAGCGGTAGTGTTTAGTTAATACTGTGAGTAATTATTTTGTGTCGCATCTGATTCGTGAGGTTTTGAGCGGTTTCACACGTCAGCGTTCGGTTCGTCGTTCGACGCTGACTAAGTTACTAACCGTTACCACGAATCCAGTCGGGCGGGGAATTATCGGTCGTACAGGCTCCCTAAGTTGAATATTACTCTGACGCTTAACTAAACACGACCAGACACTACCGGGCGCGAATCTACTAGTAGGCTCGACGGAAGTGAAATCGGGTGGCTGCGGCAGTCTATCCGTCGGAAAGACTACTGATCGGCTTCGGAGAGAATCTGTTCGTAGAGGTCGTCAGAAATCCAGAATCCAACTTCACGAAGGACCTCCAGTTCGTGCTCCAGGTTCACTACGCCGGTCTTCGCTCCGCGAAGCAGGATGCCGATCACGCCCGTGACGTTCAGGTCGTGCCTGCGGGCGACGCGCCGTCCGTCGCGCTCGTCGAGTAGAACGAGGTCGGCATTCTGCTTGACGGCATAGCAGATCGCCGCTGTCTCACCGAGGTCGAGCTCGTGGAAGAGCTCGACGAACAAGTCCGAGCGTTCAACCTCCACGAGATGTAGAAGTCCGTCGTCGCGCAACTCACGGAGCGCCTCCAGTCCATCTTCCCCATGGTAAGTTCGTCCCAGACCTGTTGTGGAACCGTAACCTCGGAGAACTGCGATTCGAGGAGCTCAAGCCGCTCGATGAGCGCGAGATTCAGGAGTGGTGACGTGTCAGAAACGACCAGCCCGCTATCCGGCATAGTCGAGATCTTCTTCGAGTTCCCGTTCGCCGTAGTGCCGGGCGATTTCACGTTCGCCGAGGAGTTCCTGAAACTCCCGTTTCGACATCTCCGCCAACGTACGGGCTTTCCCGAACGAGAGGATATCGCGGGCGTACAGCGAGACCGCCAACTCCCGCTTCATCGCGGGTGAGCGCTCACCCTCCGGGAGCTGTAACGCCTCGTAGACGTCGTCGTCGATCTCTATCGTCGCCATACCTGAGATATGTGTACGCGATTCTTGAGTGTTTGGCTGGGCTTCCCGAGCGGACGACGTGCAAAGCAAACGCTCGAAGCGGTCGAAATGTACGCCCAAGACACTAACGACCGGCCTCATCCCGAGGCTGCGTGCCGCGTCGGCCGGGAAACCCTCGTGTCGGGCGGTCCGTCTTTCGGGCGCGGACGGTCCACGGTGTCACACACCCGGGTTCGCCGTCAGGTCATCGCTCCCGTGTCGGGAACACTCGGACGGGGACTAAGGGTGCGTGGAGAGAGCAAGGGGGCCGAGACTCAAGGCGGTTCCGACTCGGGAGCCCGGTGAGGGGGGAAGCCGGTCGGCCACCGGTGGTACGCCCCGCCCGGTCGGAACGTGAGCCCGATGACGGGGTCAAGCGCTCCGCCGATCGCGACGGAGTGGCGGGCGTGAGAGGCCTCAGTGCAGTGTCATGCTGTGGCGTCCACGCGCGGCGAAACAGTCAGCGTCGACCGGTCGAGCGGACGCAGACCCCGAAAGACGCGGTCTAGACAGTGAATTCGGAGGCTTCGAGCTGTACGTACTTGCCGTTTCTGAGCGAGAACTTCGCCCGTTTGTAGCTCGTGACGAGTCGGGCCGCGCTGAACCCGGCGCGGACGTTGCTCGTGTCCAGCAGGCCGTACCCCTCGCTTCCGTCCATCAGTTTCTGCGCCGTGGCGAACGCCCAGTCCCAGTCGTCGGGCTCGTAGTCGCGGACGACGTCCGCCATCGCGACGTTGCGGCGCACCTCGTCGCCGATGGCGTCCTTCCAGCGGTCGTTGTACGGCGCGAGGTCGCCCGCGGCCGCGAGTTCGCCGGCGATCGCACCCGTCCGGACGGCCGTGTGGTCGCCGCCCTCGTGGAACGCGGAGGTCGCGCCCATCGCGCCGCCGACGACCGCGACGCCCGCGGCGGTCGGCGAATCGATCGGCCGCGTCGAGGAGATCGCGTACGTCTCGGTCCCGCCGGCCTTCCCGCGGTCCTCGACGAGCGGGAAGTCGGTCTCCACGTCGTACTCGTCCCCGTACTCCCGCTCGAGGAGGCGGCGGATATACTCGCGCCCCTGCGGGATCCGCTCGTCGTCGGGCGCTAAAAGCGGGTAGTCGTCTCTGTGCTCGACGTCGTCGAGGTCCATTCCGATCGGCATCGTCAGCCCGATTCGGGCGACGTTGTCGTCGTTCGGGAAGATCCACGGATAGGCGGTGTGGCCCGGCATGTGCCCCCACCAGAACTTGATCGCGCCGGCGACCTCCTCGAAGACGTCCTCGGGGAGGCGCCGGTGCTCCTGATAGGCGATGTGGTTCGTCTCGCGGGTGGAGAGCCGCTCCGTGACGTCGAACGGGAGGTACTCGTCCAACACGCCGGTCGTGACCTGTCGCTGCGGGCCGTCCGCGAGGATCAGGAAGTCGGCGCCGACGGCGTCGCCGCCCGCGAGTTCGACGCGGTGCCGCGGATCGTCAGCGCCGACGTCGGCGTCGAGGTCCGTCTCGACGCCTCGGACCGCCGTACCGACGCGGTAGGCCGCGCCCGCCTCTTCGGCGCGGTCGCGGAGGAAGTCGTCGAATCGCGCTCGGTGCATACAGAAGCCGAAGTTCTCGTACGAGGAGTCGATGCCGGTCGAACGCAGCGTCAGCGACTCCGTCGGGCCGATGAACTCCGCGCGGTCCAGTTCGCCGAGGACGACGCCCTCGGGCATCTCGTCGGGGTGAATGCCCATGATGTCCACCCAGTAATCGAGGATGCCCGCCGCGTCCGTCGAGTCCGGCCCCAGTCGATCCGGTCGATCCGCTCGCGGCACGCCCTTCTCGAGAACCACCGCGGTCGCACCGGCCGACGCGGCGGCGTGCGCTGCCGACGACCCCGCGGGGCCGCCGCCGACGATGGCTACGTCGAATCGCTCCATATGGCTACAGCCATCCCGACCGGGTATTATACTGTCGTTCACTACCGGGGCCGCTCAGCGAAGACGGACGGTGGTGGGGCGACGGCGACCCCTTTCGGCCGTCCGTAGCGGCTCCCCGATCCCGCACCCGCGTAGCGACCCCCGACTGCTGTCTGCTCGTTGCGGGACACGGCATCGGGCTACCGACCGCGCTCCCACGAGCGGTGGCGCCCCGTCTAGTCGGCTGTTCTCACTCGCAGTCGGAGTGGCGGCTCCCGTTCGACAGCGAATCCGGCATCTCTCGCGCGGTGCCGAACAGCCTCTCGACGACCTTCGCGAGCTCGTCGAACCGGGGGCCCCAAGACGCGATGAACGGATCTGTCCCCCACTCGACGTACCCGTGCTTCGCCAGCATCGGCAGGTGTCGGTGACAGAGCTCTACCCGAAGTCGCTCGGGGTCCGTCGGTTCTTCCTCACCGGACGCGCACTCGGGAAGGGCGACGGACCCGCTCGGGCCGGCGTCCAACAGCGCGATGATCAACTGTCGACGCACCCCGTTCGCGAGCGCCGAAAACACGTCGTCCCACCGCTCGACTCCCCGAGTCTCGCTCTCGAACGGTGTCTTCGTCATAATTAGTCATTATTCTAACTAATAGAGGAAAATATAAATTTTTCTGTTCTGGTGTGAGAATGAATGGCACGATCTCCCCTGTCCGGATCCCCAGATACTGAGTGTTCCCACCATGTACCGGTGATCGCCCACTCCGTTGGTGGCGGTCGCTGGTACGTACGAGACGAGAACAGTCAGTGCGAGCCGGACGGCGCTCTCCTCACGGCAGTTCAATTGTAACGACGTTCCCGCGCGTTTCGCCCCGGTCGAAGTGCAACGATCCACCGGACTGCCGCACCACGAGGTGGACGAACCAGAGGCCGAACCCCGTCGAGTGGTACGTCGAGTGCAGGAGCGAATCGTCCGCGAGCGATCGATACTCCATCTCGGGAATCGGCGGGGCGTCGTCGCTGACGCGGATGTCCACTTTGGACCCGGTGTTCTCGACGGCGACATCGACCCGCGGTTCCCGCCTGTCGTTGTGCTCGATCGCGTTCTCGAGCAGTTCTCGGAGCGCGAGTCTCAGCGTCGGCATCGCGGACACGACCGCGCGCTCGGGGAGGTCGGTCGCGATCGTCGCCGCGGGATACGCCTCGCCGTACTCCTCGGCGAGGGCTTCGACGACCGCCACCACGTCGATTGGCTCCGCCGACTGCGGCGTGGTCAACTGATCGACGATGAGATGGTGGTTATCGAAGATGGAGAGCAGCCGGTCGGCGGCTGCGTCGATACGATCGGCCGCGGACCGACCCCCCTCTGTACCGTCGTCTGAGACCGATTCGACTGACCCCTGAATGATGTTCAACTGATTTCTGAGGTTGTGCTGCAGGAGGTAGTCCACCGCGCGCAGGTGTCGCTCGCGGGCCTTCCGCTCGGAGATATCGCGCCCGATCCCGGCCAGCCCGATCACGTCGCCGCCGTCGACGAGCCGCCGCTTGCGGAACTCGAACGGGATCTCCTCCCCCCGTTTCGTGACGACTGTCGCCTCCACGGTATCCGTCCCTTCGGCGAACGCGGTCGCGATCGACTCGGAGATTCGGTCGGTGTGCGCCTCGGCGAAGAAGTCCTCGATGTCCATCGCTCGGACCTCCGCGGCGTCGTAGCCCGAGACCTCGAGCAGCGAGTCGTTCCAGCGGTCCAGCTCTCCGCCGGGGGTGATCACGTAGAAGACGTCCGGGAGGGCGTCCAGCGCGTCGGTGATAAACTGCCGCTCCGTCTCGAGTTCCTCGCGCGTGCGCTCCAGTTCCGTGACGTCGATGACCACCGCCTGTCCGATATCCCGTCCCTGATACCGGCCGGGGGCAGTAGAGACCTGAATGCTCCGGGTGTCGCCGTCGGCACGCCGTAACTGCATCTGCGTCGGGCCCGTCGCTGTCTTCGTCTCGACGACGTCAACGAGCTCACGCTCCGCCGTGTACCGATCGTCCGAGACGATAAACTCGAAGATGGATCGACCGATCAGTTGGTCTCTGGAATCGAGCCCCAAGAGGTCGAGAACGGCGTCGTTTCCCCAGATGATCTCTCCGGACGCGTCGAAGAGGTTTATCGGCGCGGGCGAAACGCTGATCAACTGCTGGTAGTTCCCGGTCTCCGCGTTCTCTTCGTCGGCCATTGTGTGCGTCGTCAGTGCGGTGATCTCTCGGGAGGGAACGAAGCGTACTGGTCCCGTCGGGGTACCGAGTGTCACGGTATTGTTCTCGCAGCGTCATATAAGTATTCGTCAGGGACCACCCCGCCGATGTCGCCTCGCCGGCCTCGGCGACGTGCTCAGAGCCGACGGCCGCGCGAAAGGAGTCCGCGGGGTCGCGAGCGGAGGAGCCCAGACTCGGAGGTCCCACGGGGCCGAATCCCCATCTCAGGTCCGAGTCGAACTGTCGTTCATCGACTCGAATTCACGCTCGCCGCGGAGCTCACAGTCACCGACGAACGCTCCGTGTTCCTTCGAGAGCGTGACCTCGTGGCGTGGTCGCCTCCAAGAGCGTAACGAGCCACGTGTCCCACACGAGCCGCTCGATCAGCGCTGCCGTCGGATCGGCCCCGCTGCCAGCTCGTCAAGTCGCTGTCGCGCTTCTCGGCGAAATCGAGCGGCGTCACGCTGACGCACCTCCCGGTATAACGGCTAATTCAACTGTTACCAACCCGTTGGAGAAAGATACAGTGGGACCGCTGAGAGTCGAACTCAGGTCCTACCGACCCCATCGGCAGAGGATACCACTACCCCACGGTCCCGGTGTGCATTCGATTCGACGCGAGTGGCACCGTTAAGTCCTTCGTTTCCCCACGCCGGGAGCGACGCAGTCGCACGGTAGCGGTCGGGACGGCGGCCGATTACACGAGGACCCGTTCGAGCGTGACCGCTTCGCCCGACTCGGCCGTCGGATCGCCGACCAGCCGGCCGAGGCAGACGGCCGCGCCGTCCGGAGCGACGCACGCGACGAGGGCCCCCTCGCTCGCGTTTTCGGTCGCGGCGTCGACGTCGACGACCCCGGGCGCGTACACGGGCGCTCCCTCGGCGATCTGCTCGGCGGCCGAGAACGCGACGGTGATGCGAGGCAGATGCGTCAGCGCCCGTTCGGCGGGCGACACGACGTCGCGAAGCGCTCGTTCGTCGCCCTCTTCGGCGAACGCCAGCGCGTCCGTCAGATCCGCCGTCGAGACCAGGCCGGTGTCGTCGAACGGCGTGGTTCCGACGCGTCGGAGGTCGCCCATGTGCGCCCCCGTTCCGGCCGCGAGACCGAGGTCGTGACAGAGTTTCCTGATGTACGTCCCGCTCTCACACCGAATCCGAACGAGCGCCTGCCTGTCGCGCACCTCGAGCAGGTCGAGGTCGTAGATCTCCCGGGTGCGAAGCCGACGCGCGACGGCGCTCTTCCGCGGCGGTTTCTGGTAGATCTCGCCGACGAACTCCGAGAGGACCGCCTCGAGATCGGCGGGCGCCGGGCCGTGGAGTTCGAGGACCGCGACGTACGCTTTCGATCCCTCCAGAAACACCTGCGCCAGCCGTGTCGCATCGCCGAGCAGAATCGGGAGGCAGCCGGTCACCTTCGGATCGAGCGTCCCGGCGTGGGCAGCGCGCTCGACGCCGGTCAGATCGCGCGCCCACGCGGACACCTGATGCGCCGACGGGCCGGGCGGTTTGTCGAGGTTGACGACGCCGAACGAGAGCAGTTCCTCGATCGAACGCTCCCCCGGAGCGGTGCGAAGGCTCGGCATCGTTACGCTCGCTCCGCCGTCGGTGGCGCTCTCTGGCCGACCGGCTTCCGTCTCGGGCCTTCGGGCGTCGGTGGCGCTCGCGTCATCGTCAGAAGTCGTAGCTGACGCCCTTGACGGGGTATTTGCCCTCGTCTGTGGTCGGGTCGTACGCTTCGACCGCCGCGGTCAGAATCTCCGGGACGTCCGCCGCGCTCCAGCGGGCGGTGTTGAGCGCGAGGTCGTAGATCGAGAGATCGGAGATGTCGATGCCGTAATACGCCTGATAGCGGAGCGCCTCGCTATCCTCGCGGGCGCGGGTCTCTTCGAGCGCGGTCTCGGCCGATTTCTCCTCTCGCTCTGCGATCCGCGCGGCCCGGACCTCGACGGGCGCGTCGAGCCACAGGCGCAGATCCGCGGCGTCGCCGGCGAGCCACCCCGCGAGACGGGACTCGAGGAGCACGTCGTCGCGTTCGAGCGCGACGTCCCGGAGCCGACGGTCCAGATCGCGGTCGATCTGGTCGTCGTCCTCGGCGAGTCTGTTGAACTCGACCGCGGACATTCCGCGTTCGTCGGCGAGTTCGCGGAAGATGTCGCCGCCGCTGACGTGTTCGAGATCGAACGCGTCCGCGAGGGCGCTGACGGTCGTACTCTTGCCGGCCCCCGGGGGGCCGGAGACGGTCAACAACATACCCCATCTGCGGGAAGGCGCCTAAAAGAGGTTGTCTTTACGGGCGGTCGAGGCGAATGCCCCGGGGTCGTTCGAAAGATCGGAGAGCTCCCGTGATGACGAGAGAGCGAAGCGCTCTCGAACCACTTAATCCCGAGACGGTTCACGGGCGGCCGAGCGCACTCGAGCGAGGGAGGCGGCGATCGGTCACTCGGCCGCGGTCGGCGATCGTTCGCCCGTCCTCAGGCCGAGGTCGGGGAGATATCGATGTTCAGGCTCTTCCGGATGATCTGCGTGAAGCCCATCGAGCAGAGGAAGTACCAGACAATCCACGCTTGGATCGGGCCGATGACCGAGTCCGTCCACTGCACCTGTCCGGCGAGCGGCAACACCAGCGGGTCGAGCACGGCGTGTGCGGTCGCGTTCTGCCCCACGCCGATGGTCCAGTACATCCACAGGAACACCGGGATGGTGAAGAACATAATCCAGACCATCGGGCGGAACTGCTCTTTGAACATCCCGAGCTGATCGCCCATCGCCTCCATCTGCTCTTCCTGGATCGCGTCGAGGGCGGCGTCGTCGCCGGCCTCTTTCGCCTCTTTCCGGCGCTCTTGGATGTCTTTCATCCGGTCTTGGTAGGCCGACATCTTATCCATATCCATCAGATTCGCCTGCAGGAGCGTCGAGTACAGCCCCGTCGCGAGCGCGAGGATCATCACGACGGCGTAGAAGGGAAGCAACTCCTGAAGCGGGCTCAGCGGGACGTCCATCACGGTCCCGATGGCGTCACGGAGCGGCTTCCACGAGTAGCCGACGAACAGGCCGACCGTCACGACGGCCGCGCCCTTGTCGTAGGCCGACCACGACGACTCGTCGTCGTCGGGGATCTCGACGCTGCTTCCGGCTGACGCGCCCGACGTCGAGTTCGAAGCGGGTTCGAGGCCCGTCCGGGTCGCTTCGGCGTCCGCCAGACGGAATCCCGCCTCGCCCTCCACGAGGACCCCCTTCTCGATGAGGCGACCCCACTGGCCGGACGTGAGCTCGCCTTTCACGTCGAGCCACTGGACCTCGCGTTCGCCGTCTTCGGCCTGTTCGAGGACCGTTTCGACGGCCTCACGCATCTCCCCGTCCTCGGAGACGAGGGTGCGAACCTTCGATTCGATTCGTGGCATCTACGCGCAGGTAACCCCCCACAGGTAATGAAGCTTTTACTCTCCGCGTCCGCCGTTCGTCCCGTTTTGGCCCCTTCGGCCGTCGCCAGCGAATCGAGAAACCGTCGGACTGCCGCCTCCGATCCGCTCGTCCCTCGTTACGCGTCCACGACGTCGACGATCGACTCGAAGACCGCGTCTGGCGTCCCCTCACCGTCGATTTCGACGAGGACGCCCTCCTCGCGGTAGTGTTCGACGACGGGTTCGGTGTTCTCTTGATACACCCGGAGCCGCTCGCGGACGGTCGACTCGGTGTCGTCTTCGCGCTGCACGAGCTCGGTGCCGCACTCGTCGCAGACGCCCTCCTCGGCCGGTGGCTCGAACTCGACGTGGTAGCTCGCGCCGCACTCGGGACAGACCCGCCGGCCGGTCAGTCGGTCGACGAGTTCGTCGTCGTCGACCGAGAGGTAGACGACGGCGTCGAGATCGGTCATTCCCGAGAGCTCCTCGGCCTGTTCGAGGTTCCGCGGGTAGCCGTCGAGGACGTACCCGTCGGCGCTCGAAAGCGCCTCCTCGACGATGGCGTTGACGACCTCGTCGGGGACGAGTTCGCCGGCGTCCATGTACTCGCCCGGCGTGTCGTACTCGGTGTCCATCCCGCTGATGTCCATTCCCTTGTTGGCGCGGAGCGCGTCGCCCGTCGTGACGTGTTCGAGTCCGAACTCGTCGGCGAGGCGCTTCGACTGCGTTCCCTTTCCGGCACCCGGCGGGCCCAGAAGCAAGATGTGCTTGCCCATATCGCACCAAACTGCGTCCGCCCGTATAACGTTGAAGAAACGCGGGCGGCAATCGCGAGAAAACGAAACCGCGGTCGCGACGATGAAACAGGGCCGCGGTCGCGACGATGATATAGGGCCAATCGCCACGACGGAGATGTGATCGAATTTCGCAAGCGGGTCGGTGTTCGTCGCAACGGGTCGTTTTTTCACGCGCACGCCCGAACCGCGCACAATGACCAGATTCGACGCCGACGACCCGCGGGAGCGACGGAAGCTCTTCGCCGAGGCGATCACCGCCCACCGGGCGCGAGCCAGTCCCTTTCTGACCATCGAAGCCGACCGCGACCCCGACGCCGACGGGGAGGACGCGCCCGCGCCGTGGGTGCAGTTCGGTGAGCGCACGTTCAACGTCGACGTGACCGAGTCAGAGCTCGACCGGCTGAACGCGCTCGTCGACGAGTTCCCCGAGTTTCGGATCGACCAGCTCGAATCGCCGGACGAGGCGGCGGGGACGAACGTCCGCATCACCGCTCGCTCGGACGCCAATCGACTCGCCGCGTTCGCCGATCGGGTGTTCCGTGACGTCTACGAGCGCCCCGAGGACTACCGCGCGTGGGTCGCGTCCGTCTGAGCCGCGGACGTATTGTCGCGCTCACGTCTCTTCACTCGCGCGATCGGACGGGTGACGCCGGAATTGTATGCGAACCCCTATACCCGATGACGCCATACGCCTGCGGTATGAGAGACTCACTGAACGACTTTTCCGCACCGACGATGTCTCAGGAACAGTCCGAGAACGGCGGTGTCGACGGTGCACAACCGACACCGCGAGTGCGCCCAGAGCGGTCACAGCGGGCCGCCAGTGCCAGTCTCCGGCGTCGATGAGCGACCCCGATCCACTGTTCGCGCGGCCGCTGCTGCCCGTCGCGAATGACGATGACGCCGAGCGGACCCTCTCGATCGCGTTCCCGCGCGTGGCTGCCGCCGCCGGGCGAGCGACGGTCGTCCACGTGATCGAGAAGGCCGGCGGCGCACCCGACAAAGCGCCGCTCGAACAGCGCGAGGAGGCGGCCGAAGCGCTGTTCGGGCGCGTTCGAGAAGCGGCAGACGACGCCGGCGTCGACGTGGAGACTGAGCTCCGGTACGGGACGGACGTCGCACAGACGATCATCGACACCGCCCGCGATGCCGACGCGACCGCGATCGTGTTTACGCCCCGCAGCGGTAGGAAGTGGTGGGACTTCTTCAGCGGCGACGTCCGCGAGACGCTCACGACCGACAGCGATATTCCCGTGGTCGTATTGCCGAGCGGCGATGCGGACAGTGAGACGGACGGGGGAATGACCGCAGAGACCGAGCCGCCGGACGAACCGTCCGGAGGTGAGGCCACGTGAGCGGAGAGGAGGAACTCGCCAAAGACCTCGGTCCACTCGCGGCGCTCACGATCGGCGTGGGGACGATGATTGGCGCGGGGATCTTCGTCCTTCCCGGCGATGCTATCCTGCGATCCGGATCCTTCGCCTCCATCGCCTTCGTGCTCGGCGGCGTCATCGCGATGTTCACGGCGCTGTCGGCCAGCGAACTCGGCACGGCGATGCCGCGGTCCGGCGGGGCGTACTACTACGTCAACCACGCGCTCGGGCCGCTTCTCGGGTCGGTCGCGGGGTGGGCGAACTGGCTCGGACTCGCGTTCGCCAGCGCGTTCTATATGGTCGGGTTCGGCCGCTACATCTCTCGGATCTTCGGCGTCAGCGGCACGGTCGGCGTCGGTCCCATCGGACTCGATACGGTGACCATCGCCGCGCTCGTCGGTGGCGCGTTCTTCGTCTTCGTCAACTACGTCGGAGCGAAGGAGACCGGCCGGCTACAGAACGTCATCGTGCTCCTTCTGATCGCCATCTTGGCCGCATTCACGCTGTTGGGGACGCTTCAGGCGGACCTGTCGAACCTCCCCGACCCGAGTACGGTCGGTGAAACGCTCGGCACGACTGGGTTCATCTTCGTCTCGTACCTCGGGTTCGTCCAGATCACGAGCGTCGCCGAGGAGATCAAAGACCCCGGAAAGAACCTTCCACGGGCGGTCATCGGCAGCGTCGTCCTCGTCACAATCATCTACGCGCTGGTCCTCGTGGTGATGAGCGCGGCGGTCCCGCAGGGGTTCATTGCCGAACTCGTCACGGACGTCGCGCCAGGGGAGACGCAGCCGATCGCGGTCGTGGAAGTCGGACGCCAAGTCCAAGGCGCGCTGATGGGCGGTGCGCTGCTGTTCGGCGGGCTCCTCGCGACCGCCTCCAGTGCGAACGCCTCGATCCTCGCGTCCTCGCGGATCAACTTCGCGATGGGTCGGGATCGGATCGTAACGCCCTCGCTCAACGAGATCCACCCTCGGTTCGGAACCCCGTACCGATCGATCGCCATCACGGGGGCACTCATTCTGCTGTTCATCTTGGTGGGCGACATCGCGCTGCTCTCCGGGGCCGCCTCGGGTCTCCACCTCATCATCTACGGCCTGCTTAACATCGCGCTCATCGCGATGCGGTACATCGATCCGGAAGACTACCAGCCGGACTTCACGGTGCCGCTCTTTCCCCTGTTACCGATCTTGGGGACGGTGCTGTCGTTCGCGCTGTTGGCGTACGTCGAATCCGCCGCTCGGCTGCTGTCATTCGGTATCGCCGCCGCCGCCATCGTCTGGTATCTCCTCTACGCCCGCAGCAGGGCCACGAAGCAGGGGATCTTGGGGAAGTACATCTTACACCGCTCTCAGGAAATGCCGGAAGCCGCCGTCTCGGCGGCCACGTCGGTGCAGCCGGACGGCGGCGACTACCGCGTGATGGTCCCGCTCGCGAACCCCGAACACGAGACTGACCTTATCACGCTCGCCAGCGCCGTCGCCCAGCAACGGGGCGGGACCCTCGTCGCGGTCCACATCGAGAAGGTGCCCGATCAGACGGCACTCGAATCAGCGCGCGAGAAGATGGATCTCTCGGCATCGCACGACCTCCTCGATCGGGCCCGCGAGGACGCCGAGACGTTCGACGTCCCCGTCGAGACCCACACCGTGCTCTCTCACCAGAGCTTCGAGGGGATCTTCGACGCGGCGCGGACCTACGACGCCGACCTGACGGTGATGGGCTGGGGACCGAACGCACACGGCGCGCCCGGACGGGCCGAGAGCGCCATCGACGAGTTGGCGTCGTCGCTGCCGTGTGACTTCCTCGTCCTGAAGGACCGCGGCTTCGACCCCTCCCAGATCCTGCTGCCGACCGCCGGTGGGCCGGACTCGGAACTCTCCGCGAGGGTCGTCGGCGCGCTGGCGGCGGAGTACGATACCGAGGTGTCGCTCCTGCACGTCACAGACGACCGCGAGGCGGGCGAGGCGTTCCTCGAATCGTGGGCCGCAGACAACGGGCTGGACGATGCGAACCTCATCGTCGAGTCCGGCGACGTCGAGGCGGCCATCGAGCGCCACGCCGCCGACGCGTCGATGCTTGTCATCGGCGCAACGGAACGCGGCCTCCTGTCGCGTCTGGTCCGCGGGACGCTCGTCCTCGACGTCCTCGAGGAGGTCGAGTGTTCGGTGCTGCTCGCTGAACGGAAACGAAGCCGGTCGCTGTGGGAGCGGCTCTTCGGCGACTCGCGCTAACGAACCGCCGAGCGTCGGGATGTCGCCGGCGACGCACTCGCCGCAGCTCTCTGCGACTGGCACGAACTGTCGGAACTTGTCGTGATCGCGACCTGCGACCGCGATCACCGAGAAGAGACGACTACTCGTCTCATACCAATCAGTATCAGGCTTCGCTGTCGACGAACTTCTCCGCTCCCTCGTAGAACCAGAGGCCGTGCTCGCGCATCGCCCGCCCGACGGCCTTGTGGAACGCCACGAAGTCCTCGAACTCCGACTCCTCGACGTGCTCGAAGATGTCCGCGACGGAGACGACGCGCTCGTAATCCAAGCGGACGGGGTCGTCGCCGTACTCGGCGACATACTCCTCGCGCGAGAGCGGGAAGTCCTCCGCTTCGTCGATCTTCTTCGCGAGCACCGCGTGGCCGTACTTGCGTCGGCCCTCGGAGCCGTCCTCGCCATCGGGGTCGTGTGGCCAGTCCATAAGAGCCAGGGGTGGGATTCGAACCCACGAAGTCTCGATTACAAGTCGAGTGCATGAACCGCCCATGCTCCCCTGGCGTACGTCGGCCTACTCAGTCCTCCTTTGAGTGTGTATCGTTTTCGACGACGGATTCGCCGTCAGCCGATCCGGTGTCGGCCTGCCCGGCGTCGGACTGTTCGCCCCGCCGATCGGGCGCCGAAGCGCCGTCCGACGGCTCGGAATCGCTCACGGATTGCCCCGAACCCACCGGCTTCTCGAACAGCACGCGGTGGGGCCGATACCCCCGCTCCCGATAGAACTCCCGAGCGCGCTCGTTTCGGGCCATCGCCTCGAGTGAGACCACGGTCGCGCCGCCCGCTCGAAGCGCCGTCTCCGCGGCGTCCATCAGCGCCGAGCCGATCCCCGCGTTCCGGTGCTCGGGAGCGACGTAGACGTTGTGGACGACCCCGCGCGTCACGTCCTGTTCGTAGGAGCCGCGTTCGAGCCCGAACGTGACGAACCCGACGGTCTCATCGCCCGAGCGGGCGATACGAATCCCCCCCGTGACGGCGTGTCGCGCGAGCGTCTCCCGGATCGCGGCGCGGTTCTCCTCGGGCAGAACGTGTGAGTCGTGCGCGCGCTGGTCCGATGCGAGCGCGACCCACAGGTCCACGAGGTCCTCGACCGCCGTCACGTCGGGCCGTTCGATCGCGATCGACGGCCCCGGCGACGCGTCGCGCTCCTCCATACGCTCGGGTTCGTCCAGCGGGGAGATATATGGTGGGATCCGTCCGACGGTCACTCACTGGAACGATCGCCCGGCGGCCACGTCCGGTGCCGAGCGACGCGCCGCCGGAGCGCCTTGGGGATGCGCCGCCGGGGCGACACTCGGCGACGGATCTTTGTCCGCCGGGGCCCCACATCCGCCGATGGATCCGGTACGAACCGACCCGGAACTGGGACCGCTGGTCGAGGAACACGGGGACCGCCCGATCGGCGCGGCCGACGACGAGTTCGAGCGGCTGGTCGTCGCCGTCGTGAACCAACAGCTCTCGGTCGAGTCCGCCGCGGCGATCCGCGATCGGCTGTTCGACCGCGTCGAGATCACCCCCTCGGGAGTCCTCGCGGCCGACGAGTCGACGCTGCGGGACGTCGGCCTGTCCGGACAGAAGGTCGAGTACGTCCGCAACGTCGCCGAGGCGTTTCGGGACCGGGATCTCACCCGGGAGGGCCTGCGCGATGCCGACGACGACGAGGTCGTCGAGACGCTGACCGAGATCCGCGGTGTCGGGGTCTGGACCGCCAAGATATATCTGATTTTCGTGCTCGGGCGCCCGGACGTGTTCCCGGTCGAGGACTTGGGCGTTCGCGCGGGGATGGCGCGGCTCTACGGGTACGACAGTGACGACAGAGACGGGATGATCGAACACGCCGAACGGTGGCGGCCGTACCGAAGCTACGCGAGTCGGTATCTCTGGATGGCCGTCGAGTAAACTCGAAATGGGTTTCTCCTTCGAGTGAGGGAAACGTTGAAACGCGACGATCCCGACGAATCGGTATGGAAGTCGACGACGTCAACGCCGTCGCGGTTCTCGGCGCTGGCAGTATGGGTCACGGAATCGCAGAGGTGGCCGCCCTCGCGGGGTTCGAGGTCAGCCTCCGCGACATCAACGAGGAACTCGTCGAGGACGGCTACGACCGGATCGAGTGGAGCCTCGGCAAACTCGTCGAGCGGGGGCGGATCGATCAGCGGGCCGCAGACGACGCGATGGAGCGGATCGAGCCGTTCGTCGACCTCGCCGAGGCCGTCGCTGACGCCGACGTCGTGATCGAGGCCGTTCCCGAGCAGCTGTCGATCAAAGAAGACGTCTACGCCGACGTGGAGGCGGCCGCGCCGGATCGGACGGTCTTCGCGACGAACACCTCCAGCCTCTCGATCACCGATCTGGCCGAGATGACTGAGCGACCCGCGCAGTTCTGCGGGATGCACTTTTTCAACCCCCCGATCCGGATGGACCTCGTCGAGGTGATCGCCGGCGACGAGACGAGCGAGGAGACGCTGGCGCTGGTCGCCGACCTCGCGGAGTCGATGGGGAAGACACCCGTCCGCGTCCGCAACGACAGCCCGGGGTTCATCGTCAACCGCGTGCTCGTCCCCCTGATGAACGAGGCGGCTTGGCTCGTCGACTTGGGGGAGGCGACCATCGCGGAGGTCGACTCGACGACGAAGTACGGGCTCGGACTCCCGATGGGGAGCTTCGAGCTCGCAGACCACGTGGGAATCGACGTCGGCTACCACGTGCTCGAGTACATGCACGAGACGCTCGGGGACGCCTACCGGCCGTGTCCGCTGTTGGAATCCAAAGTCGAGGCCGAAGCGTTCGGCAAGAAGACCGGCGCCGGCTTCTACGACTACGCGGAGGGCGAGGGCGCGCAGGTCCCCTCCGACCGGGTGCGCGAGGACGTCGCCGACCGGCTGCTGGCCGTGCTCGGAAACGAGGTGGCCGGGCTCGTCGCGAACGGCGTCGCCGACCCCGAGGACATCGACACCGCGGTCGAACTCGGCGCTCGGTGGGCGAACGGCCCCGTGAAGATGCTCGAAGAGGAGGACCTCGCCGGGCTCGTGTCGACCCTCGAAGAGCGCTATGAGTCGACGGGCGAGGATCGGTACGAGGTCGTCCCGTACCTCCGCGAACTCGCCGACTCCGGCGCCGGATTCGGTGAGGACGCCCGCTCGGAAGCGCCCGTCGACGCAGAGAGCGGCGATGGCGACGACGGGAGCGACGCGTACGACGACTACGAAACGCTCATCGTCGAGGTCAGCGAGCGCGTCGGGCACGTCCAACTGGATCGGCCGCACCGGATGAACATGGTCACCGGCGAACTCCTCGATGAGCTTCGGGACGTCGTCGATCGCTTCGAGGCCGACGAATCGGTGCGCGCGGTCCTCGTCACCGGGGCGGGCGACCGGGCGTTCTCAGCCGGCGCGGACATCCAAGCGATGGCCGGTGGGGCGGGCGACGTCAACAGGGCCGCCGAGCTCTCCCGGCTCGGACAGGAGACCTGCGGCCGCCTCGAATCCGCGGAGCTGCCGGTCGTCGCCGGCGTCGACGGCTACTGTCTCGGCGGCGGGATGGAGCTCGCGATGGGGGCGGATCTCCGGATCGCCACCGAGCGCTCGGAGTTCGGCCAGCCGGAGCACGACCTCGGGCTCATCCCGGGGTGGGGCGGCACCGTCCGGCTCCCTCGTATCGTCGGGATGGGGCGGGCAAAAGAGATCATCTTCACCGCCGACCGCTACGACGCCGAGACGATGGCCGAGTACGACTTCGTCAACGAGGTCGTCCCGAACGACGAGTTCGACGACCGCGCGTTCGTGCTGGCGCGCGACCTTGCCGCCGGACCGCCGATCGCACAGCGGTACACCAAGCGGGCGATGCACCGCGGCTGGGACGACGTCGACGCCGGCCTCGACGTCGAGTCGCAGTCGTTCGGGCTGCTCTTCGATACCGACGACCTGATGGAGGGAATAACCGCGTTTATGGGCGACGACGACCCCGAATTCGAGGGGAAATAGGCGACCTACCAGGGGTGTCTTAGAAGACTCCTCACATCCAAACAGGAACCGCTCAGTTCAGATGAAGGATACACCACATCAGGTCGTCGTCCACTCTGGAACGGCCTGCTGAATATAGCGGACTCACTCTGCGTCGAGTCGATCATAGAACGTTCTCGGTTCGACGATATCGATCCCACGGAATACTTCGAGATTGAGCAGATGCCCATCTCCAGAGACGAGGTGATCGACGCCACCAGCAACGGCCGCTTCGAGGAATTTGTCGTCATCGGGATCTGCCTCGACAGCGGTGATGTCCTCCTGTGGATCGACGAACTCCGCAAAATACCGGATCGTTTCGACTTCTTGTTGCACCTCGCTTTCCACCATATGAAAACGCTCGGGATATTTGAGTAGTGTTTCGCGGAATTCCGTGAGTGTCTCTGTAGAGACGACGATCTGGTACTCACGATTGAATCCCTTGACGAGGAGTTCGTAAGGTACACCGGTCGCTATGACACCCGAGATGAGTACGTTCGTATCCAGAACAGCTCTTATTCGTCACTGCCTCGCGCCTCGTGGACCAGTCGGGTAACCTCATCGAGAGACATTTCAGCTGTTTCTGTCCGAGCTTCAACGCGCCGTTGGAACTCTTCGATCGATGGAAGATCGATCTTTTTCAACACGAGGCCGTACTCCGTCGGGACGACCATGAGCTTCGTCCCCTTCTCGAGTCCAAATTGATCTCTGAGTTTACTGGGAATCGTGATCTGTCCCTTCGAGGTTACCGTAGTTACTTCGGGTTCGTCGGAAGCCATACTATACGTAAGAATTCCTTACGTTGTGGCTTGAATCTATTGGTCAATACGCACGCAGGTTCTCACGACTGATTCAGCTGTGGATCCGTGAAATAAACCATCGTGGCCAGAGTTCTATGAGAATCTCGCCTACCGGGGAGTCAGAGCCGACTGAAGGACTCCGAGCGCGCGTACCTCTTTGTGTGTCGCCCCCGTCGGTCACGGTATGGTGACCCGCGTCCTCGTGGCGATGGACGACTCGAAAATGGCGGAAAACGCGCTGGAATACGCGCTCGACGTGCACAGCGACGCCGAAATCACCGTGCTGACGGTCGTCGGCGAACCATCGGGGTGGATGGGCGAAGCGACGGGGATCGCGACGGCCGAGGACCCGGAGGCGAAAATCGAGGAACTCGCCGCCTCGGTGACCGAGCGCGCCCGCGAGGTCGCGGCCGAGCGCGGTCGCGAGATCGAGACGGTCGTCGGGCTGGGGCGGCCGGCCCGCGAGATCATCAACCGCGCTGAGGGGTTCGACGTCGTCGTGCTCGGAACGCACGGCGGGACGCCTGCAGAGCGACTCGTCGTCGGCAACGTCGCGAAGACGGTGTTCAACCGCTCGCCCGTGCCGGTGACCGTCGTCCGCTGATCTGTGTCGAAGGGCGGGTCGCTGCACTCGGCCCACTGCGCGAAGCAGTGGCGTACCGCCCCCGTAACGGAATCTTTAAACGAGTATATCGGCGACGTAAGAATACGGGCTCGGTTGGTGTAGTCCGGCCAATCATCTTGGCCTTTCGAGCCGAGGACCAGGGTTCAAATCCCTGACCGAGCACTCCTTCCGTAACAAGTCACGGAGCGACGGCGATGTCGCTCAGCAGGTAGAACCGTACAAACAGGCGACAGTATCTATAGTCGTCAGACCGAATACACGTACGTGGAGACCCAGCACCGGATCCGCGTCGACGACGCGAGCGCGATGGCGGCGGTCGACGACGACGCCGTCGAACTCGTCGTGACCTCGCCCCCGTACCCGATGGTCGAGATGTGGGACGAGCAGTTCGCTCGCCGGTCGGAGACGGCGGCGGCGGCGCTCGAAGACGGGGACGGCGACCGGGCGTTCGAGGCGATGCACGGCCTCCTCGATCCGGTCTGGTCCGAGGTCGAGCGCGTGCTCGTCCCGGGCGGCGTCGCGGCCGTCGTCGTCGGCGACGCCACGCGGACGCTCGGCGGCCGGTACCGGGTGTATCCGAACCACGCCCGCGTGACCGAGGCGTTCGAGGCGCTGGGGTTCGATCCGCTCCCGGACGTCCTCTGGCGGAAGCCCACCAACGGCGCGGCGAAGTTCATGGGAAGCGGGATGGTGCCGCCGAACGCGTACGTGACGCTCGAACACGAGTACGTGCTCCTGTTCCGCAACGGCGACGGCCCGCGCTCGTTCGAGCCGAGCGCGACCCGCCGGTACGAGTCGGCGTACTTCTGGGAGGAGCGAAACCGCTGGTTCTCCGATATCTGGACCAACGTCCACGGCGTGGCGCAGGCGCGCGCCGACGCGGACGGCGAGCGGAACGCCGACGGCGGGCGGCACGCGGACAGCGAAGGCGGGGCGTCGGAGTCGGCGGCCGGCCGAAGCGCCACGTCGCGCCGCGACCGGACTGCGGCGTTCCCCCTCGCGATTCCGTACCGACTCGTCTGTATGTACTCGGTCTACGGCGACACCGTTCTCGACCCGTTCCTCGGGACCGGGACGACGACGCTGGCGGCGATGATCGCCGGCCGCGACTCGACCGGCTACGAACTCGACGCGGACGTCCTCGCGGGGCTCGACGACCGCGTCGACGGCGTTCGCGAGCGCTCGCGACGGGTGATCGACGACCGACTCGCCTCTCACCGGGCGTTCATCGAGGCCCGGCGCGACGACGGGACCGCCTTCGAGTACGAGTCCGAACACTACGGATTCCCCGTCCGGACGCGCCAAGAACGGCAGATCCGATTCCGCGTCGTCGACGACGTCGATCGAACCGACGACGGGTACCGAGCGATCCACGCCCCGATCTGAGAGCGTGGGTGTCCCCCGCTTGCAACGAGCCACGGTGCCCGTCGGATCAGTCATCCCGAGACTGCTTGTTCTCACGGTGTACCGGTGGGCGCCCGCCCCGTTGACGACGTCCACCGGGACGACACGGAGACAGTCAGGATGAGAGATCGGACGCGACGGCTCTGGCCCGCCGCCTGATCTCGTCGGCATCGGCGGTCTGGAGGCCGCCGAAGGCCTCGTCGTAGACGACGTCGCCGTCTACCATCGTGAACGTTACGTCGTCGCCGTGGGCTGAAAAGACGAGATGCGACAGCGGGTCGAAAAGCGGCGTCGCACGCGTCAGATCGGTGTCCAGCGCGATGACGTCGGCCGCCCATCCCTCCCGCAGCGCGCCGACGGTCTCGAAACCCGCCGCGCGCGCCCCGCCGAGCGTCGCCATCTCGAACACGGTTTGCGCGGGCGCGACCTCCGGGTCCAGCCGATCGACCTTCTGGAGGAGGCTGGCCTGCCGCATCTCGGTGAACGGATCGAGCGTGTTGTTGCACGGCGGGCCGTCGTTCCCGAGCGCGACGTTGATCCCGCGCTCGAGGTAGTCGGCGATCGGCGCGATCCCGGAGGCGAGCTTCATGTTCGACGACGGGCAGTAGGTGACGTGCGTCCCCGTGGCTTCGAGGATGTCGCGCTCGCGCTCGGTCGTGTGAACGCAGTGAGCGAGGACCACGTCCTCGCCGGTCAGCCCGACCTCGTCGAGCCACGCGATGTTCCGCATCCCGGTGTCGGCCTCGACGGTGTCGATCTCCCCTCGGTTCTCGCTGGCGTGCGTGTGGATCCGCACGCCCTCGTATCGGTCTGCGATGTCGCGAGCCCCGCGGAGGCAGGCCTCGGTACAGCTCACGGCGAATCGGGGGGTGACCGCGTAGCGGATCCGATCGCCCGCCGCGCCGTGGTAGGTCTCGGCGAGCCGTTCCGTCGTCGCGAGCGCCTCGTCGGTGTCTTCGAGCAGTCCGTCCGGGGCGCGCTTGTCCATCAGCACCTTCCCGAGGCGACCGCGGATGCCGAGATTGATCGCGGCCTCGAAGGCCGCCTCGGCGTGGTGGACCGAGAGGTGGTCGATCGCGGTGGTCGTCCCGCTCTCGAGCAGTTCGAGGTAGCCGAGTTCGGCGGCGGTCCGCATCCCCTCGCTCCCGAGCGACGCCTCCATCGGGAGGACGTGCTCGAAGAGCCACTCCAAGAGGGCGGTGTCGTCGGCGATCCCCCGCCCGACGCTCTGTACGGAGTGGACGTGGCCGCCGACGAGTCCGGGCGACAGCAGGTCGAACTCCCGGACCGGGTGGTCGGGGTACGCGTCTTCGACGTCCGCTCGAGGGCCGACGGCCTCGATCCGATCGCCCGCGACGACGACCGCGCCCTCGTCGTAGACGGTTCGGGCGTCGGCGACGACGGTTCCTGCGAGGAGCATCCCAGCGCTTCGAGTGCGCGCGTCACCAAGTGACTTGCGCTCGGGCGACGGGCGCCTCTTTCCCGGTCGACGGGCGCCTCCTTCCCCGAAAGGCCTCGCGCTCGGGCGGTCCCGGGCTATCCAACGAACGCCGGCGTCGCTGTCGGCAGCGAGATGAGCCACAGGCTGACGGCGGTGTAGCTGATCATCACGAGGACGAACGGGTACTGGCTTCGAATCGCCTGCAGTCGGCTGGGGAAGAGCCGGTAGGCCGTCGAGTGCGCCACCCAGATGGCCACGAGGTGCCCGCCGAGGACGAAGGCGATGTTCAGCGCCGACACCCACCCCGGGAGCGTCAGCACGATCGGGTTCGTCGGCCCCGACAGCGGCGAGACGAGGACGGCCGCGAGCGAGGGCAGCAGCGACAGGAAGAAGCCGAAGTAGTGCGCGAGGTGGTAGCCCGCGGCGATAACCAAGAGCGACGGCGCGAACGCGACCGCGAGCGACCGGGGCGTCCGCGTCGTCAGGACGCGGCGCACGGCGACCCGCGACGCGCCGAGAAACGCGCCGTAGAAGACCGCGAAACCGCCAACGAAGAGGACCGCGTAGACGAGCAGCGGCGGGATCCCGGCGTTCGCTACCGTTCGGATCACCGCTGCTCCCTGCTCGGTCGTGACGAAGCCGCTGAAGGTGAGCTCCCACACCAGCGCGACGGCGACGGCGACGTCGTCGAGACCGCTGACGACCCGGCGCTCCCCGTGGTCGGTCCCCGTTTCGTCCCAGCCGTCGCCCTCGACCAGTCGCATCGCGGGCAGCGAGGCGCGCAGCCGTCCGTCCTCCCACGCCAGCGGGGCGACCCGCCCGTAAAACCGGAAGAACGTCGCCACCGGATCGGCGTTTCCGAACCACGCGTCGCTGCCGACGATGACGGCGCCCGCGACCGCGACGGCGCCGTAGGCGGCCGCGAGGACGGCGAGCCGCTCCGGCGTGTCAGTGACGCCAGTCGTTGTTTCGATCCACACCAAAAGCAGGACGCCGACGACGGCGGGCCACCGGCCGAGCCGAGTCGGGTAGGCGACGAACCCGTTGGGCAGGCGCTCGGCGATCGTCCGAAACGGGTTCAGCGCCGGCCAGCCGTTCCCGAGGAGGTACGCGGCCATCGTCAGTCCCGCGCGTCCCCCGGCGAAGACGACGACGACCGCGAAGTTGATCGTCGCCAACTGCGGCCCGTCGATCCCCCGGTAGACGACCAGCGCGAAGAGGGCGAGACCCAAGACCCCGCCGAGCGCGGCGCCCGCGCGGCGCAACCGCGGGTGGGTCCCGAAGTCCCGCCGCCAGCCGTGGATCTGCGCGACGAAGCGGCGGTCGGTCACGAACCCCGCGAGCAGCGCCGACGCGCCGATCGCCGCCCCGCCGGTGGCGACGTAGAGCCAGCGCGGGACCGCGAGCGCGTCCCGGGACGCCTCCGAGAGCCCGACGGCGGCGTTACTCGCCGCGACGCCGCGAGCGAGCAGCAACACGCCGACCAGCGCGAGCGCGAACGCGCCGGCGCGGACGGCCCACCGCGAGGCGCCGACTCCGCCACCGCGATCGGACGTGCAGCGTTCAGGACGCATAGAACACGTAGAGGAAGAGAAATCCGAAGTACAGGAGCACGAGGATCCCGAGCGCGCGGATGCGGAACGAGCGGATCGCGCGCTCCTCTTCGGCGTAGACCTCGCGGTACGCGTCTCGTTCGGCCGCGTCGAGCGCCTCCGGGTGCCTGACGCCTCGGTGGAGGACCAGCAGGTCCTCGGTGTGGAAGGCGCGCTCGCAGACGTCGCAGACGTGCGCCGGGTCCGCGCCGCCGACGTCGCTCGCCGCCACCGGTCCGGCTGATCGGTGCTCGGTCATCATTCGCGTTGGCGGTCCGTCTGACTCACGGCGTTAGGTCCACGGCACCGAGCGCTCCTGCAGTTCGCCGGCGATCGAGCGTCGCATCGCCTCGGCGGGGTCGTCCCGGTTTTCGAGCGCCCACATCAGCTTCACTTTCGCCGTGCCCGGGAGCGTGTCGCCGGCCTCGACGACCCCGGCGTCGAGCAGGTCGCGGCCCGTGTCGTACACGCGGTCGCAGACGCGGCCCTCGAGACACTGGCTCGTCATCGCCACGACGACGCCGCGTTCGACCAGTTCCCCGAGCACCGGGATGAGGTCGGTGTGGACGTGACCGAGGCCGGTCCCCTCGACGACGAGGCCGTCGAGATCGGCACTTCGAAGCGTCTCCGCGTAGCGGTCGAGATCCATCCCTGGCGTGAACTTCAGCAGGTCGACGCTCTCGTTCAGGCCCGTCCGAACGTCGAGGTCGACGGCGTCGCGTTCGACGTACTCGCGACGGAAATCGACGGTTTCCGCGTCGTAGTCGACCTCTCCCAAGGGTTCGGCGCCGACCGTCTCGAAGGCGTCGCGTCGGGAGGTGTGGTTCTTGCGGACGCGCGTGCCGCGGTGGAGCGCGCAGGCGTCGTCGGACGTGGAGGCGTGCATACAGACCAGCACCTCCGCGGCGTCGGATTTCGCGGCTTCGACCGCGCAGACCGCGTTCATCACGTTGTCCGAGGAGGGGCGGTCCGCCGAGCGCTGGCTGCCGGTGAAGACGATCGGGACGGGCGTCTCGAGCATATACGACAGCGCGGAGGCCGAGAACTGCATCGTGTCGGTGCCGTGCATGACGACGACGCCGTCCGCGCCGGCGCGGATCTCCTCGGCGACGGCCTCCGCGAGGTCGCGCCAGACGTCGGCCGTCATGTTCTCCGAGAGGATGTTCGCGACGACCCGGCCGCGGTAGTTGGCCCGCCCGGCGAGATCCGGCACGGCGCGGAGCACGTCCTCCGCGTCGAACTGGGCCGTTACGGCTCCCGTCCGGTAGTCGACCGTCGAGGCGATGGTGCCGCCGGTGGAGATCAAAGAGACCGTCGGAAGGTCGTCGTCGAAGGCGATCTCGGAGGGTTCAGACTCCGACTGCGCGGACTCGACGTCGTACGCGCCCGATTCGACGACGTCGACGGCGGCGTCCTCGCGAGCGATTCCGACGTTGTACCCCCCGTCGAGTTTGACGACGAGGTGGTCCGGCGTCGAGGAGGGCATCAGCACGCCCTCGTTCGTGACGCCCGCGCGCTCGACGCGGACGCGGTCTCCGGGGTTCATACCTCCCGATACCTGGCGCGCGGACTTGAATCCACTCGTTCGTCGCCGCGGCGGGCCGCGAGTGCCGGCGGGTCCGCGAGTGCCGCACCGACCGCACGGACAAGCACAAGAGTCACGACTGACGAGCGCGACCCTCCGGTATGCAACGCTCGATCGACCGCGAGCGCGACGACGCGGGGTCGCCGTCGACCGCCGAACGGGAGCGCGATCGGACCGACGCCGGTGAGGCCACTCGCCGGGGATCGCTTCGAGGCGCCCTCCCGTCGAAACCGACGTTTTCGATCCGGTCGTTCCTGCTCGTGCTCGCGCTCTCCGTCGTCGGCGTCGTCGCCGGGGGCTCGATCCCGCTCGTGGGCTCGGTCGGCCAGTTCGTCGGCCTGTTCGTGGTCGCCTTCGGCGTCGGCGCCGTCGGATCGCGGCGTCGATACCTCGAGATCGGGCTCGCGGGCGCCGTCGCCGCCGGACTCGCGTTCGTCCTCGGGACGCTCACGAGCGTGTTCGCCCCGGTCGCGCTGCGGATCCTCGCGGACTACGGGATCGCGATCGCCGGCGTCGGGACCGGCGCGGGTGCGCTCGCGTCGCTCGCGGGATACTACTTCGGCCGCGACCTCCGGGACGGACTGACCCGCGACGTGCGATAGCGACCGCTCGTTTATTCGGGCCGCAGTCACGTCGGCTCGGCTCCGACCGCTCAGACGATTCGCCAGTCCGATCCGTCGTGGGTGACGAGCCCGCGCTCGGAGAGCCGATCCAGCGCGGTCTCGACGCGTTCGGGGCTGGCGTTCAGTTCGCGAGCCACGTCGCGGGCACTGCGAGCGTCGCGGGCGAGCGCCGCGAGCACCTCCGCGTGGAAGCGGCTGTCGGCCTCTGCGCCGATCTGATCTGTGAGGCTGTCGAGAACGTCGGTCACGCGGCCGTGAATCCACCGCTGCGCCAGCGAGAGTTCGCTCTCCACCTCTTCGAGGTAGGCGTACTCCCGCGCGAGCGAGGCGACGCCGTCGGCCTCGCGGTCGCCGTCGCGGACGACAGCGCCGCGCTCGCCGGCGCCGTGTTCGCGGTCCCCCGTTGCCGGGTCGTCACTCCCGTCCTCGCGCGTCCGCCGATCCGCTGATTCCGGTCGGTCCTCGCGCGTTGTTCGCTCCCCGCTCTTGTCGGACCGTCGCTCCCCGTTTTCCCTCGCGCGCCCGTTCTCACGCGCGATGTCGGCCGCAGCTCTATCTCCGCCGCCCTCGCCCTCCGGCAGGTCGACCGAGAGATACCGACAGCAGCCGCGCATATCGAGGCTCTGGCTGGCCGGGTACGCGCTCTTCGCCCCGAAGCGGTAGGGCGAGACGCTCACTTCCAATCGGAGGTTCTGCGCGATATGAAAGTACTTCCGCCGCTGGTCGTCGGTCCGGCTCTCGACGAGACCCGCCTCTTCGAGGCGCCGCAGGTGGTCGATGACCGCCTTCGGACTGACCCCGAGGTACTCGCTGATCTCGGTGACGTAACAGGGTTTGTGGGCGAGAAGCCGGAGAATGCGACGCCGGTTCTCGTTCCCGAGGAGGTCCAGCAGTACCGCCGAGTCCATAACCGGAGGTAAATCTCCGAGACGTAAGACGCTGACGCATCCGTGCTTCGACGGTGATCGCACTCGGAGACGGTATCTCTGGCTGATACGCCGGTTCTACCGCCACCGAGCGTTTATATCCTGAGACGGGGGCACTCCCCCCGTGACGTAGAAACCATCTCGCGTCGGGCCGCGGTTGCTCGGCACGCCGGCGCGGGGGGAGCGCGGCGAGACAAGGTCGCCGCGAGCGGGTGCCGACTGTTCGCCACATTCACCAGCGTTTGCGCTCTCCGAGGGCGGCGGAGACACCGCTGCATCCGATCACCAGTTCCCGCCGAGTCGCTGTATCCGGTCACGCGTCTGCGTTCGGTCGAGAGCGGCCTCCCGAGTCGTAGCGGTCGAACGCCCACGCCGCGTAGCCGACAGCGACGAACGTGAGCGCGACGGTGATGCCGGCCAAGAGCGGTCCCGCCTCGTACCGGAGCGGCGGGTAGAGTCCCAGTCCGTAATCGAACGCGTCGTTGACGAGGAGGAGTGCGAGCGCGGTCAGCAGGGCCTCGCGGGTCGTCTCGCCGTAGTACGGGATCAGCGCCGCCTGCAGGAGAAAGAGCAGGTGCGTGAGGAGGATGGCCCAGTACTCATAGAGGAGCGCCGGCGTGAACCCGACGTAGAGATCCGGGCGGAGATTGAGCGCGACGGCAGTCCAGAGGCCGTACTTCACGAGCCAGACGAACGCGAGTGTGTGCACGAGCGCGAGGACGCGATTCGAGGGCGCGTCGGTGACTCGCCGCCCGAGGTTGGGCAGGAGCGTCGCCACCGAGAGCGCCGCGAGCGCCAGCGCCGTCGGGGAATCGCCGAAGAGCGGGTACGAAAGCGAGCTCACGTCCCGGAGCGATGGCTCCGAGTGAACGTAGAAGCTGACGCCGAGGAGGAACGCCGCCGCGTCCACCACGAGCAGCCACCCGAGGCTCGCGCCGTTGCCGAGGTAGTACTGCACCCAGCGCTCCGGGACAGGGCGTCGAATTCGGGACCACCAGCCGCGGCTACGGACCGGGCTCTCGGTCTCGGATCGGTCGGACCCACTCGGGTGATCGGGTTCCGACCGCTCGCGCTCGTCACCCATCGAATCGATCGACGGGAGGGAACCGAAAGAAGGTGTCGCGTCCTGACGAAGCGGGTTCCTCTCCGACGGCTCCCCACAAGCGGTGCGGCGTCGTCGCCTGCGGCTCCCCACAAGCGGTGAAGCGAAGCCTATTCCCCCGCCCCTCGCGTCGCCTCGAGTATGCAGGCAGCGCTCGTCATCCTCGACGGCTGGGGTCTCGGGGACCACGACCGTCGGGACGCGGTGAAGGCGGCGTCGACTCCGAACTTCGACTCGTACGTCGATCGCGGCGCTTACGGCACGCTTGACGTCTCCGGCCGCCGCGTCGGACTCCCCGAGGGACAGATGGGAAACAGCGAGGTCGGCCACCTCAACATCGGGGCTGGCAGGGTCGTCAAGCAGGCGTACACGCGTATCGAGGACGCCATCGCCGAGGGCACGTTCCGGACGAACGACGCCATCGCCTCGGCCTTCGATCACGCCGAGGCGTCGGGCGGCCGCGTCCACTGTATGGGACTGCTCAGCGACGGCGGCGTCCACTCCGAACAGGGACACCTCCACGCGCTGATCGAGGTCGCCGCCGACCGCGGCGTCGACGCCGTCACCCACGCGTTCACCGACGGCCGCGACACCGACCCCCACGGCGGCGAAGCCTACCTCGAAACGCTCGAATCCGTCGTCCGCGAACACGGCACCGGCGACGTCGCGACCGTCTCCGGCCGGTACTACGCGATGGACCGCGACGAGAACTGGGAGCGGACGAAGCGCGCCTACGACGCGATCGTCGACCGCGAGGCCGACTACGAGGCGCCGTCGGCAGTCGAGGCCGTCCGCCACTCGTACGAGCGCGGCGACACCGACGAGTTCGTGGAGCCAACGCTCGTCAGCGGCGCCCCCGCGCTCGAAGACGGCGACGCCGTCGTCTTCTTCAACTTCCGCCCGGACCGCGCGCGCCAGCTCGTCCGGATGCTCGCCGACATCGACCCCGCGTGGCCCTTCGCGACTGACCCCCCGAACACGCGGCTCGTCACGCTCACCGCGTACGACGAGACGTTCGACCTCCCGGTCGCGTTCCCGGCCGAGGAACCGACCGACACGCTCGGGGAGACGCTCGCGTCGGCCGGCAAGACACAGCTCCGGATCGCCGAATCCGAGAAGTACGCGCACGTCACGTACTTCCTCAACGGCGGCCGAGAGGTGGAGTTCGAGGGGGAGATCCGCCGGATCGTCGAGAGCCCCGACGTCCCCACGTACGATCTCGAGCCCGCGATGAGCGCCGCCGAGGTGACCGACACCGCGATCGAGCGCATCGAGGCGGATGACCCGGATGCGCTGGTCCTCAACTACGCGAACCCAGATATGGTCGGCCACACGGGCGACTTCGAGGCGGCTATCGAAGCGGTCGAGGCGGTCGACGAACAGCTCGGACGGCTCGTCGCCGCGATCAGAGGCGCCGGCGGCCACGTCCTCATCACCGCCGACCACGGCAACGCCGACGACATGGGTACGGCGGCGGAACCGCACACCGCGCACACGACGAATCCAGTGCCGCTCGTCTACTTGACGCCCGAGGGTGACGACGGGGGACGGCGGGTGCGGAGCGGGGGATCGCTCTGTGATATCGCCCCCACGCTGCTCGAACTGATGCACGTCGAGCAGCCGGCGGTGATGACCGGCGAATCGCTGCTGGAGTCGACGGGAAGCCAACAGTAGCGTTTGCCACGGGCGCGTTCGTCCGCTCGTTGTCGGGGGTGCACGGAGGCGTATCCCCAATCGGCGGAACGCCGCCGTCGAGGGCTGCAGAAGCTATTTCGTCTCTCTCGACGCATCCCTATCTACGCTTGGTTCGACTGAACGACAGGCTGCGGTCGATCTGGAGACAGACTGCCTCCCTCGGCTGGCCGGTTGCCGTTCAGCAGACGCTCAACACGCTGATGCGGACCGTCGACATCCTAATCACCGGCTTTTTCTCCCCGGCGGCGGTGGCGGCTATCGGCCTCGCTGACCTCTACTCGCGCGTTCCGCTCAGGATCGGGATGGGACTCGGCAGCGGCGCGATCGCGCTGTCGAGTCAGGAGACCGGCCGCGGATCGGACGTGAGCCGCGACCGGGCGATCACGCAGGCGCTTCTCGTCGGCGCGCTCTGCGGCGTCCCGCTCGTCGCTGTCGGCCTGCTGTTCAGCCAGTTTATGATCGGCGTGCTCGGGGCCGAATCGGAGGTGGTGCGACTGGGAAGCCAGTACTTGGCGATCATCTTCGCGGCCGCACCGATGCGGATCGTCGGCTTCGTGGGGGCCCGCTCCCTCCAAGGCACCGGCGACACGTTCACGCCGATGGTCGTCAACGGGAGCGCGACGACGATCAACATCCTGCTGTCGGTCGGCTTGGGACTCGGCGTGGCGGGACTCCCTCGACTCGGAATCGTCGGCGTCGGCATCGCCACGGCGGTTGGTCGTACGGTCGAGGCGCTGCTCTTCGTCGGCGCCATACTCAGTGATCGGACGTCGGTCTCGCTCGCCCGTCCGCGCGGGCTCACGATCACGCGACAGCTCTTCGCGGTGAGCGTTCCCGACATCGCCGGCGGCCTGAGCTCTGAGCTCGCAAACTTCCCGTTCAACTCGCTCGTGCTGCTTTTCGGCACCGAGGCGAACGCCGCCTATCACATCGCCAACCGCATCTACCAGCAGTTCACCGCGCCGCTGTTCCGCGCGTTCAGAACCGTCGCCAGCATCCTCGTCGGCCAAGAACTCGGCGCCGGCCGCCCCGACGAGGCGCGCTACGTCGCCGGCGCGGTCTGCGCGCTCAGTCTCTCCGTCCTCGGGGCGGCCGGCGCGCTGCTCTTCGTCGGCGCCGAACCGCTGGCCGTGCTCTTCACCCGCGACGCCGCGACGGTGGCGCACGCCGTCGGATTCAACCGCGCGTTCGCCGTCTCCATGGTGTTCATCGGGGTGTACTTCCCGCTCTCGGGCGCGCTCAAGGGCGGCGGCGACACGCGAACGCCCTTTTACGCCGGGCTGGTCGGCTCGTACGTGTTCCTCTTGGGGGCGTCGTACCTGTTCGCGATCACGCTCGGATTCGGGCTCACGGGCGTCTTCGCCGGCATCGTGCTCTCGTACGTCTCGCGCGCAGTCATCGTCGGTTCGGGCGTCCTCTGGGGCGGCTGGACTGATCTCGCCGCGCGGATGATCGCGGAACGGGCGGAAGCCGCGGACGAGGAGGCCGACAGCTAGCGCTCGCTGTCGCTCACGGATTCGGATGCGAGGGGAGGGATTTGAACCCACGGACTCCTACGAGAGCGGATCTTGAGTCCGCCGCCTTTTCCAAACTCAGCCACCCTCGCGCAGTCCGGGCTTCGATTTCGCGGAGGTTTAACCCTCCGATTTTTCTCGGCCGCGTCGACGTCGACGCGGCCACCCCGCTTCGAGAGCTACTCGCCCGCTCCGCCGAATCGCGCGCGGAGCCTCGAGGGCACTTCCAGCGCGACGGCGGCCGCGACCGCCGGGGCGACGACGGCGACGGCGACCAGCGCGACGCCGCCGCCGACGACCAACAGCGCGAGGAGGGCGACTAAGACGAGCGGCACGGCGACGACGACGAGCCCGCGAGCGGCGACGTCGCCGACGCCCGAAGCGTAATCCGCGAGCGCGCCCGGCACCTCCCGGAGTCCTGCGTCCTCAGACATACTCGAACCGTCGCGCGCGGCCGTCAAAGAACTGTCCACTCGCTCGCGGCCGTAGGTCACACCCGAGACGTCGGTGGCTCACCACTCGATGACGTCGCGGTCGCGCCAGAAGTGCCCCGCGGGCGACCCGGGCCGGAACCGGCAGAGCCACGTGGGCGTCTCCGCGCCCGCTTCGATCGGGCGGTCGGCCTCCGCGCCGCCCATCTCGGTGCGGACCCACCCGGGAGAGACGGAGTTCGCGAGCAGCCCCTCCTCGCCGTACTCGCCGTCGAGGTACGCCGTGAGGCCGTTCACGCCGGTCTTCGAGATCCGGTAGGACGGCGAGCCGCCGGTCTGCGCCTCCGAGAGCGCGCCCATCCCCGACGAGAGGTTGACGACGCGGCCGCCGTCGCTCTGCAGGAGTAACGGGATCGTGTGTTTACAGACGAGCATCGGCCCGCGGAGGTTCGTCGCGAGCGTGCGATCGATCGCGTCCACCGACTCCGAGACGATGTCGGCGTCGAACTCCGCGATTGCGGCGTTGTTGACGACGATATCCAGCCGGCCCGCAGACTGGAATATCTCGTCTGCGGCGTCGGAGATCTCGCCCTCTTGGGTCACGTCGACGAGCAGGTGTTCCCACTCGTCGGGGACGTCGTGGCGCACAGAGCGCGTGGCGGCGAAGACGGTCGCCCCGAGATCGCAGAGGTTCGCGGCGATCTGTCTCCCCAGCCCGCGGTTCGCCCCGGTGACGAGCGCGACCTGTCCCTCCAGCGAGTCGTACAGCTCCGGCGCCAGCGTGTCTTCGGGCATCGTGCGGAGGCACGGGCCGGGCGTAAAAGGGGATTCCGCCTCTCGCCGGGCATCTCAGCGTCGTGCTTCGCTCCGTCGCCGTCACTCGCCGATCAGCCCGCGGATCTGCTCGACGCGCTCACCGAAGGCCGGGGCCGTGCGCTCGCGCGGGCGGTCGAGGGACACGTCGATCACGTCTCGGACGCGGCCCGGATCGGCGGCCATCACGACCACGCGGTCCGCGAGCGTTACCGCCTCCTCGACGTCGTGGGTGACGAAAAGCACCGTCTTGCCCGTCTCTGCCCAGATCCCGAGCAGCTCTTCGTGAAGCATATCGCGGGTCTGTGCGTCAACGCTGCCGAACGGCTCGTCGGCGAGCAGGATCTCCGGATCGACCGCGAGCGCGCGGGCGATGCCGACGCGCTGTTTCATCCCCCCGGAGAGCTCCTTCGGGTAGGCGCCGGCGAACTCCGAGAGGCCGACCAGTGCCAGCATCTCCTCGACGCGCCGGCTCCGTTCGGGGTCGTCGATGCCCTGTTCTTCGAGCCCGAAGGCGACGTTGTCGCGGACGGTCCGCCAGGGGAACAGCCCGTACTCCTGAAAGATCATCCCCCTGTCCGTCCCCGGACCGGTGACCCGCTCGCCGTCGAGGCGGATCTCGCCGGCGGACGGCGCCTCGAGACCGGCGATCATCCGGAAGAGCGTCGTCTTACCGCAGCCGGAGGGGCCGACGAGACAGACGAACTCGCCCTCGGAGACGGCGAAGTTCACGTCTGAGAGCGCCTCGACCCGCTGGCGCTTCGACTCGAAGACCTTGTTCACGCCGTCGACGACGACCTTCGACGTCGCGGTCGGCCCCGACTCGGTCGATCCGGCGCCGGTGTCCGCGTCCGTCGCCGCCCCGGAGCGGTTCAGTCCCGCCACGCCAGCACCCTCCGTTCGACCCGGCGGAACCCGCCGTCGCTCACGAGGAAGACGAGGCTGATGACCGCCATGTACGCCACGCTCACGTCGGTCGCGAGGTTCTGCGCCGCGTTGATGATCTGGAAGCCGACGCCGGGCGCGCCGAACAGTTCGGCCGCGACGACGATCATCCAGCACTGCCCGATGCTCGTCCGGACGCCGGTGGCGATCGACGGCGTCGCCGCCGGCAGGACCACCTTGCGGATCATCGTCAGGTCGTCGTCGACGCCGAGGGTCGACGCCACCTCCTTGAGGTGCGTCGAGACGCCCTCGACGCCCGCATACGCGTTGTAGAAGTTGATCCAGAACGCGCCGATGCCGACGATGAACGCCGCGCCGCCGTGACCGATGCCGATCCAGACGATCGCGAAGACGATCCACGCCAGCGGCGGGATCGGCCGGAGAAACCGCGTGACCGGCGTCAGGGCGTCGTCGAGGCGGCCGCTCCAGCCCATCGCGACGCCGAGTGCGATGCCGAGGACGCTCCCGACGACGAGTCCGGGGAAGTAGTGCAGCAGGCTCTGGAGGAGGTTCGCGACGAGTCGCGTCACCGGTAGGGAGACGCCGACGAACGGGATCGTGAACGTCGTCGGCGCGGTGAGTTCGACGGCGAACGCGGTCGCGACTTCGACGGGAGACGGGAGCAGGTACGTCCGCCCGACGGCGAGCGCTGCCGCCTGCCAGACCGCGAGGAAGACCGCGGATCCGACGGCGCCGTACAGCAGGCCGTCGACGTCGAGGTCGGAGACCGGTCCGGCAGGCCGCGGATCCGTGTCGCCACCGGTGTCCGTCCCCGCAGCCGGGTCTCCCGACTCCGGCACCTCGGGTGACGCCGCGGGCGACGCCGATCCGGTCTCGAGGCTCATATCGAGTCGTACACCCCGAAGTCGAACAGCTCCTCGTTCGAGAGCGCCTCGTCGATCCGTCCGGCCTCGGCGGCGTACTCCGAGAAGACCTGCGCGCCGTCTTCGATCCGGTGCGGATCGGTGATGAAATCCGAAGCGGGCGAGTCCATCGCGCGCCGGGCCGTCTCGACCGGCAGCGAGGACTCGCCGATGACGGTGCTGGCGTGCCGTGCGGCCCCGTCGGGATTCTCGTTGGCGAACGTCGTCGCGCGCTGGTGCTGCTCGACGAACGCGACGGCCTGCTCGGGGTTGTCCTCGCGGAGGCGGTCGTGCATCAGCGTGACGGCTGCGGGCTGGCCCGGCATGAAGTCGCCGGCCCACGCGATTGACTGGTACGGGGCGCCCCGCATCTCGATGACCGTCGGCACCGGCTCCATAATCGACGTGCCGTCGATCTCACCGGCGAGAAGCGCCTGTCTGACCGGTCCGGCGCCGCCGAGGGCGGTGATGTTCACGTCGGAGTCGGGGTCGACACCGACGGTCTCCGAGAGCCAGTAGCGGAGCAGAATGTCCGGCACCGAGCCGGGCGGGAACGTCCCGAAAGTGAACTTCCGGCCGCGCTGTTCCTCGAACCGGGCGAAGGCGTCCGCCCCGGACTCCGCGTCCGCCCAGACCGCCGCAAAGTCGTCGTGCGCGAGGACCTGCATCGCGTTCTGGATGTTGGCCGCAGTGATCTTCGCGGGGATATCCTTGTCCATCACCACCATCGCGGGGACGATCCCGAAGAGCATCACGTCGAAGTCCCCGGTCGCGGACGCTTGGACGATGCTCGGCCCGTCGGAGAACACCTCGCCCTCGACCGTCGCCGACAGCTCCTCGAAGTACCCCTCCTCCTGCATAACGAAGTACTGCATATCCGGATAGATCGGCATATACGCCACGCGAATCTCGTCGAGGCCGCCGCTTCCGCCCCCGGTCGCTCCGGAACAGCCGGCGACGGCCGCGAGCCCTGCCGCCGAGGCGGCGGCAGTCGTTCGCAGGAAGCGCCGTCGCGAGACTGCGGGTCGATCGCTCGTCGAATCGGTCGTCATCTACCACTCCGTAGGAGCCCGTTATATATTTAGAACGTGCACGCGGCGAACGTCGCGGACACGCTCGACGCTCGGTGGGACCGATATCGGCGGGTTCGATCGTCATTGCATCGTCGTATCATTGGCCCGAGGCAGACCGACGGTGTCGGAGATGTAGGAAAATATTACCTCTATCTACCTCAGCGCTCGGTCGAGGAAGCAAGACCTAATTCGGTGGCCGACGCGAGCACGCGTATGACGCACTTCTCCGAGCGAGTCGAGCAGGTGTCGATCAGCGGCATCCGCGAGGTGTTCGAGGCGGCGAGCGAGGACGCGATCAATCTCGGGCTGGGACAGCCCGACTTCTCCGCGCCGGCGCACGCCCGCGAGGCGGCCGCCGAGGCCATCCGCGAGGGGCTCGCCGACGGCTACACCGAAAACAAGGGGATGGAGCCGCTGCGGGAGGCGATCGCCGACAAGCACGCCCGCGATCAGGGCGTCGACGTCGACCCCGGCGACGTGATCGCCACCGCCGGCGGGTCGGAGGCGCTGCACATCGCCCTCGAGGCGCACGTCGACCCCGGCGACGAGGTACTGATCCCGGACCCGGGCTTCGTCTCCTACGACGCGCTCACGCGACTCACCGGCGGGACGCCCGTTCCCGTCCCGCTGCGGGAGGACCTGACGCTCGATCCCGCGGCGGTCGAGGACGCGATCACCGAGGACACCGCCGCGTTCGTCGTCAATAGTCCGGGCAACCCGACCGGCGCGGTCTCCCCGCCCGAAGACGTGCGCGAGTTCGCCCGCGTCGCCGACGAGCACGACGTGCTCTGCATCTCGGACGAAGTGTACGAGTACACCGTCTTCGACGGCGAGTTCCGCTCGCCGATCGAGTTCGCAGAGAGCGACAACGTCGTCGTCGTCAACTCCGCGTCGAAGCTGTACTCGATGACGGGCTGGCGGCTCGGCTGGGTCACGGCCGCGACGCCCCGGATCGAGCGGATGCTCCGCGTTCACCAGTACGCCCAAGCCTGCGCCTCAGCGCCGTCGCAGTTCGCCGCCGAGGCCGCCCTCACCGGACCGCAGGACCAGGTCGACGAGATGACCGCGTCCTTCGAGCGCAGACGCGACCTGATCGTCGAGGGCCTCACCGACATCGGCCTCGACGTGCCGACCCCCGGCGGCGCGTTCTACTGTATGCCGAAGGTCCCCGAGGGCTTCGTCGACGAGTGTCTGGACCGCGGCGTCGTCGTCGTTCCCGGCGAGGCCTTCGGCGAGCACGGCCGGGGCTACGCGCGGCTGTCGTACGCCACAGACGAGGAGTCGCTGCGGGAGGCACTGGAGATCATGGGAGCGGCCTACGACGCAGTCGCGTAGTCGCGACCCGGAAAACCGGCGCTAGCTCGCCGTACTCACGATCTTCACGACGTCGCCCTCCTCCAGTTCGTAGTCCTCGGCGATCCGGCGCTTCGAGCGGGCGTCGACCGCGTGGAGGTAGCCCTCGCCGATGTCCGAGTGGACCGCGTACGCGAGGTCGCTGGGGGTCGAACCGCGGGGGAGCAGAAACGCGTCCGGCAGCGTCTCGCCGGTCCCGTCAGTCCACTTCGACTCGTTCTGGACGGGGTAGGCGGTCACCATATCAAGCACGTCGTAAACGGCGGTGTTGAGCGCTTCTTGGACCCCGGTGCCGCCGTACTCGTCCATCACCTCCCGGATCGTTTCCAGTCCCTGCCGCTGCGCGTCGGAGACGTCGCCGACGACCTCGAAGTCCTCGTCGCCCGGCAGGTACTCGACGACGCCGGCCTCGGCCGCCGAGCGCAGCGCGAGTTCGCCGTCCGCGGTCGCGGGGATCACGGGCTTGTCGGACTCCCGCAGGCGTTCGAGGTTCTCCGGCGGGGCGACGTCCGCCTTGTTGGCGACGAGGACGATCGGTTTCGTCCGCTCGCGGACGTCCCGTGCCAGCGTCTCGCGGTGCTCGTCGGTCCACTGCTGGGGGTCCTCGGGGTACTCGAGCGCCCGGAGCGACGCCGCGACGTCGTACTCGGTCGCGCCGAAGCCCGTCAGCATTTCCGTCAAGGCCGCGTCGATGTCGAACTCCGGCGAGCGCGACTTGCGGACGACCGACTCCCAGTTCCGCTCGATGATGCCGACGAGCCACTGTTCGAGTTCCGCCTCGACGAAGTCGGCCTCCTCGACGGGGTCGTAGGTGCCGACCTCGACCGGCTCGCCTTCCGCGTCGGTGCCGCCGGAGGCGTCGACGACCGCGAGGATGACGTCGGCGTCGGTGAGCGCGTCCAAAAACTGGTTGCCGAGGCCGCGCCCCTCGTGCGCGCCGGGGACGAGACCGGCGACGTCGAGCAGTTCCACGGGGACGTAGCGGACGCCGTCCTCGCAGTTGCCGCAGCGCTCCTCGCGGTCGCGGCAGGGACAGCGCGTCCGGGCGTGGGTCACGCCGCGGTTGGGATCGATCGTCGTGAACGGGTAGTTGCCGACGTCGACGTCGGCCATGGTCGCGGCCTTGTAGAACGTAGATTTGCCCGCGTTGGGCTTGCCGGCGAGCGCTACCGAGAGCATACCGGCGAGACGGCCGACGGCGGGAAGTAGGTTTCCGTCTGGACGAGTCACCCGTGTCGAAGGGCCTCGGACATCGGTTCTCGGAGCGCCGTCACGGTCGAACGGCCGGGACAAAGAAAGGACCAGACAGTCGCAAGGAACGAGGTTACCCCTCGGTGGCCTCTACTACCGTCTCCAATGGCAGCACATACAATGGGTTGGTTCGGACGGTTCTCAGCGGCGGGATTCGTCGTACTGGCCGGGTTGTGGGCGATCGACATCTTCGCCACCGGCCTGTGGCCGTACTCATCGGTCTGGACTGGAATCGTCGCCCTGATCGCGGGCATCGGAGCGGTTGCGCTGTACTACGGCAACGACCCGACGGCCGAAGAATACACCGAGACGACCACCGAGGCCGGGCGCTGATATCTCCACGGCATCTCGGTCCGGATTCGTCGTGACCCGCCCGTCCACCTCGCGTGAGCCCGGTCTGTCCGCGACGGAGTGGAAAATTCCAGTACAGGAGGCGGCCGCTTACCTGAAAGTAGGCGCTAAGGCCCCTTCCTCAACGACCGAGCGAAGCGAGTGAGTAGGGAGGGGATACAGCGTTGACGAGACGCAGAGCGTCTCGTCTGCACACGAGAGCTTTGCTCTCGTGAACGCCGCACAGTCCTCAACCACGTTCGCCGCTCGGCCCACAGGCCTACGCAATCGCAACTGTCTAATACGTACTTTACATAAATTATGGTGTGTCAACACGCAAGACAATCTCTATCCGTGACGACCAAGAGGAGTGGATTCAGGAGAATCACCTGAGCCTGTCCTCTTTCGTCCAAGAGAAACTTGACGAACTCATCGAAGAACGCTCGTAGATGAACTACAACTACAGGTATCGACTCCGACCGTCCGACGCTCTCAAAGAGCAATTAGCGTGGACTGTCGATACCTGTAGACAAGTCTACAACCACTTCCTCCACCGACTCAACCGCACCGACAACACGTCAGCGTACTCCGAACAGAAACTCCTGCCGAGTCTCAAGAAGTGGTGGAACGACCTGAAATGCGTCCACTCGAAGGTACTACAGAAGGTCGTTCAGCGGTTGTACGACAACCTCTCGACGCTACACAGTCGAAAAGAGAACGGCTACCGCGTCGGCACACTCAACTGGAAGGCACCGGGCGAATACCGCAGTTTCACCTACAGTCAATCCGGCTTCAAGCTCAAAAACACGAGCGGTCGGACGCGACTGTGGCTCTCGAAACTCGGAGAAATCCCCATCAGCTTCCACCGCGACCTTCCCGACGACACCGAAATCAAGACCGTCACCGTCAAGCAAGAACCCACCGGCAAGTGGTACGCTATTCTCGGTGTCGAAACCCCGGACGACCCACCGGAGAAACCGGATAATCCGGAGACGTGCGTCGGCATCGATGTAGGGATTTGCAAGTACGCTCACGACACGGACGGAACAGCCGTCGAATCACTCGACCTCTCGGACGAACGCGAGCGGTTGGAACGCGCCCAGCGCGACCTCTCTCGGAAACAGCACGGGTCCGCAAATTGGGAAGAACAGCGGAAGGTCGTGGCCGAACGTCACGCCGAGTTGAAGAACAAGCGGCGCGACTTCCTTCACAAACTCTCGAACCACTACGCCCGAGAATACGACCTCGTGGCGGTCGAAGACCTCGACGCGAAGGGCTTGGTCGAACTGCCGGGCAACTCGCGGAACCGGGCGGGAGCGGCGTGGGGAACGTTCCTTCGGATGCTCGAATACAAGTGCGAACGCGAAGGAACGCACTTCGTCGCCGTAGACCCGAGAGGGACGACCAAGGAGTGTGCGTCGTGCGGCGTCTCGACGGAGAAACCGCTGTGGGTGCGCGAACACTCCTGTCCTGCCTGCGGGTTCGAGGCGGATAGAGACGCGAATGCGGCGTGGAACATCCTTTCTCGCGGTATCAGGAAGCGGTTAGGAGCGGGACGCTCCGAATCAACGTCCCCAGAAATCGAAGATTTCTGGTGTGCGAACGAATCGCGCAGCGATTCGTTAACGCCTGTGGAGACTGCGCTCCCTGTGGATACCTCGGTATCCGCAAAGCGCGTCGTAGAAACAGGAAGTCCCACCCTCAAGCGCGAGCCGTCAGGCGAGCGGTAGGGTGGGGTAGTTCACTGGAACGTGCGGCTGACCTCTCTCTCGGGAGTCCGCTCGACGTCGCTGGTCTGGAAGCGCTCTTCGATCTGCTGGTAGCGCTCGCGGGTCTCGGGGGTGACGCTGGGGCCGACCTCCTCGAGGGCGCGCTCGAAGTGCGCCATCGTCACGCGGACGTTTCCGATGGACTCCTCGACCTCCTCGCGGGAGACGCTGTTGATGAATTCTCGGCTCGCGGCCATCGACGCCTCGCGGCAGACGGCCTCGATGTCGGCGCCGACGTAGCCCTCCGTCCGGGCGGCCAAGTCGTCGAGGTCGACGTCGTCGGCCAGCGGCTTGTGCTCGCTGTGGACCGCGAAGATCGCCCGGCGGGCGTCCTCGTCGGGAACGGGCACGTGGACGTGGCGGTCGAGCCGCCCCGGCCGGAGCAGCGCCGAGTCGATGAGGTCCGGGCGGTTCGTCGTCGCGACGACGACGACGTCCTCTAGGGTTTCGAGCCCGTCGAGCTCCGTCAGTAACTGGGAGACGACGCGCTCGGAGACGCCCGAATCGCCGGTGTTGCTGCCGCGCTCGGTCGCGATGGAGTCGATCTCGTCGAAGAACACCACCGTCGGGGCGTTCTCGCGGGCCTTCTTGAAGATCTCGCGGACGCCCTTCTCGGACTCGCCGACGTACTTATCGAGGAGTTCGGGGCCCTTCACCGAGATGAAGTTCGACTCCGACTCGTTGGCGACGGCCTTCGCGAGCAGCGTCTTGCCGGTCCCGGGCGGGCCGTACATCAGGACGCCCTTCGCGGACTGCATGTCCATCGCCTCGTAGACCTCGGGGTATTCGAGCGGCCACTGGATCGTCTCGCGGAGGCGCTCTTTGGTGTCTTCGAGGCCGCCGACGTGCTCCCAAGTGACGTCCGGGACCTCGACGAACACCTCGCGCAGCGCCGAGGGCTCGATGCCCTTGATGGCCTCCTTGAAGTCCGCTTCGGTGACCGTCAGCGAATCGAGCACCTCGGCGTCGATCTCGTCGGATTCGAGGTCGAGTTGGGGGCGGATGCGACGCAGGGCAGTCATCGCGGCCTCCTTCGCGAGGCTCTCGATGTCCGCACCGACGAAGCCGTGCGTGTTGTCGGCGTACTCGTCGAGGTCGATGCCGTCGGAGAGCGGCATGTTCCGCGTGTGGACCTGCAGGATCTCCTTGCGGCCCTCGCGGTCGGGGACGCCGATCTCGATCTCGCGGTCGAATCGACCGCCGCGGCGCAGCGCCGGGTCGATGGCGTCGACGCGGTTCGTCGCGCCGATGACGACAACCTCGCCGCGCTCGTCGAGCCCGTCCATCAGCGAGAGCAACTGTGCGACGACGCGCCGTTCGACGTCGCCGCCGGCCTCGCCGCGCTTCGGGGCGATGGAGTCGATCTCGTCGATGAAGACGATCGCCGGTGCGGCCTCCTCGGCCTCCTCGAAGATCTCTCTAAGCTGCTCTTCGGACTCGCCGTAGTACTTCGACATGATCTCCGGCCCCGAGATCGTGTGGAAGGAGGCGTCGATCTCGTTGGCGACGGCCTTCGCGATCAGGGTTTTCCCGGTCCCCGGCGGGCCGTGAAGCAGCACGCCCTTCGGCGGCTCGATACCGAGCCGCTGGAACAGTTCGGGGTGCCGCATCGGCAGCTCGATCATCTCTCGCACCTGTTCGAGCTCGCGGTCGAGACCGCCGATGTCCTCGTAGGCCACGGAAGGCGTGTCTGCCTCGCTCTCTGCGTCCGTCTGAATCTCCTCGGCGGGCGTCTGGCTGATCGACACCTCGGTGGAGTCGGTGACGACGACCGTGCCGTCCGGCTCCGTCGCGGCGACCTTCAGCGGGATCGGCTGATTCGAGGAGGTCATGAATCCGAACCCGAAGGGGACGCGGATGTTCTGGCCCTTCGTGACGGGCTGTCCGGCGAGCTTATCGCGCAGGTGCGCGCCGATGTTGCCGCTGATCCGGAGGTTCTGCGGGAGCGCGACCGAGACGTGCTTCGCGGGCTTGATATCCGCCTTCTCGATCTCGACGCGGTCGTCGATGCCGACGTTCGCCTGCTGGCGGAGTCGACCGTCGATCCGGACGATTCCCGTGCCGGTGTCCTCGGGGTACCCGGGCCAGACACGCGCGATGGCGGTGCCGCCGTTCCCGTCGATTCGAATGTAATCGCCGCCCTCGAGGTCGAGTTCTTCGGCCGCCTCGCGGTCCATCGCCGCGAGTCCGCGACCGGCGTCCTTCTGCTTCAGCGGTTTGACGGTGAACTTCATTTTTCCACCGTGATGGTGAGCACGCCGTTGTTCGTCGAGACCGATGCATCCTCGCCGGGCAGCTCGAACTCCGCCTCGGAGACCTCACCGTCCCGTTCGCCCACGACGATCGCGGTCGTGCCGACGACGTCGACGTCGATGTCTTCGGCTGCGAGGCCGACGTCAGCGGCGAGAACCCAGCTGTCCTCGTACTCGTACCGGCGGACGATCCGTTCGTCTCCACCGGCTAATTGCTTGGTACTCATCGTTTATTCCTAACTCCAAGTTAGTCGCCATAGTATATAAACCTTTCTCCGACTAATCGCAACACAGCGGTCGACCCTTGCGAATACAAGTTGAATTGCGATTCGATCCCGAATCGGCCGCCACGACTCCGCTGACGCACCCGCGGATGCCGACGTCACGCTCGCTCGGAGGTTTATTATCGGCGCCGCCCAAGCAGTCAGTATGCAAACGGTAACACACCACGGCCGAACGACGGCCTATCGCGTGTTCGACCGCGACGCGACCGGGCCGACGGTCCTGGCCGTCCACGGGAGCGGGGGCAGCCACCGCGCCTGGAGCGCACAGGCGAAACTGGCCGCGGACTACCCGTTCGTCGCGGTCGATCTGAGCGGCCACGGCGAGAGCGAAGACGTGTCGGCTGATCCGGGCTATGAGACGCTCTCGGCGTACGTCGACGACGTCGTGGCGGTCGCCGAGGCCGTCGACGCCGACGTCCTCCTCGGTAACTCCCTCGGCGGCGCGGTGGTTCTCTCGACGCTCTTAGAACGCGACCTCGACGTCGAACGGGTGATCCTCGCCGGCACGGGCGCGCGGCTCCCGGTGCTCGATGACCTCCTCCAGTGGGTCGCCGAGGACTTCGAGCGCGTGATCGAGTTCTTCCACGAGCCGGATCACCTCTTTCACGACGCCGACGAGGCCACGCTGGCGGTGTCGCGAAAGGCCCTACGGAGCACAGGCGCGGCGACGCTCGAACGCGACTTCCGGACGGCGCACGCGTTCGACGTCCGCGGCGACCTCTCGGCGGTTGACGCGCCGGCGCTCGCGCTCGTCGGCGAGTACGACCGACTCACGCCGCTGCACTTCCACGAACAGCTCTGTGAGGAACTGCCCGACTGCGAGCTGACCGTGCTCGACGACGCCGCTCACCTCGCGATGCTCGAAGCGTCGTCGCAGTTCAACGACGCTGTGCGGACGTTTCTCTCCGAGCGCTGACGTCCTCCAACGACTGGAGTCGTGGGCTCTCCTCGACTCCGTGTAACGCGGCGTCGCCCTAACGAGGCGGGAGAGAAAGAGACGGAACGGCCGAGAGACGGAACGGCCGAGAGACGGAACGGCCAAGAGACCGAAGAAGGCAGACGGACGAGAGACGGGAATCCCGCCTGCCTCGGCGGCGCAACACTCGCCGACTGCTCACTCGGCGTCGTCGGGGGGCGCGGGGAACGACCCGTCTTCCACCGCCGCGCAGTACGCTTCGGCGGCGCCCTCGATCTCATCTCTGATCGACGCGAACCGCCGCGCGAACGGCGGCGAGCGCTCGCTCAGTCCGAGCACGTCGTCGATGACGAGCACCTGCCCGTCGCAGTCGGGGCCGGCGCCGATCCCGATCGTCGGGATGTCCAGTTCCGCCGTGATCCGCTCGGCGAGCGACGCGGGGACGTGTTCGAGAACGATCGAGAACGCGCCGGCGGCCTCGTGTCGGCGCGCGAGCTCGACGATGTCCTCGGCCTCGGCCTCGGCGGTCCCCTGTTTCTGATAGCCCAGTTCCTTCACGCGCTGGGGCGTCAACCCGACGTGGGCCATCACCGGGACGCCGAGTTCGACCAGCCGCTCGGTGAGCCCGACGGTGTGCTCGCCGGATTCGAGTTTCACCGCGTCGACGCCGGCCTCCTTCAGCAGTCGACCGCAGTTGCGCACGCTCTCTGCCTCGTCGACGCCGACTGAGAGAAACGGCATATCGGCGACGACCAGCGCGTCGTCGATCGCGCGGGCGACTGCGGCGCTCCGGGACTTGATCTCCTCGTAGGTCACCGGCAGCGTCGAATCGTAGCCGAGCGCGGTGTTGCCGGCGCTGTCGCCGACGAGGACCACGTCGACACCGGCCGCTTCCAGAATGGACGCCATCGTCGCGTCGTAAGCGGTCAGCACCGTGACCGGCTTCGCCCCGTCTTCGCTTCGTTCGCGGATGTCGCGTACCGTCGTCACGGATAGATCGTCACTGTGAACCCGATTAAAGCATTCGCTGTGCCGGCGCCCCACGAGAGACCATCACGCGGAGGGGTGACGACGGGTGCGGGAGCGAGTCGGTGTGTTGCCGCGGGGGAGAGTCGGATACGGTGTGTTGCCGCGGAGGAGAGTCGGATACGGGTGTCGGGTACGGGAGGGCGAGCAGTCGGCACGTTCTCCGCCTCGATTCGGCCGTTCTCCGGCCGATCTCCCCGCGTCGGTGTGCCGAACAACCGCGTTCGACGCGGGGTGAACGCTACGTCACACCGGTGCTGGTGCCGGAATCAGTTATAAACCCTCGCCGGTCTCGGTCGAATCGGCACGGCTTTGACGCCGCCGACGAAGGTCCGAACGTGCAACCAGTCGAGACCTCGAACCCCGAGGGGGTCGACTACGGGTGGGTGATGCAGACGACGTTCGTCCTCACGATCGTCGTCGGCGCGCCGGTCGTCACCGCGCTCTCGCTCAACGCGACGCTCCCCACGTGGGCCGCCCGCGTCGAGTTCGCGGTCCGGGTGGGCGCGGTCGTCTGGATCATCGTCGCTATCGCGGTGTTCGCGTACGCGAAGCGGTTCGACGCGGGCGACGGCGGTACCGACCCCGACGAGATCGCCGAATCGGAGTGAGCCGATACCGGGAGCGCGTCCGGCCGGCACCCGCGACAAAACCGTCCCGCTGCGGCGACGAACCGCCCTCCGTCGGAAGGTCTTTCACCCGAGTCGCCGACTCTCAGCTATGATCGACGAGACGATCGCGGAGATCCGAGAGATGCAGACGCACAGTTCGTCGGTCGTCGCCGTCAAGGCGACACGGGCGCTCTCGGAGCTCTTAGACCGCGATCACGCGACGGTCGAGGAGTTCGAACGCGACCTCGAACGCAACGCGGGCGCGCTCAAACGAGCGAACCCTTCCCACGCCTCGCTGTACAACGCGATGCAGGGCGTCCTGACGAACGTCATCGACCGGAAGGACTCCGTCGAGGAGGCCAAATCGCTGCTGGAGGAGGTCATCGAACGCGTCGTCGAGGACGTCCAGCAGGGCAAATCGCGCGCGGCGAAGAACGCCGTCTCGACGTTCGAGGACGACCAGACGTTTCTGGTCCACGACTACTCATCGACCGTCCTCGAGGCGATCGAGCGGGCGGCCGCGGGCGGGACGTACCTGACGGCGTACGTGACGGAGGCGCGGCCGCGGTATCTCGGGCGGAAGACGGCCCGCCGACTCGCCGAACTCGACCGCGTCGAACCGCACCTGATGGTCGACGGGGCGGCCGGGACGTTCCTGTCGGAGTGCGATCGGGTCGTCATCGGGATGGACTGTATCGTCGAGGACGTCCTGTACAACCGCATCGGTACCCTCCCGATCGTCACCACGGCGAACCGCCTCGACGTCCCGGTGACCGTCGTCGGCTCGGCGGCGAAGATCGTCGGCGACGACTTCGTCTTCGAGAACGAACACCGATCCCCCGCGGAGGTGTCGCTGGAACCGATCGAGGACGTGGTGATCGAAAACCCCGCCTACGACGCGACGCCCGTCGAGATGATCGATCAGGTGATCACCGACAACGGCGTCAAAGAGCTGTAGTCAGGTCGTCATCGCGTCGTCGTCGTACTCGTGCGGGCCCGTGGACGTCGATACGCGGCTGAGCGCGAGTGACTGGTCGCTGTACTCGGACCGCTGACGAGAGTGACTGGCCGCTCACTCGCCGACGACAGAGCGGCGGAAGAACTCGGCGAACTTCTCGCGGAGCGAGGAGCCGTCGCCGAGGCGGAGGTAGTAGGCGTCGCCGCCGTCCTCGTAGTAGCCGGTGATTCGGCGCGTGACCTCGAAACCGAGGTGCTCGTAGAACGACAGCGCGTCCTCGTTCGTCGCCCGCGCGTGACAGGAGATGGACTCGTGGTCCTGAAGCGCGGCCGCGACGAGCCGCTTGCCGTACCCCTCGCCGCGGCGGTCCGGCGAGACCGCGAGAAAGAGGATGTAGCCGTCCCGGCGGACGGAGGCGAACCCCACGAGTTCGTCCTCTTCGAAGAGCAGGTGATCGTGCGCGCGCCGGTACGCGTCGACGAAGAAGCCGCGCCGCTGCTTGAGCACGCCCTCGCGGGCCCTGATCCGCTCTTTCAGGTCCCAGGCTTCCTCGGCGTACTCGGCGGAACCCGGGGCGTCCACCCGCGTCTCGACGTTGACGCTCACACTCCCGAGTAGGACCACGAGCGATATAATTCCACCGTCCGACGGGTCACAGGCGGCCCGTGTCGAGCTCCACGCCCGGCGGCGTCACGACGAGGAACCGACGGAAGTGCGTGAGGCTGCCGCCCATGTCTCTGATCGGCCGGGCGAACCCCTTCGCCAGCTCGTTGAGGTCGCCCTCGACCGCGAGGACGAGGACGCTTCCCGCCTCCACCGCGTCGATCCACGCCGCTGGGTCCGTCGAGCCGTCGAGGACGCCGAGAACAACGTCGCCGTCGGCCTCGTCGTCGAGGTGTTCTTCGGCCTCCGAGAGGTTCAGGTTGAAATCGCTCATAGGGGTGCACACGCGAAGGGGCACGAAAAGGATTCGGGCGACGGACACAGAGAGCGTCGCCGTCCCGCTTCGTCGCAGCTCCCGCGGCGCTCCGTGTCCGTCGCCCGACCACAGCGAAAGAGTTTAATATCGTCCCGCGGCAGTTGACAAACACAATGTCTAACGACGACATGGAGGCTCAGTCGGACACCCCGGCTGGTCGAGTTCTTCCAGGGCACATTAGCCCAAATAACTGAATCCGAGATCGAGAACGTACGGATTTTTGACACGACGCTCCGCGACGGCGAACAGTCGCCACGCACCTCGTTCAGCTACGACGAGAAGCGCGACATCGCGGCCACGCTGGACGAGATGGGGACACACGTCATCGAGGCGGGCTTCCCGGTCAACTCCGAAGCCGAGTTCGAATCCGTGAGTGACATCGCCGCTGCGACGGACACGACCGTCTGCGGGCTGGCGCGCGTCGTCGACAAAGACGTCGAGGCCGCGATCGACTCCGGGGTGGAGTTGGTCCACGTCTTCGTCAGCACGAGCGACGTCCAGCTCGCGGACTCGATGCACGCCTCCCGCGAGGAGGCCGTCGAGCGCGCGGTCGAGAGCGTCGAGCGGGTGAAAGAGGCCGGCGTCGAGGCGATGTTCTCGCCGATGGACGCCACCCGGACCGACATCGACTTCCTTTCGGAGATCCTGAGCGCCGTCGACGAGGCGGGCGTCGACTGGGTCAACATCCCGGACACCACCGGCGTCGCGACGCCGACGCGCTTTGCGAACATGGTTCGCGAGGTGCGAACGCACACCGATGCGCGGATCGACGTCCACGCCCACGACGACTTCGGACTGGCCGCCGCCAACGCGATGGCCGGCTTCGAGGCGGGCGCGTCGCAGGCGCAGGTGTCCGTCAACGGCATCGGCGAGCGCGCCGGTAACGCCGCCTTCGAGGAGGTCGTGATGTCGGCGGAGTCTTTGTACGGCGTCGACACGGGGATCGACACCACCCGAATCACCGAACTGTCGCGGATCGTCGAGGAGGCCAGCGACATCCCGGTTCCGGCGAACAAGCCGGTCGTGGGACGGAACGCCTTCTCACACGAGAGCGGAATCCACGCCGCGGGCGTGATGGAGAACACGGACACGTTCGAGCCCGGCGTGATGACTCCCGAGATGGTCGGGGCCCAGCGCGAGTTCGTCCTCGGCAAGCACACCGGCACGAACTCGGTCCGCAAGCGGCTACAGGAGTCCGGGTTCGCGCCCACCGACACGGAGGTCACCGAGGTCACCCGCCGGGTCAAAGACTACGGGGCCGAAAAGGAGCGCGTCACCGTCGACGTCCTGACGCGCTTCGCCCGCGAGGTCGGCGTCGACCGCGCGGACGAGGACGAAGACGAACAGGAGGAGGTCCGCGCCTGATGGCGCGCGCCCCGTTCGCTCGATCCGCCGAGCCGCGGGTGCGCTGTCGACCGGGCCGATCCGACGGCGGAGCACGAAACGTTCATTACCGACGAGACGAATCTGTGGTGTATGACGCGACGACGACACACCTGCGAGACGGCCGCCGCGAGCGCGGCGGCTCGGACCGCGCCCCGTCGTCGGTCGTCCAACGGCGCGCTCGGCGCCGTTTCGCGGATCATCGTAGGGGCCCTATAGCCCCGCATACCCCCATTCTCGTCCGTTCGATCTCGTTCGAGACCGCCGTTCGACCGACCAGTACCCATCACCCAACCATGGAGCATCACGCTCGATTCACACGACCGAACTCGCATCGCACGCAGACCGCGTCGGGAACGACACGACCGCGTCCGCCCCGTCGACCGCCCGCCCCGAAGCGGGGTGAGCGCCGATGAGCAAACAGGCCCCGTCCTCGCCGGAGACCGACGCCGACGACGACGCCGGGTCGGAGGCGGCGCGCTCGCCCGTGACGACCGGTTCCGAATCAGTCATCCGCGCGCTCGAAAACGAGGGCGTCGAGGCGGCCTTCGGCGTCCAGGGCGGGGCGATTATGCCCGTCTACGACGCGCTGTACCACTCTGACATCCGCCACATCACGATGGCGCACGAGCAGGGCGCGGCGCACGCCGCCGACGCCTTCAGCGTCGTCAGAAACGAGCCCGGCGTCTGTCTGGCCACCTCGGGCCCCGGCGCGACGAACCTCGTGACCGGCATCGCCGACGCGAATATGGACTCGGACCGCCTGCTCGCGCTCACGGGGCAGGTCTCGGCGGATATGGTCGGCTCCGACGCGTTCCAGGAGACCGACACCGTCGGCGTCACCGCGCCGATCACGAAGCACAACTACTTCGCCGACGACGCCGACACCGTCGGCGACATCGTCGGTGAAGCGTTCGCGCTCTCCGACGAGGGGCGTCCCGGGCCGACGCTCGTCGACCTGCCGAAGGACGTCACGCTCGGCGACACCGACAGCGAACCCGGCCCGGCGGAGCCGCCGGCGACGACCCGGCCGCAGTACGTCGCCGACGAAGACGCCGTCGGGGAGGCCGCCGACGTCATCGAGGCCGCCGAGCGGCCGCTGCTGCTCTTCGGGGGCGGCGTCATCAAGGCCGACGCCGCCGACGAGGCGCGCGCGTTCGCGCGGGAGTACGAGATCCCGGTCGTCACGACGATGCCGGGGATCGGCTCGTTCCCCGAGGACGACGACCTCTGCCTGTCGTGGGCGGGGATGCACGGCACCGGCTACGCCAACATGGCGATCACGCACACCGACCTGCTGATCGCCGTCGGGACGCGCTTCGACGACCGCCTGACCGGCGGGATCGACACGTTCGCGCCCGAGGCCGAGGTCATCCACATCGACATCGACCCCGCGGAGATCTCGAAGAACATCCACGCGGACTACCCGCTGATCGGCGACGCGGGGATCGTCCTCGACCAGCTCGACGACGCCATCAAATCGGCCCCCGAGGCCGCCGAGTGGCGCGAGCAGGTCCAGACGTGGAAGGCGGAGTACCCGATGGACTACGCGACGCCCGACGACGAGCCGCTGAAACCGCAGTTCGTCGTCGAGATCCTCGATGAGGCCACCTCCGACGAGGCCATCGTCACGACCGGGGTCGGGCAACATCAGATGTGGGCCGCGCAGTACTGGACCTACACCGAGCCCCGGACGTGGGTGTCGAGCCACGGTCTCGGTACGATGGGTTACGGCCTGCCCGCGGCGATTGGCGCGCGGATCGCCGCCGACGACGATCAGGAGGTCGTCTGCGTCGACGGTGACGGCTCGTTCCTGATGACGATCCAGGAGCTGTCGGTCGCGGTCCGCGAGGACCTCGATATCACCGTCGCGGTGCTCAACAACGAGTACATCGGGATGGTCCGCCAGTGGCAGGACGCCTTCTTCGAGGGCCGCCGGATGGCCGCGGAGTACAACTGGTGTCCGGAGTTCGATATGCTCGCGGAGGCCTTCGGCGCCCGCGGCTGGCGCGTCGACGACTACGACGAGGTCGCAGAGGCCGTCGAGGAGGCGCTGGCGTACGACGGCCCGTCGGTCATCGACTTCCACATCGACCCGGCGGAGAACGTCTACCCGATGGTCCCCTCTGGCGGCGCAAACGGACAGTTCGCCCTGACGGAGGATCAGCTATGAGCTCACAGGATTCCGAGACGGACGCGGCGGAGGAGTTACCGAAGCACGGACTGCAGGGACCGACTCCGGAGGAACGGCCGCACCCCGAGGGGCGGCGGAACGCCCAAGGGATCCGAATCGATCCCGAGGCGGAGGCCGAACACGAGCCGCGGCGGGCGGTGCTCTCGGCGCTCGTCGAGGACGATCCCGGGGTGCTCTCCCGCATCGCGGGGTTGGTCTCGCGGCGGCAGTTCAACATCGAGAGCCTGACCGTCGGGCCGACGACCGTCGAGAACCACTCGCGGATCACGATGGTCGTCGAAGAGCCCGAGCCGGGCATCGACCAGATCGAAAAGCAACTCGGCAAACTCAAGCCCGTCATCGCCATCGGTGAACTCGACGACGACGCCGTGCGGACCGAACTCGTCCTCCTGAAGGTCGAGGGCGACGACCCCGACAAGGTCCACGCGGTCACCGAGATGTACGACGGACAGACGCTCGACGCCGGCCCGCGGACCATCACGGTCCAGCTCACCGGCGACGAGCAGAAGATCGACGACGCGATCGACGCGTTCCGGCAGTTCGGCATCATCGAGATCGCGCGGACCGGCTACACGGCGCTGGCGCGCGGTGACCAAGCGACCGTCCCGGGCGAGAAGCCCGGAACCGCGGACGAGCCGACGCAACCGACGAACGTACAGTGACGGACGGACAACGACAGACGACAGACGCACAATGACAGACACAGACCTGAATACGACGGTATACTACGACGACGACGCGGACCGCTCATACATCGACGACAAGACCGTAGCCGTGCTGGGCTACGGCAGCCAGGGGCACGCCCAGGCGCAGAACCTCGCCGACAGCGGGGTCGACGTGATCGTCGGCCTGCGCGAGGACTCGTCCTCGCGCGACGCCGTGGAAGCGGACGGACTCCGAGTCGAGACGCCCGCCGAGGCGGCCGCGGAGGCGGACATCGTCACGATGCTCGTCCCCGACACGGTCCAGCCCGCGGTGTTCGCGGAGATCAAAGACGGCCTCGAAGCCGGCGACACGCTCCAGTTCTCCCACGGGTTCAACATCCACTACAACCAGATCCGGCCGCCGGAAGACGTCGACGTGACGATGATCGCGCCGAAGTCCCCGGGGCACCTCGTGCGACGCAACTACGAGGCCGGTCAGGGAACGCCCGGCCTCGTCGCCGTCTACCAAGACCAGACGGGCGAGGCGCGAGAGGAGGCGCTCGCGTACGCGCACGCGATCGGATGCACCCGCGCCGGCGTCATCGAGACGACGTTCCGCGAGGAGACCGAGACCGACCTCTTCGGCGAGCAGGCCGTCCTCTGCGGCGGGGCGACCGCGCTCGTCCGACAGGGCTTCGAGACGCTGGTCGACGCCGGGTACTCCCCGGAGATGGCGTACTTCGAGGTCCTCAACGAGCTGAAGCTGATCGTCGATCTGATGTACGAAGGCGGGCTCTCCAACATGTGGGACTCCGTCTCCGACACCGCCGAGTACGGCGGGCTCACGCGCGGCGACCGGATCATCGACGACCACGCCCGCGAGCGGATGGAGGAGGTCCTCGAGGAGGTTCAGGACGGGACGTTCGCCCGCGAGTGGATCGCGGAGAACCAGGCCGGCCGGCCGTCGTACACCCAGCTGAAACACGCCGAGGAGACCCACCACGTCGAGCGGGTGGGCGAACCGCTGCGTGAGCTGTTCTCGTGGGCCGAGAAAGAAGAGGCGGAGGCCGCCGAGGCGGCCGCGGACGACTGATCGGAGACGGACATGACAGGAACACAATTCACAGGTGATGTAGATGAGTGAGGGAACGCTGTACGACAAGGTGTGGGAGGAACACACCGTCGGGGAGCTGCCGACCGGACAGACGCAGCTGTTCGTCGGCCTACATCTCATCCACGAGGTCACGAGCCCGCAGGCGTTCGGAATGCTGCAGGAGCGGGACTTAGAGGTCGCGTATCCCGAACTCACGTACGCGACGGTGGACCACATCGTCCCCACGGCGGACCAGTCGCGGCCGTACCGCGACGACGCCGCTGAGGAGATGATGTCCGAGCTCGAACAGAACGTCCGCGACGCGGGCATCCAGTTTGCGGACCCGAGTTCGGGAAAGCAGGGAATCGTCCACGTCATCGGGCCCGAGCAGGGGCTCACCCAGCCCGGTAAGACCATCGTCTGCGGCGACTCGCACACGTCGACGCACGGCGCCTTCGGCGCGCTGGCGTTCGGCATCGGGACGAGCCAGATCCGCGACGTGCTCGCGACGCAGACGATCGCGATGGAGAAAAAGAAGGTCCGAAAGATCGAGGTCACGGGCGAGCTCGGTCCCGGCGTCGAGGCGAAGGACGTCATCCTCGAGGTGATCCGCCGTCTCGGTACCGAGGGCGGCGTCGGCTACGTCTACGAGTACGCCGGGGAGGCCATCGAGAACCTCGACATGGAGGGCCGGATGAGCATCTGCAACATGTCCATCGAGGGCGGCGCCCGCGCGGGCTACGTCAATCCCGACGAGACCACCTACGAGTGGCTTGCCGAGACCGACTACTTCCGGGAGAACCCCGAGAAGTTCGACGAGTTCAAGCCGTACTGGGAGTCGATCCGCTCCGAGGACGACGCCGAGTACGACGACGTCGTCACGATCGACGGCTCCGAGCTAGAGCCCGTCGTCACGTGGGGGACCACCCCCGGACAGGGCATCGGCATCAGCGAGCCGATCCCCGCCCCGGAGGACCTTCCGGCGGACAAACAGGACTCCGCGCGAGGTGCACAGGAGCACATGCGCGTCACGCCCGGCGAGAAGATGGACGGTTACGAGATCGACGTCGCCTTCATCGGCTCGTGTACGAACGGACGCCTACCCGACCTCCGCCGCGCCGCGGCGGTCGTCGAGGGCCAGCAGGCCCACGAGGACGTCCGCGCGATGGTCGTCCCCGGCAGCCAGCGCGTGAAGGCCGCCGCCGAGGCCGAAGGACTCGACGAGATCTTCGAGGAGGCCGGCTTCGAGTGGCGGAACGCCGGCTGTTCGATGTGTCTCGGGATGAACGAGGACCAACTGGAGGGCGATGAGGCCTCCGCGTCCTCGTCGAACCGCAACTTCATCGGGCGGCAGGGCTCGAAGGACGGCCGCACCGTCCTGATGAACCCGCGGATGGTCGCCGCCGCGGCCATCAAAGGCGAAGTGACTGACGTGCGCGACCTCAAGGAGGTGACTACGGCATGACCGAGGAGATCCCGGAGATCGATTCGGTGTCGGGGTCGGGGATCCCCGTCCGCGGCAACGACATCGACACCGACCAGATCATCCCGGCGCGCTTCATGAAGGTCGTCACGTTCGACGGCCTCGGGGAGTTCGCCTTTTTCGACCTCCGGTTCGACGAGAACGACGAGCAGAAGGAACACCCCTTCAACGAACCGCAGTTCCAGGACGCTTCGGTCCTCGCTGTCAACGCCAACTTCGGCTGTGGGTCCTCACGCGAACACGCGCCGCAGGCGCTGATGCGCTGGGGGATCGACGCCATCGTCGGCGAGTCGTTCGCGGAGATCTTCGCGGGCAACTGCCTCGCGTTGGGTATTCCGACGGTCACGGCGGACCACGAGACCATCGTCGAACTGCAGGAGTGGATCGACGAGAACCCCGACGGCGAAATCGACGTCGACGTGGAGGCCGAGACCGTCACCTACGGCGATACGACGGTCGAGGCGACCGTCGACGACGCACAGCGACGGGCCCTCACCGAGGGCGTCTGGGACACGACGGCGCTGATGAAGTCCAACGCCGACGCGGTCGCGGAGAAAGCCGCCGCTCTGCCCTACACCGATGCGTGAGGAGATCGTCGTCATCGAAGGCGACGGGATCGGCCGAGAGGTCATCCCCGCGGCCGTCTCCGTGCTGGAGGCCGTCGGCGACTTCGAGTTCGTCGCGGCCGAGGCCGGCGACCGAGTGAAGGAGGCGACCGGCGAGGCGCTGCCGCAGGAGACCTACGACACCGTCGCCGCCGCGGACGCGACGCTGTTCGGCGCGGCCGGTGAAACGGCGGCCGACGTCATCCTACCGCTTCGGGAGGCGGTCGGCTCGTTCGTCAACATCCGCCCGGCGCGGGCGTACCCCGGCGTCGACGCGGTTCGGCCGGAGACGGATCTGGTCTTCCTGCGCGAGAACACCGAGGGCGTTTACGCGGGCCACGAGGACCGCCTCTCCGAGGACCTCTCGACGCTGACGCGCGTCGTGACGACCTCCGCCTCGGAGCGGCTGGCGGAGTTCGCCTGCGAGTACGTCGACGAGCGCGACGAGTCGGGCTTCCAAGTCGTCCACAAGGCGAACGTGATGCGCGAGACCGACGGTCGGTTCCGCGACGCGGTCGTCGGCGTCGCCGAGGAGGCCGGCGTCGAGACCGATGAGGTATTGATGGACGCGTTCGCCACGCGAGTCTGTCTCGACCCGACGCAGTTCGACGTCGTCGTCTGCCCGAACCTCGCGGGCGACGTGCTCTCGGACCTGGCGGCCGGGCTCGTCGGCGGGCTCGGACTCCTGCCCTCGGCGAACGTCGGTCCCGACAACGCGCTGTTCGAGCCGGTCCACGGGACCGCGCCGGACATCGCGGGGGAGGGCGTCGCCAACCCCTCGGCGGCGATCCTCTCGGCGGCGATGCTGCTGGAACACCTCGGATACGTCGAGGCGGCCGGAAACGTCCGGAGCGCCGTCGAAGCGGTGCTCGAATCGGGTCCACACACGGGCGATCTCGGCGGCGACGCCGGCACCGACGAGGTCACCGACGCGATTATCGACCGACTGGACTGACGTCAGATCGATTCGGTTTTCGTTTGTGTTTGCGCCCATACCGCTGCGTATATCTGTCAGGTCTGCTCCTCGAAGCGCAGAATATCCGTAGTCTCGCGATAATATGTCCGTTTGTGACTGATATGGCTGCCTATTCCGAATGTTCGATCCGATACGAACACGAACCATTAACAATACACAGGGCGAACGACACGTAGACGACCCACATGTTACCCGCTGAGCGAAAACGACGCATCGTCGAACTCGTCACCGACGAGGACGGGCAGTCCGTCGAGGCACTCGCGGCGGAACTGGAGTACTCGAAGGCGACGATCCGGCGGGACCTCCACGAACTGGAGGACCGCGGTCTCATCGAACGGTCCCACGGCGGCGCGGTCCCCGTGACGAACGTCGGGCACGAACAGGCGTACGGACAGAAGGAAGTACAGAACCTCGACGCGAAGCGCGCGATCGCCGACCGCGCCGTCGAGGAGATCACCGAGGGACAGGTGGTCTTCTTCGACGCGGGGACGACCACGATGCAGGTGGCTCAGCAGGCGCCGAAAGACGGGTCGATTCTCGCGGTGACGAACTCGCCGCGACTGGCCGTCGAACTCGGCAAAGAGGACAACGACGTGAAGCTGACCGGCGGGACGCTGCGCCGACGGACGCGGTCGCTCGTCGGGCCGAGCGCCGAGGCGTTCCTCGAGCGGACGAACTTCGATCTGCTGTTTCTGGGCGCGAACGCCGTCGACGCGGAGACCGGGCTGACGACGCCGAACGAGGAGGAAGCGCGCGTCAAAGAGCTGATGGTTCAGAAGGCCTCCCGGGTCGTCCTCGTCGCGGACGCGACGAAAGTCGGCGAGCGCTCGTTCGTGACGTTCGCCGACCTCGAGGACGTCGACCTGTTCGTCACGGACGACAGCCTCTCCGAGGAAGCGCGCGAGCGGTTCGAGGCCGAGGACGTCGCCGTCGCGATCGTAGAGGCGAGATCGGGATGACGGGAGGCCGCGGCGGCCCCGATCCGGGCGGCGACGTTCTGACGGTGACGATGAACCCGGCGATCGATCACACCCTCGCGGTCGAGGAGCCGCTTCGGACCGGCGAGGTCGCAAGGACCGACGACGCGCGGTTCGACGCCGGCGGCAAGGGGATCAACGTCTCGCAGTATCTCACCGCGCTGGACATAGCGGCCCCCTCGACCGGCTTCCTCGGCGGTCCGTTCGGACGAATGATCGCCGAGGCGCTCGACGACGACGGGGTCGCGCGCGACTTCGTCGAGATAGCGGGACGGACCCGACTGAACACGACCGTGCTGAGCCCCGAGGGGGAGTACAAGATCAACCACGACGGGCCCGTACTCGAAGCGGCGGACGTCGACGCGCTCGTCGAGCGCGTGCGCGAGCGCGGCCCCGAACTGCTCGTCGTCGCCGGCAGCCTCCCCCGCGGTATCGACACCGACGCCGTCGACCGGCTGGCCGGGGCGGGACCGTGGGACACCGCGGTCGACATGGGCGGCGAGTTGCTCAGGCGGCTCGACGCCGACTACCTCGTCTGCAAACCGAACCGCGAGGAGCTCGCCGCCGCGACCGGGCGCGGCGCCGAGACGCTCGACGCGTGCGCCGAGGCCGCCCGGGAACTCCGCGAGTCGGGGTTCCGGTACGTCCTCGCGTCGCTCGGCCCCGACGGGGCGCTTCTCGTCACCGACTCGGCCGCGCTCTACGCCCCGGCGCTCCCCGTCACGGTCGTCGACACCGTCGGCGCCGGTGACGCGATGCTCTCGGGCTTTCTCGCCGGCCTGTCGCGCGGAGAGTCCCACGCAGCGGCCCTCCGGACCGCGATCGCCGTCGCGTCGCGGGTCGTCTCCGTCTCCGGCACGCGCGTGCCGGCGTTCGAGTCCGTGTTCGAGGCGCGGGAATCGGTCGACGTCCGCACGCTCTGATGCGCTCGGTGATCGGTTCTATGTATTTTGCAACTTGAGAAGTCAGAAACGATCACAAGCGAAAGTATTTTTCATATCCTTCGTAAACATCCGTGAGAGAGACTTATGTCAAGCAAGGCTGAGAGCAAGATGCGGTCCCACCTGACGAAGGTCAAGGAGGACCTCATGACCGGCGTATCGTACATGATCCCGTTCGTGACCATCGGCGGGATCTTCCTCGCCCTCGGGTTCGCGGTCGCGCCGACGGGGCCGAACGGCGCGCCGGACACGTCGCAGGTAGGGACGCTGGCGTACTTCCTCGGACAGATCGGTGGACTGGGGCTGACGATTATGGTCCCGATCCTCGGCGCGTACGTCGCGTACGCCATCGCCGATCGGCCGGGGCTGGCCCCCGGGTTCCTGGCGTCGTATCTGATCCAGCAGGGTGAGGTGCTGGTGGCCGCCGGCGAGGTCATCGGTCTACAGGGCGGCGAAGCCGGTGCCGGCTACCTCGGCGCGCTCGTCACCGGCCTCCTCGTGGGCTACGTGGCCCGGTGGATCAAAAACTGGAGCGTCCCGGACTTCATCCGGCCGATGATGCCGGTCCTCATCGTCCCGGTGCTGACGATGGCGATCGTCTCGCCTATCGTGCTGTTCGTTCTCGGCGTCCCGGTCGCGATCGCGAACGCCGGCCTCACAGCGTATCTCGAGGGGCTGCAGGGCGGACAGGCGCTGCTCGTCGGCGCGCTCCTCGGCGCGATGATGGCGTTCGACATGGGCGGCCCGGTCAACAAGGTCGCCTACGTGTTCGCCGCCGGCCTGATCACCGAGGGGATCACCGAGCCGATGGCGGCGGTGATGATCGCCGGGATGATCCCGCCGATCGGCCTCGCCATCTCGAATTTCATCGCCCCGCACAAGTACGCCGAGGAGATGTACGAGAACGCGAAGTCCGGCATCATCCTCGGGTTCTCGTTCATCACTGAAGGGGCGATCCCCTACGCGTCGGCCGACCCGATCCGGGTCATCCCGTCGATCATGGTCGGCAGCGCGGTCGGCGCGGCGATGTCGATGTCGCTCGGCATCGACATGCCCGCCCCGCACGGCGGCGTCTTCGTCGTCCCGCTGTCGAACAGCCCGCTGCTGTTCCTCGCGGCGATCGTCATCGGCTCGCTCGTGACGGCCGCGCTCGCGACGCTCTTGAAGCCCGACTACGAGGACCGCGTCGGCGCGTCCGAAGGCGCCGAGGCCGGCGCGGCGGCGGGAGACTAACGCTCCCGACGCCGCCAGTTCCGGACTGACCGAAGAGAAAATTCCTTACGGTTCCCCTGCACATATTCGAACGATTATGCTCGAAGATGACATCGACCGGCTGCTACCGCTTGCACATATCTCGCTCGAGGAACCGCCGGCCGACAAGGCGGAAGCGATCGAGTACCTCTTGGACCTCATCGCGGACAACGGCCGCGTGAGAGATCGAGAGGCGGCGCTCGACGCGCTCCGCGAACGGGAGAAGGAGGCGACGACCGGCGTCGGGATGGGAATCGGCATCCCGCACGCGAAGACGGCCGCGGTCGAAGAGCCGTCCGTCGCGTTCGCCCGCTCCAGTGCGGGCATCGACTTCGACGCGATGGACGACGAGCCCGCGCGGCTCCTATTTATGATACTCGTCCCCGAGGAGGGCGGCGAGGAACACTTACAGATCTTGAGCGCCCTTTCGAGAGCACTCATGCACGAGGACGTCCGCGAGACGCTGCTTGGAGCCGAAGACGAAGCCACCGTCCAGAACGCGGTTCGGGAGGCCGTGAACTGATGGCCGAGCGCGTCGTCACCGTCGTCCCCGAGGACGGCCTGCACGCGCGGCCGGCGTCGAAGTTCGTCGAGGCGGCGAACGGGTTCGACGCGGAGATTCGGGTCGCCGCCGCCGACGGGGAGCCGGTGAACGCCGCGAGTATGCTCGCGGTGACGAGCCTCGGCGTCGCCGCCGGCGACGACGTCCGACTGACTGCGGAGGGCGCAGACGCCGAGGCCGCCCTCGACGAGCTCGAACGCATCCTGAGCACGCCAGAGGACGAGCTCTGAACCGATGTCCGAGCGACGACTCTCCGGCGTCGGCGTGACGCCGCTGTCCGGGGCGGGAACCGTCGTCTGGTACGCGCCCGACGCGGAACTCGACGCGCCGCCGGCCCCCGAGACGGTCGATCCCGACGCTGAGCGCGATCGCTTCGAGACCGCGCGGGACGCGGCGCGCGAGGAGCTCCGAACGGAGCGCGAGCGCACGGCCGAACGCGTCGGCGAGGCCGAGGCGGAGGTCTTCGACGCGCACGTGCAGTTCCTCGACGACCCGCAGATCACCGAGGGCGTCGAGACCGAGATCGGCGAGGGTCTCCCCGCCGAGCACGCCGTCTCGCGGACGTTCGAGCGGTTCGTCGAGCAGTTCGAGGGGATGGACGGGCGGATGGCCGAGCGCGCCGACGACCTCCGAGACGTCCGCGACCGACTCGTTCGCGTGCTCCTCGACGGCGAGCGCGTCGACCTCGCGGAGCTCCCGTCGGGGAGCGTCGTGCTCGCAGAGCGGCTGACCCCGAGCGACACCGCACAGCTCGATCCCGAGCGCGTCGCCGGGTTCGCGACGGTCACCGGCGGTCGGACGTCCCACGCGGCGATCTTCGCGCGCTCGCTCGCGCTGCCGGCTATCGTCGGGATCGGCGAGGAGCTTCGCGACGTCGCCGACGGCGCGGACGTCGTCGTCGACGGCACCGAGGGGACGCTGATCGTCGATCCCGACGCCGAGACCCTCGAGGCCGCCGCGAGCGACGAAGACGTCGAAATCCGCGAGGAGGCGGTCGAGACCGCCGACGGAACACCCATCGAGGTCGCCGCGAACGTCGGCACGACGGCGGATCTCGCGCCCGCCGCCGAGCGCGGCGCGGACGGCATCGGCCTGTTTCGGACGGAGTTTCTCTTCCTCGACCGGGAGTCGGCGCCGACCGAAGAGGAGCAGTACGAGGCCTACCGCGAGGCACTGGAGGCGTTCCCCGACGGGCGAGTTGTCGTCCGGACGCTCGATATCGGCGGCGACAAGCCGGTCGAGTACCTGAATCTACCCGCAGAGGAGAACCCGTTCCTCGGCGAGCGCGGCATCCGCCGATCGCTCGGTCCCGACGCCGACATCTTCGAGACGCAGTTGCGCGCGCTCCTGCGCGCGGCCGGCGGGGGTGGGACTCCGGACGGGCCCCAGACGGCCGGCGGGACGCTGTCGGTGATGCTGCCGCTCGTCTCGACCGTCGAGGAGGTCCGCGAGGCCCGGGCGGTGCTCGAGTCGGTCGCCGCGGACCTCGAGGAGGAGGGCGAGGCGTACGCGCGCCCGGAGTTCGGCGTGATGATCGAGACGCCCGCGGCGGCGCTCCTCGCGTCGGATCTCACCGAGCACGTCGACTTCTTCAGCATCGGGACAAACGACCTCGCGCAGTACGTGATGGCCGCAGAGCGGGGCAACGACCGCGTGAAAGACCTCGGGGACTACCGCCAGCCGGCGGTGTTGCGGGCGATTCGCGCGACTGTCGAGGCCGCCGAGGGGACGGACGTCTGGGTCGGGATGTGCGGCGAGATGGCCGGCGATCCCGACCTCACGGAGCTGCTCGTCGGGCTCGGTCTCGACGAGCTGAGCATGAGCGCCGTCACGGTGCCGCAGGTCAAGCGCGCCGTGACAGAGACGACGGTCGTCGACGCGCGCGACCTCGCAGAGCGCGCGCTCGCCGCCAGCACGAAAGATGAAGTCATCGGCGTGGTAACAGAAGGCACACAATGAACGTAGTCGCAGTCACATCCTGTCCGACCGGAATCGCACACAGCCAGATGGCCGCGGAGAACCTCGAACAGACGGCCGAACGGCTCGGCCACGACATCAAAGTCGAGGTGCAGGGCGCGATGGGAGCGCAGAACGAACTCACGGCCGCGGAGATTGAGGCCGCGGACGCGGTCATCATCGCCTCCGACACCTCGGTCAGCCGGGACCGGTTCGCGAACAAGCCGCTCGTGAAGGGGACGGTGAAAGACGGCGTCAACGACCCCGAGGCGCTTTTCGAACGGGCGGCCGAACTCGTCGAGGAGGGCGAGGCCGGCGAGGTCGAAGTAGACGCCGCGGACGCGTCGGAGTCTGACGCGGCGGCGGACGCCGGCGACGAGGAGTCCGAGCGCTCGCCCGAGGAGACAGCGACGGCTGAGACGACCGCCGCGGAGCCGGCGTCGGGCCGCCGCGGCGGCGACCGAGAGAAGGGCCTGTTCGCGCGGCTCAAGAAGCTGTTCTCCTGATCGGGACCCCGCCCGGCGCGATTCGACCGCTGTGTCGATCCGCGCGCCGGCCTGTTGGTCGGGGGAAATCGACCGAACCCGCCCGTTTCGCGCGGAGCGCACGCACTACCGCGCAGAGACGAACAGGTCCGCATATCTTATGATGGCGGCGCCGGAAAGCGCACACGAGGTGACACACAGTGCCGTTCTACGGCGGGAGTGAACTCGCCAACGTCTACGACGACGCGCTCGAGGAAGGATTCGGCCTCGTCGCGTCGAACATCGCCGAACCGAACGTGATGATGGGCCTGATGGAAGGCGCCGCGCGGGCGGAGTCGGATCTCCTCTTGCAACTCAGCGGCGGTGCCTGCACGTTTGCGGGCAACGAGGATCCGGTCGCCGGCCTGAAAGCGATGGGCACGTACATCGAGACCATCGCCGACCAGTACGACATCGGCGTCTTCCTCAACATGGATCACCAGACGGACCCCGAGTTCATCGAGACGCAGATGGAACTCGATATCCCCTCCTCGATCATGATCGACGCCTCTCACGAGCCGTTCGAGGAGAACGTCGCGACGAGCAGAGAGGTCGTCGAGATGAAAGAGCGGAAGGACGCAGACGTCCTCATCGAGGCCGAACTCGGGCAGATCAAGGGCGTCGAAGACGAGATCGAAGCCGAGGAGGCGTTCTACACCGACCCCGAGCAGGCCGTCGAGTTCGTCGACCGAACCGGCTGTGATCTGCTCGCCATCTCCGTCGGGACCCAACACGGGGTCGCGAAGGGCAAGGACTTGGAACTCCGTCCGGATCTCGCGGGCGACATCCGGCAGGCGCTGCGCGATCACGGCCTCGACACGCCGCTTGTGCTGCACGGCTCCTCGGGCGTCCAGCCCGATCAACTCCGGCGGATGCTCCAGCACGGGATCTGTAAGGTGAACAAGGACACCCGGTACCAGTACGAGTACACTCGAACGGCCTACGATCTCTACCGCGAGGACCCGTCGAACATCGTCCCGCCGGAGGGAGTCGACGCCGACCGCGACACGTTCTTCAACGACACCGACTGGTCGCCGAACAAGGACGTCTTCGACCCGCGGGTCGTCGGCCGGGACATCCGCGAGCGCATCGCCGACGTGCACGCGGACCTCACCGAGGTCTCGGGAAGCGCCGGGCAGAGTCGGTACGCCTGACCCCGCGTTCCCATACCCGCCGATCCGATCGAGAGTGGGGACCGAGCGGGATTTAAGTCGATTCACCACGTCCGTTCGAGTATGCCTCAGATACACCTCGACGAGGAGACGGTGGCGCGACTGGACTCCCTCCGGCAGGACGACGAGGAGTACGACGAGATCGTCACGGAACTCATCAACATCTACGAGGCCGAAGAGCTGACGCTGTTCCGGAGCGGCGACGCGTAGTGACTGACGACAAAAGTTTCACTCACCGCTATCGAGCACAGACGACAGCGTCGCAGGCGTGGCAGCTTAACAGAGTCGGTAGCGCTCGGCGTCCTGATCGATCAGGTCGCGTTCACACAGCGTCGAGAGAATGCTGTACAGCGAGATTTTCTTCATATCGAGCCCGGATTCGAGTTCGGAGATGGTCGCTTCACCGTGCGTCGAAAGGAACAGATAGACGAGTTTCGCGCGCGGCGATTCGAGTTCGGACGGAATCGACGGCGTCTCGATCCCAGCCGTCGGTCGTGTGCGTATCGTGCCCTGCATCGTTGGTATCTATCTCTTGGATTCGACGATAATAAAACCCGCCCACGACGATTGTCGAACTCATTGTGTCGCGAATCGGTTGTCACATCGGCTCTCGCGACCGATTGCGGAATCGTCCACGAACGATCACCGCGTTCTGCGGCGCTCTGAGGGGTCGTATTTTCGACTGGTGACGTGATTCACTCAGCGAGCGCGACGCCGGAGACGCACCGAAGGCGCACGAGGACACCGCCTGAAGGCGCACCGGACACCCCCCGAAGGTGCGTCGAATACTGTCAGAAACCCGCAGGGTAGCCGGGAGCCGTGCGGCGTCACAGGATTACGGTGACCGTTCGTCGGTTCTCGCCGAACGGGACGGCGGTATGGCTGCGGAGGGGCGATGGTCCCCTCAGTAACTCCGGATCTTCGGCTCGTAGCGCTTCTCTTCGCCCTCGAGGAGCACCGGCTTGAACCACAGTTCGGGCGAGCCGTCGTTCCACGACAGCAGCGTGTGTTTCAGCCAGTTCTCGTCGTCGCGCTCTTGGTGCTCTTTGCGCCAGTGCGCGCCGCGGAACTCCTCGCGCACGAGGGCGCCGAGGGTGATCGCTTCCGCGAGGTCGATGATGTTGCGGGTCTCGATCGTCTGCAGCAGGTCGGTGTTGAACGTCCGCGACTGGTCGGCGACGCCGACGTCGCGGTAGGCCTTCCGCGCCTCCCGGATGTCGCGGAGCGCCTGTTCGAGGCTGGCTTTCTCGCGGAAGACGTTGACGTTCTCCGTCATCGACTGCTGGACGTCCGAGCGGATTTCCGAGTGGTTCCGGCCGTCCTCGTTGGCCAAGAGCGCTTCGACGCGCTCTGTGGTACGCTGCGTCGCCCGCTCGACGAGCTCGTCGGGACCGAGATCGGCGGCTCCGGCGGCTGCGCCCCCGTCGGCGACTGCGCCGCCCTCGGAGGCGTCGATGTCGCCGGGCTCGACCGGCGTCTCGACGTCCCCGGCCTCCCACTCGCCCCGCTTGCCCGTGGGGATCTCGGCCTCGCCGAGGTCGCGGCCGGCGGCGTGGTGGCCCGCGCGCGCGCCGAAGACGATGAGTTCCGGCAGCGCGTTCCCACCGAGGCGGTTTGAGCCGTGGACCGAGGCGCAGGCGCACTCGCCGGCGGCGTAGAGCCCCTCGATGCACGTCTCGCCGTTCTCGTCGGTCTCGATCCCGCCCATGGCGTAGTGCTGGCCGGGCTTGACCGGCATCGGCTCTTCGAGCGCGTCGACGCCCTCGAAGTCCTCCGCGAGGTGGAGGATGTTCTCGAGGCGATCGAGGATGCGCTCCTCGCCGAGATGGCGCATGTCGAGGTGGACGTACTCGTCCTCGATGCCTCGCCCCGCGTTGACCTCGTTCAGCTCCGCGCGGGCGACGACGTCGCGGGAGGCGAGTTCGCCGTCGTTGCTCGCGTAGCCGTACTCGAACATCAGCCGTTCGCCCTCGGCGTTGTAGAGGATCCCGCCCTCGCCCCGGACGCCCTCGGAGATGAGCACGCCCGTCGAGGGCAGCGTCGTGGGGTGGAACTGAATGAACTCCATGTCCTCGATCGGAACGCCGGCGCGGTAGGCCATCGCGACGCCGTCGCCGGTGTTCGAGACGGCGTTCGTGGTGTGGTCGTACACCTGGCCGAGCCCGCCTGTCGCGAGGATGACGCCGTCGCGGGCGCGGAAGCCCTCGATCGACCCCGACTGGATGTCGTATCCGACGACGCCGTGACAGCGTCGGTCCTCGGGGGCGTCCTCGTCCGTCACCGCCAGATCGAGGACGTACCACTCGTCGTAGACCTCGATGCCGCGCTTGACGAGCTGTTCGTACATCGTGTGCAGGAGATGATGGCCCGTCTCCGCGCCGGCGTAGGTCGTCCGCGGGAACGAGAGGCCCCCGAACGGCCGCTGGCTCACCGTCCCGTCTTCCTCACGCGAGAACGCCATCCCCCAGTGTTCGAGCTGGATGACCTCCTCGGGGCTGTCCTGTGCGAGCGTCTCGATCGCCGGGGCGTCGCCGAGGTAGTCCGACCCCTTCATCGTGTCGTAGGCGTGGTCCTCCCAGGAGTCCCCCTCGCGGAGGGCGGCGTTGATGCCGCCCTCCGCCGCCCCGGTGTGACTCCGCACCGGGTGGAGTTTCGAGACGATAGCCACGTCGGCTCCCTCTTCTTGCGCCGCGATGGCCGCGCGGAGGCCCGCGCCTCCGGCGCCCACCACGATAACGTCGTGTTCGTGCATATGTATCTTCAACTACCAGAATTTGAGGTTGTTCTTGACCGCCTCGCGCTTCAGTTCCTGGATGTGCTCGGTCAGCGGGATGTCCTTCGGACAGACGTTGGTACAGGAGAACTGCGTCTGACACCGCCAGACGCCGTGTTCCTGCTCGAGGATCTCCATCCGGTGCTGCTTCATATCCTCTCCCTCGCGTTCGTCCATCGTGAAGCGGTACGCCTTGTTGAGAGCCGCCGGGCCGAGATACTGGTTGTCGCCCGCGGCGATGTTACACGAGGACATACACGCGCCGCACCAGATACAGCGCGTCGACATCTTCACTTTCTCGCGGTTCTCGGGAGTCTGCCGCTGCTCTTCGAGTTCGCCCTCCGGAAGCTCGTTCGTCTGGAAGTACGGCTCGACCGCCTCCATCTGGTCGTAGAAGTGCTCCATGTCCACGACGAGGTCTTTGACGACCTCCTGATGAGGAAGCGGCTCGATGCGGACCGGCTCTTCGAGGTCCGAAAGCTGCGTCTTACAGCAGAGCCGCTGTTTCCCGTTGACGAACATCGCGTCCGAGCCGCAGATCGCCTGCCGGCAGGAGTGCCGGAAGGTCAGGCTCGAATCGTACGTGTCCCGGGCGTACATCAGCGCGTCGAGGACGGTCATTCCCTTGTGATAGGGGACGTAAAAGTCGTCGAAGCGTGGCTCCTCCTTGCCGGCGATCTCGGGGTCGTACCGGAACACCTTGAGGTGGTACGTCTCCTCGTCGGCGAGTGCCGCCTCGGCCTCCTCGGCCTGCTGCTGTCGCTCCTTGTCCGCAGCGCGCTGTCGTTTCTTCTCCAATCGGCGCTGCTGTGCCGGGGACTGCGGTTCGGCCTCGCCGGCGGACGATTCCTCTTCGGCCTGATCGGGTAGTTGCGTGCTCATTGTGTTAGAGTGGGACGCCTCCGGCCCACGCGAGTGCGGTTCTGATTCCCTGCACGATCACGACGAGACTCGCGACGCCGAGGACCAGTGCCGCCGCGGTCTTTCGAGAGCCGGTGAGGCCCTGATTGATCAGCGCGTTGTACACGCCGTTGACGCCGTGGAAGGTCGCCGCGAGGAGGAACAAGATCATGAGCGAGAAGTACGTCAGCTGTTCCATCCGCGCCTGCGACATCGCGAACGTCACCTCGTCGGCGTGGTTGACGAAGTGCAAGAGGAAGAAGTGAAACGCGAGGACGACGACGAGGAACGCCGCCGTGATGCGCTGCCAGAGCCAGCGGCGGCCGCCGGACTCGAACGAGGAGTAGCGCTCGGCCATCAGCCGAACACCCCCGCGAGGAACGTCGGCACGCTCGCGATGGCGATCGCTCCCGTGAGCAGCAGCGACGCGTAGAAGCTCTTATCCTGCGACTCCAGCCCGACTCCGAGATCGACGAACAGCAGCCGGAGGCCGTTGAGGATGTGGAAGACGGCGACCGACAGCAGCCCGACCTCGAGGATGCGTACGAGAAGCAGACTCTCCAGCGACTGGATCGTCGTCGTGTACGCCTCCGGGCTCTGTAGCGCCGTCGAGAGGACGGCGATGTGGGTGAAGAGATACCCCACGAGCACCCAGCCCGTGAACTTGTGGAACACCCAGGCCCACATCCCCGCTGAGAACTCCCGCCAGCGGCCGAAGTCCTCGATGCGGCCTCGATTGTAAGACTGACTCATACTCTCGTGAGTCTCGGGTCGGGGCCACTATAGAACTTACGTGTACGGCCGCTCGTGGCCGGGGCGAGAATCGATCGACGGCGGGATCCCCGCCGGACTACTCGGGGTGTGCCGGCCTGACCGCGGCCGTTTCCCGCTCGACGACCCGACGGACGTCTGGTTCGAGCTCGACGAGGTGACAGAGGGGGTTGCCGGGATAGACGACGGGGTTTTCGAGGATCCCCACCAGCAGCCCGGTGAACGGGGCTTCGACGGCGACGTTGTCGTCTTTGAACGGGTTCGTGAGCGTACAGATCCGCTCCCCCTCGTGGACGAGCGAGCCCCGTGCGTGGTGCATATCGACGATCCCGCCGGCGTCGGCGCGAATCCACGTCTTCTCGTTGGCGTCGTCGATGACGGTCCGCCATCCCGGCCAGCGGACGGCGGGCGTCGAGAGCAGTTCGTACTCCGCGAACACACTCTCGACGCCCGCGAGCGCGTCGTCGATCAGCCCCCGCTGGAACCGGTGGGCCTCACCCATCTCGACGGTCACGGTCGGGATCCCGACCCGCGTGGCCTCGGTCCGGAGGATGCCGTCGCTGCCGCCGCTGTCGATGATCACGTTCGAGCCGAACGCCCGCGCCAGTCGGGACACCGCGTCGTCGGACATATCAGCTCGAACGTGGAGCATATTCGTCCGCCCGCGCGTCGACGTGTGGAAGTCGATGCCGAAATCGCAGGGAGCGATGAAGTTATCGAAGATCCGAGCGGCCATCCGCTTCGCGCTCGTGGAGTCCTCGCGGCCGGGGAACGACCGGTTCAGGTCGCGGTCGTAGATCGGGAGGTAGCGCTGCTGGGCGAGGAAACCGGGGACGTTCAACACGGGGAGACAGACGAGCGTGCCGGCGAGCTCGGAGAGGTCCCACTCGTGGGCCACCTCGCGGACGACCTCGATGCCGTTGAGTTCGTCGCCGTGCGCCGCCGCCGAGAGGAAGACCGTCGGCCCCTCCCGTTCGCTGTTGATGATGGTGACCGGGATGCGGACCGGATCGCCGAGGTACGTCTCGCTGATCCCGTAGCGGAGATTCTGTCGCTCGCCGGGATCGACCTTCCCGCCGTTGTACGTGAAGGCCCCGTCGGTACTCATACCCCGCGCTCGGACAGCCAGAGGGATAAACGCTCGTACCGAGGAATCTCCGCCTCCGAACACGCGGCAGCGTCGTGGCGGATCGAGCGTCTGCGGGACGCCCCGCCAACGTGCGAAGCGCTCACATCGGTCGAGGGAGGCGTTCGGTCGGCCGTCGAGGGTAGATCGTCATCGGCACTTCTTTGAGCGCGTGCGCGTACGAGGAAGTATGCCTACCGGTACTGACGACGACCCGGTTCGTGTCGGCGTCCTCTCGTTACACAACAGCAAGGAGACGAAGGCGATTCTCAACGCGGTCGACGACCTCGGCCACGAGGGCGTGTGGCTACGCCGGGAGAACGCGGCCGTCTCTATCGAAGGCGGCGACGTCGCGACCGAGCCCGAGGTGGACATCGTGGCCAATCGACTCCTGCTCTCGAACACCGAAGAGCCGGCGGAGCTTCTGGGGCTCGCGACGACGTTCGAGCGGATCCGCCCGATGCTGAACGAACCCGCCTCGGTGCTCACCGCGATTCACAAGTTCGCCACCGCGGCGACGCTCGCGAATTGGAACATCAAGGTCCCGGACGCGCTGCTCGCGCTCTCGAACGACCGGCTGAACCGCGGTCGCGACCGCTTCGGCGAAGTCGGCGTCTACAAGTCGGCGATCGGAACCCACGGCGGCGGCACGTGGAAGGTGGACCTCACAGAGCCCGTCAACCCGAAGGTCGGGAACCGGCAGGCGTTCCTGCAGGATCTCATCGACCGCGACGAGAGCGAGCACCGCGACCTCCGCGTCTACATCGTCGACGACCAGATCGTCGGCGCGATGTACCGGTACGCGCCCGAGGGCGAGTGGCGGACCAACGTCGCCCTCGGCGGCGACGTCGTCGACGCGACCGACGATATGCCGCAGGAAGCCCGCGAGACGGCGCTCTACGCCGCCGAAGTGATGGAACTCGACTACGTCGGCGTCGACCTCATCGAGGGCGACGACGGCTGGTTCGTCCTGGAGGTCAACCCGACGGCCGGGTTCAGGGGACTGCACAAAGCGACCGGACGCAGCCCCGCCCCCTACATCGCCAAACTCGCGATCGAGCGAATCGGCGGCGAGGTCGACGACGAGCGCGTCGAAGAGCTGTCGGCGACGCTCGATGACTCCCGGCCGGCCGGGATGCCCCGGGTCGACACGACGCCGGTCGGCGACCGGCCCACGATCGGCTACATCGAGGAGGTCGTCGTCTCCGGGACCAGCGGCTCGACGCAGGCGAAGGCGAAGTCCGACACCGGCGCGACGCGGACGAGCATCGACACCTCGCTGGCCGCCGAGATCGGCGCGGGGCCGATCAAGAGTATGACGCGCGTGAAGTCGGGATCGCTGAAGTCCGGGAAGGCCCGCCCCGTCGTGGACCTCGTCATCGGTATCGGCGGGACCCAGCACACGGTCACGGCGAGCGTCGAGGACCGCTCGCACATGGACTACCCGCTGCTCCTCGGACGCGACATCCTCCAGCACTATCAGGTCGACGTGAACCGGCGGACCGACGAGGGCGGAAAGGACGACGCCGAGCGCGAAGAGGAGTACCTGGAGTAACGCGGCCGCTTCGTTCACCGGGATACAGAGGCGACAGACGCGCGCGTCCCGACCGGAACCACCGGCAGCCGAGTACACCGGCGATCGAGCATCGATTCCCGAGAGCCGGAGCGAAGTAGCGAACAGTCGGCACAGTCACACAGTAGCGTTTGCACTGTCGATCCCGCGTCGATGTGCCGAACAACCGCTGTTCGACGCGGGGCGAGTCCTACGTCACGGGATCTCTGGCCGCGTCATCCGTCATAAACGCCCGGTCGCACGTACAGACCGCATCGAACGGGGCGAGAGGGGACCCAGACGAGTCGAACCGACGCTACCGCTGCCGGACGAACCAGACCGCGAACCACACGAGCAGGACGGTGAGGCCGCCGAGAAACACGAGGAGCCCCGGCGGCGGTCCCGTCGCGGCGGCCGTGTCGGCGGCGACCTGTACCGACTCGGTCTGCGCCGCGTAGTCGCCGTCGGCGCCGGTCTGTGCGGCGAACGGGAGCCCCTCGATGGCGAACTGTGCGAGGAGGCTGACGAGACCGACGACGCCGACGCCGGCGAGCAGTCGCTTCAGCGCGGACGCGAGCCCGTCCGTCTCGTCGTTGTCGGCGGCGACGACGACGAGGGGGCGATCGGCCGGCGCGTACACGTTCATCTCGCGGCCTTTCTCGGAGTAGACCGTGTCGACGACCTCGACGGCGCCGGCCGATTCGAGCCGTTCGAGGTGGTACTGGACGTTCTGCAGGGACGTATCGACCGCGTCGGCGAGCGCGGCGGGGTTCGTGGGCTCGTCGTGGAGCGCCGCGAGGACGCGGCGCGCGGTCGACGAGGACAGCGCCGACAGCAGGTCGTCTGCATCGTCGTCTTCGAGACCGACCACGCGCGGGGACGCGTCGACTTCGGGCTCGGATTGGGAGGGCAGGAGGCGGGCCATCGTCGCCCCGTAGGACGCAATCCGATACAAAGCTGTTGCTCCCACCGCGGGGACCGGACGGCCACCGACAGCCGGCGGCCCCGGGTCTCCGACAGGCCCGGATCTCCGACAGGAGTAAAAACCACCGCGCGGTAGGGGGCACAATGAGTCAGGAAGCGGCCGGAGAGGGTCGCGTCCGCGTCGTCGGGACCGCACACGTCTCCGAGGAGAGCGTTCGCGAGGTCGAAGCGACCATCGAAGCCGAGCGCCCCGACGTCGTCGCCGTGGAACTCGACGAGGGGCGGTACCGACAGCTGAAGGGGGGCGAACCGGACGATATCGACCCCGGAGACCTGCTCCGCGGCAACACCGTATTTCAGTTCATCGCCTACTGGATGCTGTCGTACGTGCAGGCGCGCCTCGGCGAGCGCTTCGACGTGACACCCGGCGCGGACATGCTCTCGGCGGTCGAGACCAGCGAGGAACTGGGCATCGACGTCGCGCTCGTCGACCGCGACATCAACGAGACGATGCGGCGCTTCTGGTCGCAGATGGGACTGATCGAGAAACTGCGGATGATCGGCGGCCTCGCCTTCGGCATCGGCGACAGCCGGGGCGTCGGCCTCGCCGCGGGCGTCTTCCTCGGCGTCCTCTTCGGCCCGCTCGTGGCGATCTTCGGCGGGAGCGTCGGGATCGGGCTCCCGGTCCTCTCGCGGATCACCGGCGGCGCGCTCCTCGCGGTCGGGGTCGCCACGGCCGTCTGGATCTTCGGCGCGTCGGTGCTCTCTACGGAGGACCGACTCCTCGCCGCCCTCGCCGCCGGTACCGCGATCGGCGGCGTCGGCGGCGTCGGATTCGGCCTCGCCGCGCCCGCGGTCGATCTGCTGGGTGACTTCGTCGTTCGCGTCGTCGGGAGTATGACGCTCGGTATCGTCGGCGGACTGCTGGTCGGCGGGCTACTCGGGCAGTTCGCGGCGACCCTCGGCGTCAACGAGGTTGACGGCGAGGAGCTCGAGGAGTTCGATATGTCCAAGATGACCGACACCGACGTGGTGAGCGCGATGATGGAGGAGTTCCGGCAGTTCTCGCCGGGCGGTGCCGCGGCGCTCATCGACGAGCGCGACGCGTTCATCGCGCACAAGCTCATCGCGCTCCGACAGACCGGCGCGGACGTCATCGCGGTCGTCGGCGCCGGCCACCGCGAGGGGATCGAACGGTATCTCGAACACCCCGAGGAGCTGCCGCCGATGTCGTCGCTTTCGGGCACCGACAGCGGCGGTCTCCCGTGGGCGAAGATCGTCGGGACGGGGATCTCGCTCGTGGTCGTCAGCTTCTTCGGCCTGCTCGCGCTCTCGTCGGCCGGTGACGACACCCTGCTTCGGCTCTTCGGCGCGTGGTTCCTCGTTAACGGCCTGTTCGCGGCGGGGCTGGCGAAGGCGGCCGGCGCGCGCTGGACCTCCTCGCTCGTGGGCGGCGGCGTCGCGTGGATGACCTCGATCAATCCCTTCCTCGCGCCGGGGTGGTTCGCCGGCTACGTCGAACTGCAGTACGACCCAGTGAACGTCTCCGACATCGGCACGCTCAACGAACTGCTCGCCGACGAGGAGAAGCCGATCGGCGACCTCGTGAGCGAGATGTTCGCGGTGCCGCTGTTCCGGCTGATCGTCGTCGTCGCGGCGACGAACATTGGCAGCGTCATCGCCTCCGCGCTGTTCGTCGCGTACCTGCTCCCGCTTTTCGCGCTGGACCTCGGCGGGGCGGCGGGCGTGACGCAGTACCTCTTCGAGGGCGCACAGAACGGCTGGGAGATCCTCCGGAGCGCGATCTGAGATGGCTGACGTCCCGCTTCTGTCGGGCGTCTCGTTCAGTTCCAAGGAGCTGCAGGACCTGTTGGTCGCATGGATCGCACTCGGCGTCGCGTTCGCCATCTTCTTCGCCGGCGGCGGCCAGCGCGCCGTCGTCGGGCTCCTCGAGGGGGGCGTCGTCGGTCCGCTGCTGCTCAGTCTGCTGACGGCGGGGATGGGCTTTCTGCTCCACGAGGTCGCCCACAAGGTCGTCGCGGTCCGGTACGGGCAGATCGCGGAGTTCCGAGCCGACTACGGGATGCTCTTTCTGGCGGTCGTCAGCGCGCTCGCCGGGTTCATCTTCGCGGCGCCGGGGGCGGTCTATCACCGCGGCCGGCTGACGCCGCGCGAGCACGGCCTCATCGCGCTCGCCGGCCCCGCGACGAACGTCGCGCTCGCGGTGCTTTTTCTCCCGCTCTTTTTCGTCGGTGTGCTCCTCGGCTCGGAGTTTCTCGCGCTCTCGGGCTCGCGCGGGCTGACGATCAACCTCTTTCTCGCGGCGTTCAATATGCTGCCGTTCGGACCGCTCGACGGGAAAACCGTCATCGGCTGGAGCAAGGCGGTCTTCGCGGCGTTTTTCGTTCCGACGCTGGTGCTCGCGCTCGGGGCGCTGTTCGTGGGATTCGGGTTCTGAGGATCTGAGTGGAGGGGCGGCATCGAGGGTCGCTCGGCGGTCGGTTCATCGCGGCCCCAATCGGTGTTCCGTCTCGGGCCCGCTACAGTGGGTTCACTCGGTCGTCGCGGACTCCGCTGCGGCGGCCTCGGCCATCGCCGGATCGTAGTCGTGGCCGAGGACGAACGCGAGCGCGTTGAGCGCCACGAGACCGGCGAAGAGGAGGGCTTCGCCGCCGGTGAGACCGCCGGCGAGGAGCGGGAGGTACGTGAACGGGAGCACGATCGCGGCCCAGAAGCTGGCGGCTTTCAGGCCTCGAAGGCTCCGTTTCGCGGCGGTTCCGGCGGCACCGAGCCCGCGACGGAAGGCGTCGCGGTTCAGGGGGGCTTGAAGGGAGTGGGGGACGCTCGACATTGTGTTTCCTCACTCGTTCGTACGACCGGGACCCCCATATAATGCGGTGAGCGTTCAGTCGTTTCGCGACGCTTCACCGGGAGATAACGACGTTTTATAAACCGTTTAGGTGTCGTTAAAACGTTCACAGTTCGATTTAATGCAGTATTTCGACCACAAGAAATACTGATCCCCTCCAGCGAACGCGACGCGTGAGCTTACTGTCGTGTCAGTTCGCGTCCGCGCTGATACCCCAGACTCGGATCGCGTATACGCGCGGCGGAGACCGGACGTATTTTCTCCCCCGACCGCGGGAATTCGCGTATGAGCGACGACGCAAGCGCGGAGAACGACGAGGGGGCCGTCGAGGAACTGACGTACGCCGAGGCGGGCGTGGACATCGAGGCGAGCGAGGCCGCGACCGCGGCGCTGATCGGCGCAGTCGGCGAGAGCGAGGGCGACTACGCGGGACTGCTCGACATCGGCGACCGCTACCTCGCGCTCGCGACCGACGGGGTCGGGACGAAGCTCCTCGTCGCGGAGGCGCTCTCGGACTACTCGACGGTCGGCATCGACTGTATCGCGATGAACGCGAACGACCTCGTCGCCGCCGGGGTCCGTCCGGTCGCGTTCGTCGATTACCTCGCGGTCGAGGAGCCCGACGAGATGTTCGCCGAGCAGGTCGGCGAGGGGCTCCGCGACGGGGCCGAGGAGGCGGACCTCTCGCTCGTCGGGGGCGAGACGGCGGTGATGCCCGAGGTGATCCGCGGTCTCGACCTCGCGGGGACCTGCGCGGGCCTCGCCGCGAAGGACGCGATCTTTCCCGGCGAGGCCGAGCCGGGCGACGCGCTCGTCGGCTTCCGCTCCTCGGGGATCCACTCCAACGGCCTGACGCTCGCGCGGACCGCGACCACGCGCGACCACGAGTACACCGATCCCTGCCCGTTCGGGGAGTACGACACCCTCGGCGAGGCGCTGCTCGAACCGACGCGGCTGTACACGTTCCTCCTCGATCCGATGCGGGAACACGGCGTCCGCGCGGCCGCACACGTCACCGGCGGCGGTTGGACGAACCTCGAACGGCTGGGCGAACACCGCTACGTCGTCGAGGACGCCTTCGAACCCCAGCCGGTCTTCGAGTTCATCCGGCGGGAGGGCAACGTCTCCGACGAGGAGATGCACCGGACGTTCAACATGGGCACGGGCTTCGTCTGCGCGCTCGCGCCCGACGACGCCGAAGCGCTCGCAGACGCCACGGACGGCCGCGTGATCGGCCACGTCGATGAGGGCGAGGGCGTCTCGATCCGCGGGCTCGAACTCTGACCGCGCGCCGAGAATGCGCTAGGAACAGCAGATCGCGCTCACAAGTGAGCCGCGACGTCGGCCTCGGTCACGATCCCGATGGTCTCTCCGCTCTCGACGACGAGGACGGCCGAGTGGTGGTCCAAGGCGGCGTCGATCTCTTCGAGCGTCGCCGACGGCTCGACGGTCGTGACCGATTCGCGCATCACGTCCGCGATGGGGAGCGTCCCGACGTCGTCTTCTTCCTGTGCGTGCCTGATATCGCTGTTCGAGATGATGCCGACCGGCCGGCCGTCGCGGATGACCGGAAGCTGAGAGAACCCCTCATCGAGCATCACGTCGCGCGCGAAGCGCACGGAGTCGTCGGGCGCGACGCTCACCACGTCCTCGTTCATCAGGTCGGCCGCGCGAACGATGCTCCCCTCGGCCTCCTCGAGGGCGTTAACGATCCGGCGGAGCGTCGAGAGCCGGGGGTCGACGTCGCCGCCCTCGATGCGCGCGATGAGCGGCTGGGAGACGCCGGCCATCTCCGCGAGCGTGCTCTGCGTCAGATCCAACTCGGTGCGACGCTGTCGCAGGTCCTGTGGGGTCGGGAGTTCCATAGGGCTAATAACCCGAAGTTATACGAAAGTGTTTCGGGGGCGCGGCGGCCGCCCGCCGCGGGCGCTACTCGTCGCGCTCGTGGGCGTCCTCGTCGATCTCGATGACGTCGATCACCGAGAGGGGGACGTCGCGGAGCGCGCCGCCGACTTCGCTCTTGGCGATTCGGGAGGCGTGCTCCTCGCCGTCGGCGTTGAAGACGTCGATCTCGAGGAGGAGACCGACGAGCGCGGTGTTGGCCGCGATGAACGCGGAGTCGAAGGGTTCGCCGCAGGCGGGACACGGGGTCGCGCCGACCTCGACTTCGACGTACTCTTTGTTCTGATCGTTGAGTCGCTTACCGGCCTCGCTGACGGCGACCCCGATGGCGTCGTCGATGTCGTCGACGTCGCGGACCAGCCACGCGGCCTCCATCGCGACGAGATAATTGCTCATACGCCGCGGACGGGCCGCGGGGTTTCGTGTCTTGTGGTTCGTCCGCGCGGGTGCGAGTCAGTGACAGGACGCCCGTCGAACGGCGGATCACGGCGGTATCGCGGTGCGTACGCGACTGCAATACTCCGCATAAGTTATGTCGAAGCACGACGCTGATGACTGCGTTCGTACGTGGTGATCCGGCGCCCGGACAAGCCTTCTTGTCTCTGACGCAAGCTCGATTTAATCGGATGACTGCGTCGACCCCGTATCGATCTTCGACAGAGAAGGTTTATATACCCCCGTCGCCCCAGCACGGGCAAGGCGATGATGACAGACCTGCACCGGGGCGCGGCGCTCCTGCTGTATCAGACGACGCTGCTCTTCGGAATCCTCGCGATGCCGATCGCGCTGTTCGCGCGGCAACTGGGACTCACACTTCCCGTCCGACCACTCATCGAATCCGCAGAGCGGACCTACGAGCGCGCCGGCGAGCGCAGCGGACACCGCTGAATCGAGGCACCGATTTTTTGTTCGGGTTCGTACGGGTCGATGCCGTGAGCCCGTCGGTCACGTCCGTGACTGCGCCGACCCCACGGTACGGGCAACAGCAGTGGGAAGGGTGGCATTTATCTGCGGCGGGCGTCAACGTCGGGTAATGCGTACTCCCACGAGCGACGACGCCTCTGGGCGTCTCGATCCACTGAACGGCGAGCACTCCGGCGTCTTCTCGCCGGAACTCGGCGAGTTCTCGAACCGCGAACAGCGCGCCGGTCAAGCGACCGACACCGAGACCAAGACGGGAACGACGACCGTCGGTCTGAAGACGTCCGAGGGCGTCGTCCTCGCGACGGATATGCGCGCGAGCCTCGGCCATATGGTCTCCTCGAAGGACGTCCAGAAGGTCGAAGAGATCCACCCGACGGGCGCGCTCACGATCGCCGGGTCCGTCTCGGCCGCCCAGTCGCTCATCAGCTCCATCCGCGCGGAGGTCCGCCTGTATGAGGCCCGGCGCGGCGAGGATATGAGTATGCAGGCGCTGTCGACGCTCCTCGGGAACTTCCTCCGCTCGGGCGCGTTCTACATCGTCCAGCCGATCCTCGGCGGCGTCGACGAGGAAGGCGCACACATCTACAGCATCGATCCCGCGGGGTCGATCCTCGAAGAGGAGTACACCGTCACCGGCTCCGGGAGCCAGTACGCCCTCGGTGTCCTCGAACAGGAGTACGACGACGATCTGACGATCGAGGAGGCGAAGACCGTCGCCGCGCGCGCCATCGAGAGCGCCGTCGAGCGCGACCTCGCCTCCGGCAACGGGATCAACGTCGCCGTCGTCACCGACGAGGGCGTCGAGATCACGAAGCACAAGGACTTCGAAGAGATCCTGTAGTCGGCCCGCTCGCGCTTCGCGCCGAGTTTTCAGCGCCGCTCCGCGGCGCGTGTCAGATCCAGTCTGCGAACGACCCGTCGAGAAGCGTCTCCCGCTGTTTTCGCACGTAATCGCGCTGCATCTCGCTGACGGCGTCGGCGAAGTCGTCGCCGTCGGCGAGGTACTCGCTGACCCGCCGGGTCTTCCAGTCCGCGGGGGTGATCCCGCGTTCGACCCGGGCGCGGAGCGGTTCCACGTACGTCTCGGCCTCTTCGGGCGAACAGCCGGCGCTTTCGAGCCCGTCGACCGCGTGCGCGAAGATGTCGTCGTAGACCGCCGCCGTCTCGACGGTCTCGACCCCGTCGTTTCCGATCCATCGCTGGCCGCTGTCGATCCCGTCTCGCATCGCGGCGTAGAAGTTCTCGCGGGCGGTCGACCACCCCTGATCTCTCGCGGGGTGCCGCCGGCGCGGCAGGCTCTCCATCAGCCCGGCGAACGTGGCCTGGAAGGCGACGGCGTCGCGCACGGTCGGCTGTGCCGCGATCGGTCGGAACTCGATGCGGGCGTTCGCCGAGGAGCGCGACGCGCCGTCGAACACCGGCCGAACCCAGCGCCAGTACGTGCCGTGTTTCCGTCGGAGCGTGGCGAACGTGTCGTCGAACCGCTCGCCCTGCGGGACCGGCATCGGGACCATCGTCGCGTCGCTGGCGACCCGATCGACGGCTTCCTCGACGCTCTCGAGGTCGCGGGGGAACCGGACCTTCTCCGTCTCGCCGGAGTTGAGGACCGACTCGAAGACGAGGATCCGGTGACCGTCGTACCCGTCTTCGAGGATCTTCTGCGCGCCGACGTCGTCGTAGAGGTCCGGCGGGAAAAGCGGCGAGTTGACCCCGAGCGCGAGGAGCGGCCCGGCGACCCGCAGCGCGTAGTTGAAGTACGTCGGGAGGTCGGCGGCGTGAGCGACCTGATAGTGCGGCTGGATCGAGGTGATGAGCGACTCGGGCATCACGGTGTCGGCCGAGAGCGTCACGTTCGGCGCCTCAATCGTCAGTTCCTCGGGCGCGGCCGGTCCGTTGGCCATCGCGTGGTACCGGACGGACCCGCTCATGTTCGTCGCGATCCGAACCCCCTCGGCTTCGATGCTGTCGGTGAGGTACTCGCGCGCGGTCTCGCCGGCCGGGGGAATCGTCCACATCCCGTCGCTGACGAGGCGGATCCCCTCCGCGCCGGTGCACTCGAGCGCCGCCGCGAGCCGCGCGCGCACCTCCGACTCTTGGGCCCGCAGACCGTCGGGGTTCAACGGCTGTGGGCTGGTGGTCATTTCTGCATTATGGAGGCCGAGTTCCTTCTCGAAGCCGATGAGTTCGAGCAGCCGTCGCGGGACGCGCATCAGCCCGTAGACGTCGGCGTCGTCGGAGGCGGCCCACCGACCGTCGGCGACCGCGTAGAACTCGTACTCCAAGCCGACGATCGACTGGTGGTTGTCGAACGTGCCCTCTCGGAGCTCTGATTTCACCACTTCGGCGTCCGTCCGCGCCTGCGCTTCGAACTCCTCGGGGTCTACGGCGAGCGCGTCTCGCACCGACGCCGCCAACTCCTCGGTCATGGCTCTTGCTGAGCGATGGGACGGCTTGATAGTGTCGGACGCGAGCCTCGCCGCGACCGAGTCGGCGGACTCTTGTCGCGGGGACGGGTACGGTCGCCCGATGCAGTTCGCCGAGTTCGCCGCGCGCGCACGGGAGTTAGAGGCGGAGCCGGGTGATCTCGCGACCGTCGAGGCCGTGGCGACGCTCCTCCGGGAGGCGGAGTCGGACCTCCCGGTCGTGGTCCGGTTCCTCCAGGGGCGGGTCTTCCCGGCGTGGGACGCCACGACGATCGACGTCGGTCCGGCGCTCCTCCACGAGGCCATCGCCCGCGCCGCGGGCCCGAACGTGGACGCCGGCGACGTCGAGGCGAGGCTCGCGGACGTCGGCGAGATCGGTGCCGTCGCCGCGGCGTACGACTTCGGCGGCCAGCGGGGGCTCGGCGCCTTCACCGGCGGCGGAAACGAGAGCGGGGGCGGAGCCGGTGATGGGAGCGAAACCAGCGGCGGGACGGGCGCCGACGACCTGACCGTTGCAGCGGTCGACGAACGACTTCGCGCGGTCGCGAGCGCGGCCGGCGACGGGAGCGAGCGCCGGCGTCTCGACGTGCTCTTCGGGCTGTTCAACCGCTGTTCGAGCGCCGAGGCGAAGTTCCTCGCGCGCCTCGTGCTCGGAGAGATGCGCATCGGCGTCGGCGAGGGAGCGATCCGCGACGCCGTCGCCGTCGCGTTCCTCGACGCCGGCGCGAAGCCGGACGGTGAAGCGGTCGCGGGCGGGGACGGGGACGCGATCGAAGACGACGGCCGCGAGTCTGTCACCGCCACCGACGACTCAGTCGAGACCGTCGAGCGCGCCCTGCAGGTCTCGAACGACTACGGGATGGTCGCGCGCGTCGCCCGCGACGAGGGCCGCGAGGGGCTCGAATCGATCGGTCTCGAAGTCGGTCGCCCCGTACAGGCGATGCTCGCGCAGGCGGGAACGGCGACGGAGGCGCTCGAGGCGTGGAGCGAAGCGGTCGTCGAGACGAAATACGACGGCGCCCGCGTGCAGGTCCACTTCGACGGCGGGGAGACGAGGCTGTTCTCGCGGAACATGGACGACGTCACCGACCCCCTGCCGGACGTCGTCGAGGCGGTCGAGTCGGCGGTGGACGTCCCGGTCGTCCTCGACGGCGAGGTCGTCGCCGTCGACGACGCCGGCGAGCCGCTGCCGTTTCAGGAGGTGCTCCGGCGGTTCCGCCGCAAGTACGACGTCGAGCGGATGCGCGAGGAGGTCCGCGTCGAACTCCGGGCGTTCGACTGCCTGCACGTCGACGGCGAAGACCTGCTGGACGCACCGTTGACGGAGCGCCACGAACGCCTGCGGGGCGTCTTCGGCGACAGCGGCGAAGAAGCCGCCGGCGTCGTCTCCGACGCCGACCACGGCGATGAGGCCGCGGGCGTCGTGTCCGATCCGACCGTCGCGTCCGATCCCGACGAAATCGCCGCGGTCGAGGAGGCGGCGCTGGAGGCGGGCCACGAGGGGATTATGCTCAAAGACCCCGCCTCGACGTACGCGCCGGGCAAGCGCGGCCGCAACTGGCTGAAGCGCAAGCCCGACGTGGAGACGCTGGATCTGGTCGTCACCGGTGCGGAGTGGGGAGAGGGTCGCCGCGCGAACCACCTCGGGACGTTCCTCCTGTCCGCGCGGACGGACGGAGACGCGTCGGGGCATCGGTCACGGACGGAAGGAGACGCGCCGGGGGCCGATTCGAGCGTCGGCGGCGACGACCCCTACGTCGCGATCGGGAAGGTCGCCACCGGCATCACCGACGCGAAACTCGAGGAACTGACCGAACGGCTGCGGCCGCACATCGACACGCAGGACGGACAGACGGTGTCGATCGATCCCGCGGTGGTCTTCGAGGTCGGCTACGAGGAGATCCAGCGCTCGCCGAGTTACGCGTCGGGGTACGCGCTTCGGTTCCCGCGGTTCGTCGGGGTTCGCGAGGACAAATCGGCCGCCGACGCCGACAGCCTCGACCGCATCTCGCGGCTGGCCGACGAGCAGTGAGCGCTGACTGATGAGCAGTGAGCGCTGACTGATGAGCAGCGAGTGTGTGCGGGCGAATAGTGAGCGATAGCCGACGAACGGTCAGCGCTGACGAGCGAGTAGCGAGCGTCGACGCCGACTACAGGACGCCCATCGTCGAGAGCCGCTCGGGCAGGTACGTCTCGGTGACGAAGTCCAGCCCGCGGGCGGCGAGCGCCTGCTGTTCGGCCTTCTTCTCGATGTCGAGTTGGAGTTCGATCTGCTCTGTCCAGTAGTCGGTCTCGAAGCGGGGGTCCTCCAGTTCGGATTCGAGGGCGTTGATGTCCGAGTCCGCGAGCGGGTCCGTCGGGAGGTCGTACTCGACGATGTCCTCGGGCTGGATGCCGACGAAGCGCGCCTCCGGGGTCGCCAGATACTCAGAGAGGTGCGCCGATTTGATCGAGCCGTAGGCGACCGATCCGTAGATGCGGTAGGACCACGGGTCGCCGTCGGTGAAGACCACGACCGGGAGGTCGAGTTCGTCGTGCAGACGCTTCGTGATCCGCCGCGTCGCGCGTGCGGGCTGTCCCTTCAGGTGGACGACGAGGCAGTTGTACTGCTCGTCGAAACCGTTCTCGACGAGTCGATCGCGCATCCCGCCGGTCTCGACGCAGAGGACGAAGTCGATGTCGTGATCCAGGAAGTCGATCGTATCGGGGTTGTTCGGGATCTGATAGCCGGCCTCGCCGACGTCTTTCTGACAGTGGATCTCGCGTTCGCCGCGGCGAGTCTGCTCCCGAAGCTCCAGCGGACCCATCAGGGTCGCTCCAGACTCCTCGGGGCGCATGTGGAAGTCCTCGCGGGTGACCTCCGAGACGATCTCTAAGTCCTCGATGAGTTGGTTCGACTCGTCTTGGCTCTGGAACTGCGCCTCCTCGTTGTCCCACGACTCCGAGAGGTAATACAGCTCACGCAGCGTCGAGGAGCGGTCCTCCTCCAGTTGGTTCACCAGAAACTCGATCGCGTAGGCGGCCTTCAGTAGCTTCCGTGCGCCGCGGACGCTGTTGGCCGACCGCGTCGACGTCCGGTCGCCGTAGACCCACACCTTCGAGTCCTCGTCGAAGACGATGTTCGATTTCGTCCGCGTGGGGATGTTCATCTGCGGCACCTCGCCCGCCGCGAACTGGTCGTAGAACTCCACGGCGAGATCGACGAGGCGCTCTTGGGCGAGTTCGTCGTCCTGTTTCGTGCTCATTGTCTTAGTTTGCGTTGATCGTCAGCTTCTCGGTCTCGATACCGTCGACGTCGACGTCGAACTCGGCGTCCGACGCGATGGTGTAGGCGAGCTCGGCCGATTCGCCCGCGGGGATCGACGGCGTCCACGTGATGAACCACTCGCCGTCGAGGTCGACGACGCTCGCGTCCCCCGGGAGGTCCGACGGCTCCGACGTGACGATATCCGTGATCTCGGGCTCTTCGGTCCGGTCGGAGTGGTTCTCGACGACGAGCGTGACGCGTCCGTCCTCGACCTCGCGTTCGACGCTCACGTTGTTCATAATCCGCGCCAGCGCGCCGTCGATGTTCGGCCGCCGCCGCCCCGTCACCTCCGAGAGCTTGTCGGCCATCTCCGGGAGGATCCGGCCGAGGACGTCCTGTTTCTTCCGGCGCTTCTGCATCGAGCGTCGCTTGTTCAGATACGATTTGAGCTCTCGGGCCGCCTCGCGGACCGCGAGCTCGATCTCGTCTTCGATCGCGGGGATGTTCGCGAGCGCGTCCTTCGACTCGCTCGTGAACGGCACGTTCGTCGAGGCGACGTGGATCATAATCACCGCCGGACCGCTCGGCATCCCGGAGCCGCCCGGCTGGTCGAGGCCGTAGTTCCGCCAGCCGATCCCCTTCACCACGTCGGTCGTCGCACAGGCCCCCCGCTGGTAGACCAGCGGCACGCGGTTGGCAAAGCGGAGCAGATCGACTGTCCCGTCTTCGAGTTCGCCGCCGTAGGCGATACCGGCCTCGACGATGAAGGGGTCGCCGCCGTGGACTTCCGCGTCGCGCGTCGCCGCCGAGTAGAAGTCGGCGTCGAACTCCTTGCGAAGCCCGGCCTCGACGAGTTCGGCCGTGATCGGCGAGAGGCAGTTCGTCGGCGGCGCGAGGATGTCGGTCTCGCGCATCGCCTCCAGCAGTTCGGAGGCGACGTCGCGGCTGTCGGCGACCTCCCGGACCTTCGGCACGTCGTCGGGGACCGTCCGCATCGCCGCCCAGACCGCCTCGACGACGTTCTCGCGGGCGGTGTCGCCGAAGGAGACCTCCTCGGAGACCAGCCGGTCGGCCGAGCGATCGACGTACTCGCGAAGCGCCGCGCGCGTGGCCCGGTGCCGGGGGTCACCCGCCTCGAACTTATCGGCCAGTCGGTCCGCCAGCCCGGAGACGGTCGCGTCGTCCTTCTGCGTGCTCGTCGCCTCGTCGACCAGCGGATACAGATCCGCGGTGAGGTCCGTCGTGAGCACGTCCCACGCGGCCCCGACCGCGTTCTCGCGGACGGTGTCGCCGAACATGGCGTCGTACTCCTCGCCGACGTCGTCGGCGACGGTGTCGACGATGGCTTCCAGTTCCGAGTGCGTCGTCCGCTCGCGGGAGGCCAGGGTGTCTGCGACCCGCGTCGCGAACGTCTCGGTCGCCTCCGCGCCCTTGTTTGCGACCGCGTCGGCGACGGCGTCGTCGAGCGCGACGTCCGGACCGCGGGGGACGGCCCACCCCATCTCGCGCCCGAAATGTCGATCGCGGAAGCTGTTCAGCACCTTCGCCGCTGTCTTCGACCCGACGCGGGTGAACTCCTCCTGCAGGAACCCCGAGACCGAGTACGACTCGGTCGCGCCGAGCATCTTGATCAGGGTGCCGAGTTCGACCCCGTGGGGATGCGGGCGGATCTCCTCGGTCTCCGCGGGCAGGTCGGCGCCCTCGACGCGCTCGAACCGGAGCGGTTCCGCCAGTTTCGGCTCGTCGAGGACGAGCCGCGCGTGGGGGTTGACGACCGCGGTGTGCTTGACGTAGTCGTGGAGCTGTTGGCGCGCCCGCATGTTCGCCTCCATCTCCATTTCGATGCGCGTGCCGTGGGTCGGCGAGAGGTCGGACTCGCCGGGCGCGCGCTCCTCGTCGACCTGGATCTCCGGCTCGTTCGTGTCGGTGTCGATGATGAGCTCGAAGTACTGGGCGGTCTCCGAGCGCTGGGTCCGCGAGGTGACTCGCGCCGGCTTCCCGGACGTGAGCTGAGAGTACAGGACAGCGGCCGAGATCCCGATCCCCTGCTGGCCTCTACTCTGCTCTCTGCTGTGGAACCGCGACCCGTAGAGCAGCTTCCCGAAGACCTTCGGGATCTGCTCCCGCGTGATTCCCGGGCCGTTGTCCTCGACGATCAGGGTGTAGTAGTCGCCGGACTCGCGGATCTCGATCGAGATGTCCGGCTTGATCCCGGCCTCCTCGGTCGCGTCGAGGGCGTTGTCGACCGCCTCCTTGACGGCGGTGACGAGCCCCCGGGCTCCCGAGTCGAAGCCGAGCATGTGTTTGTTCTTCTCGAAGAACTCGGCGATGGAGATCGCGCGCTGGCCCTCCGCCAGTTCCTCGGCGATCCCGCCCCCCTCCTCCTCGGCGAGCGTCGACTGAAACGAGGTCATTCTGTGCGCGCTCCTACCCCACGGACGGTTAAGAAGGGTTCGGCAGTGGAGTGAAAGTGATACCGACCGCCCGCGAGTGACGCCCGAAAAAAGCGAAAATCCACCTTGGAGACCTCTACACGTACTTACGCGCCCGCGCGTGCGAGGGTTTAAGAGCCGAGGTGGTCTAACGACGGTACGTTCAATGTCACGCGATACTGAGTACGGGGCCGGGCAGATACAGGTCCTCGAAGGGCTCGAGGCCGTCCGGAAGCGCCCGGCGATGTACATCGGGTCGACGGACGATCGCGGGTTACACCATCTCGTCTACGAGGTCGTCGACAACGCGATCGACGAGGCGCTCGCCGGCTACTGTGACTCCATCGAGGTAACGCTCCACGACGACGGATCGGTGTCGGTCTCGGACAACGGTCGGGGGATCCCGGTCGACACCCACGAGCAGTACGACCGCCCGGCCGTCGAGGTCATCATGACCGTCCTCCACGCCGGGGGGAAGTTCGACAACAAGTCCTATCAGGTCTCCGGCGGCCTCCACGGGGTCGGGGTGAGCGTCGTCAACGCGCTCTCGCGCCGCCTCGACGTCGAGATCAAGCGCGACGGCGCGCTCTGGCGGGACGGGTTCGACCACGGCGAGCCGAAAGCGGACGCCTTCGAGCGCGTTCGCGACCTCCGAGAGGGGGAAGATACGGGCACGACAGTCCGCTTTTGGCCCGACGGGGAGATCTTCGAGACCGTCGAGTTCGACTTCTCGACGCTCGAAAACCGCCTCCGCGAACTCGCCTTCCTCAACTCGGGCGTCGAGATCCGGTTGGTCGACGAGAGCGCGGACGTCGAGGGCGAGGCCGCCGATTCGGACGCGGACGCCGACGCGCAGCGACGCGAGCGCACGTTCTACTACGAGGGCGGCATCCGGGAGTTCGTCCGCTACCTCGACGAGACCAAGACCGTCCTCCACGACGACGTCATCTACTACGCCGACAGCGCCGAGGACATCGAGATCGAGGTGGCGCTGCAGGCGACCGAGGAACTGCAGGGCTCGATCCACGCCTTCGCGAACAACATCAACACCCGCGAGGGGGGCACCCACCTCACCGGGTTCAAAACGGCGCTCACCCGCGTCGTCAACGACTACGCCCGCGAGCACGACTTGCTGGGTGATCTGGACTCCCTGAAAGGCGAGGACGTCCGCGAGGGACTGACAGCGGTCATCTCCATCAAACACCCCGATCCGCAGTTCGAGGGCCAGACGAAGACGAAACTCGGCAACAGCGAGGTCCGCGGCATCACCGAGTCGATCACGCACGAGAAACTCGGCACGTACCTCGAAGAGCACCCCGACACCGCCGAGGCGATCGTCCGCAAGGCCGCAGAGGCCGCGAAGGCGCGCAAGGCCGCGAAACAGGCCGAAGAGCTCACCCGACGGAAGTCCGCGCTGGAGTCGACGTCGCTGCCGGGCAAGCTCGCGGACTGTCAGAGCCGCGATCCGAGCGAGTCGGAGCTGTTCGTCGTCGAGGGCGACAGCGCCGGCGGGAGCGCAAAACAGGGCCGAGACCGGAGATTTCAGGCGATCCTCCCGCTCAAGGGGAAGATCCTCAACGTCGAGAAGCACCGGCTCGACCGCGTGCTGGAGAACGACGAGGTCCGCGCGCTGATCACCGCCATCGGCGCGGGCGTCGGCGAGGAGTTCGACGTAGAGGACGTCCGCTACGAGCGGATCATCCTGATGACCGATGCCGACGTCGACGGCGCTCACATCCGGACACTCCTTCTGACGCTGTTTTATCGACACATGCGACCGCTCGTCGAGGCGGGGTACGTCTACGCGGCGAAGCCGCCGCTGTACCGCGTCCGCTACCGCGGCGAGACGTACGACGCGATGACGGAAGCCGAACGCGACCGGATCATCGCCGAAAAGTGCGACGGCAACCCCACGCAGGTCCAGCGCTTCAAGGGGCTGGGGGAGATGAACCCCGATCAGCTGTGGGAGACGACGATGAACCCCGAGAACCGCATCCTCAAGCAGATCACCGTCGAGGACGCCGCGGCCGCCGACAAGATGTTCTCGGTCCTGATGGGCGACGCCGTCGAGCCGCGAAAGCAGTTCATCAAGGAGCGAGCGACCGAGGCCGAATGGGTGGATATATAATGAGTTTCGACGCACACGAGGTGGCCGAGAGATGAGTTCCGACGCCCCAGAGCCGTTCGATCCCGGAACGGGGATCGCCGCTGACGTCGAGACCGCGCGCATCGAACAGGAGATGGAACAGTCCTACATCGACTACGCGATGTCGGTCATCGCGGGGCGGGCGCTTCCCGACGTCCGCGACGGGCTCAAGCCCGTCCACCGGCGCATCCTCTATGCGATGCACGAGTCGGGCGTCACCGCCCGGTCCTCACACCGGAAGTCCTCCTCTATCGTCGGCGAGACGATGGGTGATTACCACCCGCACGGGGACTCCGCCATCTACGACACGCTCGCGCGGATGGCGCAGGACTTCTCGATGCGCTACCCGCTTATCGACGGGCAGGGGAACTTCGGCTCCGTCGACGGCGACCCGCCGGCCGCGATGCGCTACACGGAGGCGCGGATGGCCCCGATGGCCGAGGAGCTGCTCTCGGACATCGAGATGGACACCGTGGACTTCCAGCCCAACTACGACGACCGGCTGGAGGAGCCAGAGGTGCTGCCCGCGTCGTTCCCCAACCTCTTGGTCAACGGTTCCTCGGGCATCGCCGTCGGGATGTCGACGAACATCCCGCCGCACAACCTCGGAGAGGTCATAGACGCGACGGTCCACCTCATCGAGCACCCCGACTGCACCGTCGAGGACTTAATGGAGCACGTGAAGGGCCCGGACTTCCCGACCGGGGCGAACATCGTCGGTCGCAACGCCATCCACAAGGCGTACAAGACCGGTCGCGGACGGATCCGCGTCCGCGCGGAGTTCGAGATCGAGAGCGACGACCGGATCGTCATCACCGAACTGCCGTTTCAGGAGAACAAGGCGCGGCTCGTCGAGCGGATCGCCGACAACGTCAACGAGGGGAAACTCGAGGGAATCCGCGACCTGCGCGATGAGTCGGACCGCGACGGCATCCGCGTCGTCGTCGAACTCAAACGCGGCGCGAACGCCGAAGTGGTGAAAAATCAGCTGCTCGAACACCACCTCGAATCGACGTTCGGCGTCATCAACCTCGCGCTCGTCGACGGGCAGCCGCGAGTGCTCACGCTGAAGGAGACGCTCGTCGAGTACCTCGAACACCGCCGCGCGGTCGTCCGCCGCCGCTCGCAGTTCGAGCTCGGCGAGAAAGAAGAGCGCGCGCACATCCTCGAGGGCCGGCTGACGGCGCTCGAACACGTCGACGACGTGGTCGAGGTGATTCGCAACTCCGAGAGCCGCGACGACGCGAAGGCGGCGCTGCGCGGCGAGCACGCCGTCGAGGTCGACGGCGAGGTGCTCCCCTCCTTCGACTTCTCGGAGGCGCAGGCGAACCACATCGTCGCGATGCAGCTCGGGTCGCTCACCGCGATGGAGGCCGACGAGATCGAATCCGAGTACGAGGAGGTGCAGGCGCGCATCGAGCGCCTCGAGACGATACTCGGCGACGCCGACGAGCTCGACGCCGTCGTCGAGTCCGAGCTCCTGGAGATCAAAGACGAGTACGGCGACGACCGCCGGACGTCGATTATCGAGGACACGGGGACGGTCACCCACGAGGACCTCATCGCCGAGGAGGACGTCGTCGTCGTCGTCACCGAGGACGACTACATCAAGCGGATGCCGCTCGAGCGCTTCCGGGCCCAACACCGCGGCGGCAAGGGAATCATCGGGACCGAACTGAAAGAGGGAGACAGCGTCTCGTCAGTGTACGTCGCGAGCACCCACGACTACCTGCTGTACTTCACGAACCACGGGAAGGTCTATCAGCTGAAGACGTATCAGGTCCCGGAGATGTCCCGGACCGCCCGCGGGAAATCAGCCGTGAACCTCCTCGACCTCGACGACGGCGAGGAGATCGCCGCCGTGGTCAACACCGCCGAGATGGACTCCGACGCGGAGAAGTTCCTCACGATGACGACGCGGAACGGGTACATCAAACGGACGAGCGTCGAGAACTTCCAGAACATCCTCTCGACGGGGATCATCGCGACGAAACTCGACGGCGACGACGCGCTCGTCGACGTGGAGGTCACCGACGGCACCCGAGACCTCATTCTCGCGAGTCGCGGCGGGATGGCGATCCGGTTCGACGAGGCCGAGGTACGAGCGATGGGCCGCTCCGCGCGGGGCGTCCGCGGGATCAACCTCGCCGACGGTGACGAGGTGGCCGCCCTCGCGTCGGTCGACGGCGACCGACACCAGTGGGTGCTCACCGTCACCGAACACGGCTACGGAAAGCGGACCGACGTCGAGAAGTACCGTCGCCAGTCCCGCAACGGGAAGGGGCTCATCGACATCAAAACGAACGACCGCAACGGTCGCGTCTGCGAACTGGAGACCGTCGGTCCCGGCGATCACCTCTTCGTGATGAGCGGCGACGGGCAGATCCTCCGAACGCCCGTCGAGGACGTCTCGATCGTGGGGCGAAACACGATGGGCGTGATCGTGATGACGCTCGATGAGGGCGACGCCGTCGCCAGCGTGGACGTTCACTTCCCGGCCGAGGAGGATGCCGAAGCGACCGCGGACGCCACGGACGCTGCCGGCGACGAAAGCGCCGCTGTAGACGACGGCGCCGACGGCGACGGCGACGCCCCGCAGTAAGCGGCCGATTTCACCGGAAACCCGGTGTGTTCAGCCGTCGCATTCGGGGCGATCCGGGCGTCGTCCGCACGGTCGCGCCGCGCTGCGTCAATCCACGTCTCATACTGATTATTCACACTGTATACCGGTGAGCCCCGTTAACGGGGTGGGCGCTCACCGGGACGGGGCGACGCCAATCAGTATCAGAGAATCTTTTTCCCGAGCGCGCTGGCAGCCAGTTCGGCCGCGAGCGACGCCGTCTCGTTGGCCTCGTCGAGGATCGGGTTGACCTCGACGAGTTCGAGCGAGCGGAGGCAGCCGCGCTCGGCGACAGCCTCGAGCGCCGAATGGGCCTCCCGGTACGTGACGCCGCCGCGGACGGGCGTTCCGACGCCGGGCGCCTCGCGGGGATCGAGCCAGTCGAGATCGAGGCTCACGTGGACGCCGTCGGTCCCGGTCGCGGCGACGTCGAGCGCGTCCTCGACGACCGCCGCGATGCCGCGCTCGTCGATGTCCGACATCGAGAACGCCGTCACGTCGCTGTCGGCGATCGCGTCGCGCTCTCTCTCGTCGACGTCACGGAGGCCAACCAGCGCGACGTTCTCGGCGCGGAATCCGGCGTCTCGCTCGTCGGCTCCGGAGCCGTCGCGTCCGCCCGCGTTCGCCCAGTCGACGTCGGCGAACTCACCGATCCCGAGGAGAGCCGCCAACGGCATCCCGTGGACGTTGCCCGACGGCGAGGTCTCCGGCGTGTTGAAGTCGCCGTGGGCGTCGAACCAGACCGCGCCGATCGACGCGTCGCGGGCCGATCCGGTGACCGTCCCGATGGCGACGGAGTGATCGCCGCCGAGAACGAGCGGTACCTCCCCGGCGTCGAGCGCCCCCTCGACCCGCTCTGCGAGTCGCGTCGCTACCTCTCTCGTCTCCCGGAGGAACCTCACTCGCCCGGTCGAGAGCGTCTCGGCGTCGGGGTCGCGCTCTTCGGCCCGCGGCGCGCGAACGTCGCCGTCGTCGACGACGGCGACGCCGGCCCGCCGCAGTTGCTCTGCGAGCCCCGCATAGCGGATCGCGGAGGGACCCATATCGACGCCGCGCCGGTTCGCCCCGTAGTCGATCGGCGCACCGATGACTCGGACGGTTCTCGCGGGCGTCATCTCACACCAGATACGGCGCGCAGACGCGTTCGACGCCGTCCTCGAACGATATCTCGGGCTCCCAGCCGGTCGCCTCGCGCATCTTCGTGCCGTCGGCCATCGTGTCGTGGACGTACACGTCGAGCGGGTTCTCGACGTACTCGGGATCGACGTCGGTGCCGAGCGCGTCGTTGATCAGCGCGATCATCTCGTTGAACGTGTAGCTCTCGCCGGTGCCGAGGTTGTAGATCCCCTGCAGCCGATGGTCCGCGGCGAGTTCGACGCCGCGGACGATGTCGTCGACGTGCGTGAAATCCCGCGTCTGCGAGCCGTCGCCGAACACCTTCGGTCGCTCGCCGTTGGCGATCTTGTCTGCGAACTGCGCGACGGTGTTGGCGTACTCGCCCTTGTGCTCCTCGGCGCCGCCGTAGCCCTGATACACCGAGAAGAAGCGCAGGCCGGCCAGCGTCATATCGTAGTGGTGATGGAAGTACTCGCCGTACTGCTCGCGGGCGAGTTTGGAGGCCTCATAGCACGTCCGCGCTTCGACCGGGAGCGACTCCGGGGAGGGCTCGGTCCGGGAGCCGTAGATCGACGAGGTCGAGGCGTAGACCACCGTCTCACAGCCGTCCTCGCGGGCCTGTTCGACCGCGTTGACGAAGCCCTCGACGTTCACGCGAGTCGCCTCGCGCTTATGCTCCTCCGCCATCGTGTACGAGGAGTACGCCGCGAGGTGAAACAGCGCGTCGACGCCCTCGGTCGGGAGGTCGTCCTCGAGCACGCTCGCGTCGACGAACTCGACGCCGTCCTCGAGGTTCTCGGGCGTTCCGAGATGCAGGTCGTCGACGGCGACCACGTCGTTTTCGGCGGCCAAGTGGTTCGCGAGGTTCGAGCCGATGAACCCCGCACCGCCGGTCACGAGCACCCGTTTGGATTCCATATCCACCACACGAACGAGGGCGCACAAAGCGGTACCGGAACCGAGATCCGCGAGATGTTCCGATCAGCGAATTGACCCTCTCCGAAACGAAACGAATCCGAAGAAAGTGGAAGAAAATCGGGAGAGTGTGTGACACTGCGCTCATCCATCCACCGGATTTAAGACCGTATGCGGCCTACGATTTGGTATGTCATCAATCGAGCTGACGTCCAGTCAGAAAACGATTCTGACAGCATTAATCAATCTCCATCGGGAGAGCGAGGACGCCGTGAAGGGCGAGGACATCGCCGCGGAGGTCGACAGGAACCCCGGAACGATTCGGAACCAGATGCAGAGTCTGAAAGCGCTCCAACTCGTCGAGGGAGTCCCCGGCCCGAAAGGCGGCTACAAGCCGACGGCGAACGCCTACGAGGCGCTCGACGTCAATCAGATGGACGAGCCCGCGTTCGTCCCGCTGTATCACGACGGCGAGGAGGTCGAAAACGCCAACGTCGACGAGATCGACCTCTCGTCGGTTCATCACCCGGAGCTGTGCCGCGCGGAGATCCACATTCAGGGCTCCGTCCGCGACTTCCACGAGGGTGACAACGTGACGGTCGGTCCGACCCCGCTCTCGAAGCTGGTCATCGAAGGGACCGTCGACGGCAAAGACGACACGGGCAACATCCTCATCCTCCGCATCGAGGACATGCGCGCGCCCGTCGGCGACGCGACGCACTGACGGCCACTTTTCGACGACATCGACATACTGCCGACGTATCTCTTTCGACGACACCGACACACTGATGGCCGCCCCGTCGATGACGCCGATACACGTCGTCCGGTGATTCCTCTCCGGTTTTCTGTTCGATCACTCGGCGAGAGCGACGCCGGTTCCCGATCCGTCAGACGGATCGACGGCTACGGCTAGAGGCTGTCCCAGGCCTCGAGCGCGTCGCGCGGCGAGGAGATGTCCGAAATCCAGCGTGCGGCGATCGTCTTCTTCAGCGTGCGCGCGGCGGGGCCGCCGAAGACGTTCACCGGAAGCCCGCCGAGGACGGGGAGTTTGACGGCGTGGGCGACGGCGTCGTCGCCGACGGAGACGACCGTGCCCTTGTCGTCGTGGCGCCACGTTTTCAGCGGTTCGCCCGCGACCGCGCGGGCGACGTTCTCGCCGGCGACGTCGGCGGCCTGCCAGGCGGCCTGTGCCGTCGGCGGCGCGACGGCGTCGGGGCCCTGCTCGACGAGCGCGGTGTCGCCGACCGCGAAGACCCGGTCGTTCGAGGTCTGGAAGTCGGCGTCGGCGAAGATCCGGCGCGAGCGCTCGTCCTTCTCGACGTCGACGTCGTGGATCTCCTCGTGACCGGTGATACCGCCGGTCCACAGCAGGACGTCGTAGCCGAGCTCTTCGGGCGCTTCGTCCTCGCCGCCGCCGAGGTAGACGGCGTCCTCGTCGGCCTTCGAGATGAAATCGCCCGTGAGGATATCGATATCCAGCGCCTCGAGGCGCTTGCGGAGCGCCCCCTGGAGCTCCGGATCGTTGCCGGGGAAGACCTCATCGAGCCCCTCGACGAGCGTGACGTCGATCGGCGCGCGGTGTTCGTCGCGGTACTCGGCGATCTCACCGGCGGTCTGGATGCCCGAGAGGCCGGCACCGCCGACGATCACCTGCGCGGGATCGTCGCGGGAGGCCGCCTCTGCGGCCTCTCTGATCTCGGCGTGGATGGCGCGCGCGTCGTCGAGGCCCTTCAGCTCGTGGGCGTGCTCCCGCAGGCCCTCGATGCCGAAGAAGGCCGTCCCCGAGCCGACCGCCAGGAGGAGGTAGTCGTACTCGACCTCGTCGTCCTCGAGTTCGACCACGCGCTCGTCGACGTCGACGTCCGTGACGTGGCCCTTGATGAAGGCCGTCGAGGGCGATTTGATGTCGTCGACCGGGATGGCGATCTTCGATTCGACGCTCGGATCGCGGATGCACCGGTGGACCTCGTGGAGGACCAGGTGATAGTCGGTATCGGATATCCACGTGAGTTCCGTGCCGGGATCGAGTTCCGCTTCGAGCCGTTTGACGGCGCCAGCGCCGGCGTAGCCGGAGCCGACGACGACGACCTGTGTGCTCATAGACGTGAGTGCGACGGCATCGGATAAAGGGACTGCGAAACGGTCCCAGCGGGGACGGGATCGCAGACGCGACTGTCGAGCGCGTACGCGGCGGTCAGTCGAGGGCGAGGCCCGGATGCCAGTGATCGACGCCGGCCTCCCGCTTCGCCTCGTCCATCCTCGCGAGCAGGTGGACGGCGAGACTCGCCGTCTCCGCCGCGCGCGACTCGCCCTCGGTCCTGAACTCCCCGGTGATCCGGTTCGCGTAGACCGAACAGACCGCGCCCGCGCGGAGCCCGTACACGTTCGCGATCGTGAGGAGCGCGGCGGCCTCCATCTCGATGTTCTTCACGTTCGCGTCCCGGAGTTCCGCGACCAGCGAGTCCGACCCGGCGGCGCGGAAGCCCTCGAAGCCCGGGCGCCCCTGGCCCGCGTAGAAGGAGTCGGCGCTCATCGTCAGCCCGACGTGGTAGTCGTGACCGAGGCGCTCGGCGGCGGCGACGAGCGCGGCGACGACCTCGCGGTCGGCGACGGCCGGGTAGTCCTCGCGGACGTACTCCTTCGAGGTGCCCTCCTGTCGGACGGCCCCCGACGTGATGACGAGGTCGCCGACGTCCATCCCGGGTTGGATCGCTCCGCAGGAGCCGACGCGGATGAACGTCTCTGCGCCGACGCGAGCGAGTTCCTCGATCGCGATCGCCGCCGAGGGACTCCCGATCCCCGTCGACGTCACGGAGATCGGCGTCCCCCGGTATTCGCCCGTCGCCGTTCGGTACTCGCGGTGAGATCCCGCCTCCTCGGAGTCGTCCCACAGCGCTGTGACCTTCTCGACGCGCTCTGGGTTGCCGGGGAGGAGCACGCGCTCTGCGGCGTCGTCGGGGCCGACCGCGATGTGGTACTGCACCTCGTCGTTTGGGTCTTCGCTGTCGCTCATACGGACGCTCCCGGCCGCAGCGAAAATATACTGTCGGCTGCGTCGGGTGAGCGAGCGCCCGCCCCGCGGCAGCGCGACGACGGCCCGCGCTTACGACTCCGGGTCGTCGTCGGTCGCTCGCTTCGCCTCCGCGGCCGAGAGCGTCTCCAGAGAGATCGTGTTCGGCAGGAGTTCCGAGAGCGTGTAGGTCGTCGCCTCGTCGCCGCCCTCGTCGCAGACGACCTCGAAGTCTGCGTCGGCGAACTCCGCGAGCGTCTGGCGGCACATCCCGCAGGGCGTCACGCCGTCGCGAGCGCCGGAGGCGACCGCGATGCGCTCGAAGCGCTCTTGGCCGTCTTTGACCGCCTCCGCGATCGCGACCTCCTCGGCGTGGAGGCTGTTCGAGTAGTTCGCGTTCTCGATGTTGCAGCCGACGTACACCGAACCGTCGGCGGTCCTGAGCGCGGCTCCGACCCGGTATTCGGAGTACGGTACGTAGGCGGCTTCGAGCGCCTCGCGGGCCCGTTCGACGAGATCGTCGGTCATCGTCATTCCGTTCAGCCGGCGCACGCTTGTACGTTGTCGTCGCGGCCGTGTCGCCTCGGTGCGGTGCGCCGACGGACCAGCCGACCGGGAACGGGACCCCGAGCGCGAAAGAAAGCGCCAAACGTCCCCCGCGCGTAACGCCCGTCGTGCACTCGGAGACACCCGCCGGCGAGCCCGAAGACGAGGCGAACGCCGATGATATCGACGCCGACCCAATTGCGGACGCCGACGATATCGACGCCCATCCGAAGGCGGACGCCGACGCGGATCCGGAGACCCCCCCGACGGGGCGCCCCGGGCTGGGCCGGAAGATCCTGCTGTCGGTCGGCGCGAGCGTCGTCGCGATCTCGGGGATCGTCGGCTGGATCGTCGGGAGCAACGGCGCGGAGGCGGTCCCGGAGTCGACGCTCTTCGGAACCGGGCTGTCGATCCCGACGACGCCTACCACGTTCGCGCTCTACGGCGTCGTCGTCTCCGCACTCATCCTCGGCGTGCTCTTCGGGCTCGTCGAGCTCGCGTCGCGTCTCGAAGACGGGCCGTGAGCACAATCCGTACGAGGCCGGCGAGACACAGCGCGGCGCTTTTGTCGCTTCGGTCCCGACTCGCTGGTATGACCTCCACGACCTCGGCCGACGATCCCGCAGAGGCCGCGGGAGGGACCGACGAGGAGTTCGACCCCAACGCGCCGCTTCGAGCGGAGTCGGGGGGAAAGAACCGAAAGCGGGCCGCGCTGGCCGTCGCGCCGTTTCTCGCGATCGGCCTCGGCTGTGTGGTACTGCTCCTCGGGTGGGGGCTCGAACCGCTGTGGGCGTTCGCGATACTCCCGCCGATCCTGTTCTGTAGCCTGCTCGCGTACCTCGTCTTCAGCACGGACTTCCTCGACGAGCGGACGTAAACTACCCTACCCTACTCCCTCGGCGTTGTGCGCCTCGGTCCTTGAGGGTAGGGCTTTGATGTGGACTCCCGGCAATCAGTCGTCAGCAATAGGCTGGTGACTCTCACCGTTCAACATCCCACCATTCACACGCACGTCTACTTGTGCGTCTCCGCTCCCCGACGTGGGCGAGGAACGGAGTCTGTGTGTCCGCTTTCGAGCGTACCGCACGCCAATGTTCTTCGCAGCGTTATAATCCGCGTTCACCTCGTACCCGCATTTCTGGCACTCGAAGTGTTCGCCGTGGCGATTGCCGTCGTGCGTAAAGCCACAATCCGTCCGAGAACACCGTTGGGATGTGTGGTTCGACTCGACCTGCTCCACGGAGACCCCCTGTTCAGGGGCTTTGTAGGAGACGTATTCAAACAGGCGTCGGAACGCCCAAACGTGGTGCCACTTCGCGTGTGGAAGCCGCTCTCGAATGTCGGTTAACTCCTCGAACACAATAACGTTGCAGTCGTGTTCAACGGCTTCCGCGACAAGTTCGTTAGCGACCGTGTGGATGTACTGTTTCCGCCACGCTTCTTCGCGCTTCCCGAGGCGAAGCAAGGCGTTGTGCGCGGCTTGTGTGCCGCGCTGTTGCATCTCACCACGCCGCGTCTCAAACTCACGGCACCAGTGGTCGTAGTCGTCTCCCTGCCAGAACATACCGGTCGAGCAGACTGCCAACGAGTTGACGCCGAGGTCGATACCGAGGACCGTCTGGTCGGGGTGCCCGGTATCTTCCGAAACCTCTGCGTCACCGTCTATCTGCCGCGTCGAGAGTTGGATGTAGAACTCGTCGTCCACCGCGTCGTATCGAACCGTACTTTCGCGGAACTCGTAGTCCTCGGAGAGTACGTACCGCTCGTAGGGCGTCGGACTGTCTGCCGGGAGAACGAACGAGGGTTCGACTCGACCCTCGACAGTTGCCAGCGACACCTTGTTTCGGTAGAAGGTCGCGCTTCGCGTGTCGTAGTCCATCGTTTCAGCGGTGAACGTCGGTTGAGAGACGCGCTGTCCTTTCTTCCACCGTTTGACACACGCTTTGACGGCTTCGACGGCGCGTTTGATAGCGGCTTGGACGAGTTGTGCCTGTAGGTTTGTCTCCTCTCGAAGTGCGGAGTAGAGCGCGTCACGAACCTCTCGCTTGTTGGTCTTACACTCGATGTAGGAGGTGTCGGACCAACAGTAGTCGGCGGTTCGGTTCGCGCAGTACAGGTATTGCTCGGCGGTTCGGTGGAGTGCGTCGCGTTGCTCGTCGGAAACGTCGAGTTTCACGACGGTGGTTCGACGCACATCCATAACTTCAGAGAGTGACTGACGGTACATATACGTTCGGGAGTCAGTCGGTCGTAGTATGCCGGTTGTGTCGTACTATGTCGGGTTCCTCTCCGGCCTACTCGCTCACTCCGTTCGCTCCTTGAGGTCGGAGGCTCCACCTCGAAAATGCTGACTCGGTGGCGGTGGCTCACCGGTCGGCCACGCCGCCGTCCGCGTGTCGGTAAGCACGCACAACCCCTGGCCGCAGGCGCGTCCCGAACTCCGTGGCGACGTTCGAGAACCGGTAGTACCGACCGTCGACGCCTTGTTTCATCTTTCGCACCCGCGCCCGGCCGCGTCCAACGAATGCGAGTGTCGAGAACGTTTCACCCACCTTATCTGCACTGCCGCGCCGCTATGTGGCTCATAACTAATCAGCCGTAGCCGGTACTCGACAGAGTCGAAGACGGGGTCACGCGATGGAATACGGGTACGTACTGCTCTGGGCGGTGATGTTCGTGACCGTCTCGGCGCTCGGCCTCCCGCTCACCAACGCGCTTTTCTCCCGTCTCCCGGGGAGCGGCTCCGGGTTCGCGCCGGCGGTTTCGATCGGCGTCGTCTCGCTCGTCGCCTTCTGGCTCGGTCAGGTTCGCTTCGGCCCGGTCGTACTCATCATCGGAGTCGCGGCGCTTGTGGCCCTGAGCGGACTCGCCGTCCGCGCCGGCGCCGAGATACACTGGCGGGCCTTCGGTGAATCGATGGGCGTCTTCGCGGCCGCTTTCGGGTTTATGATCGCCATCTACTCGGTCGATCCGGGGATCCTCCCGTTCACCGAGGACTTCCTCGACTACGGGATGATGCGCGCCGTACTTCGGGCACCGCAGTTGCCCCCCGAGGACTTCTGGTTCGCCGGCGAGTCCGTCCGGTATTATTACGGGGGACACCTGATCGCCGCGCTGGAGACGTCGGTCACGGGAACGCCTCCCCCGGTCGCCTACAATCTCGCGATTGCCGGATTTTACGCCACGCTCGTCTCCGGGGCGTACGCGATGGCGGGGGCGGTCGCCGCCTCGAACAGTCGTTCGAGGCGGCTCGGGGGCATCTTCGGAGCGTACTTCGTCGGGTTCGCGTCGAACCTGCTCGCGCCTTTCACGTTCCTCCTGTGGGTGATTCCGGACGCGGTCGCGCGCCCGCTGGCCGCATTCGCCGCGGAGAAGACCGCCCCGCAACTCGGGTGGTTCTCGGAACCGAATGCCGTCGTGTACTGGACGCCGAGTAGAGTCGTCGAGGGGACCATCAACGAGTTTCCGCTGTTCTCCTGGCTCCACGGCGAACTTCACGCTCAGATGACGAGCGCCCCCTTCTTTCTGGTCGTCGCCGGGCTCTGTTTCGCGTACTTCCGAACCCCCGAGGAAGCGCGCGGCGAACGCCGCCGTTTGGCGTTCGTCGCCGTTCCGATCGCCGCGGGGTTCGCGATGCTCGTCGACATCTGGACCGCTCCCTCGTCGCTCGGGCTCTTCTGGCTCACTCTCGCGTTCTCCCCGGCGGCTCTCGGAACGCTGCTCCCCGATCGGATCCGGGCTCCGCTCACCCTCGTTCGTGGGGGGACCCGCGAGTCCGTGAAGTCCCGCGCTACGTTCGAGCTCTTGCGGTTCGGCGGCGCGACCGCGTTGACTGCCGGGATGGGGTTCGCCGTCGTTCTCGTCGCTGCGCCGCTTCTTCTCATCGCGACCGGTGGCTCCGAATCCGTCGGCTTCGTCGCCAGCACCGAGCGTTCGACGCTCCTTTCGTTGCTCCTCGTTCACGGCGGTATGGTTTCCGTACTCGTCGTGTTTCTCGGCGCACGCGTACGATCACGTCAGTCTGGGAACGTCGGCAGTCCCTTCCTCGTCGTGGTGGCGTTCGCCGCACTGGTCGTTCTCTCGGCGGTTACGAACGCGATGGCACTCCTCCTCGTCGTTCCGCTTCTGGCGGTGAGCTGGGTGCTGTTACGGACCGACGCCGGGGGGTACGAAGTCGTGCTGATCGCCGGCGGCGCAGGCCTCGTTCTCGTCCCGGAGTTCGTCTACCTCCACGGTCACGAGTACCTAGCGACTCGACGGATGAACACCGTCTTCCGGGCCTATCTGCAGGCGTGGGTCCTCTGGGGCGTCGCAGTCGGGGGAATCGTTTCGACGCTCGTCCGAGTTCCCGAAACCTCACCGCTGTCGCTCCCGAAGCGGGACGCCCTTCGGACGGCGTTCGTGTGCGGCCTCCTCGTATCGACGGCCGTTTACGGAGGTGTCGCCGCGTTCAACCACTTCGACAGGGCATTCGAAGAACCGGACGACCGGTGGGAGATTCAGGGATACGTCTATCACGCGGCGTACGCGCAGGACGGGCCGAACTCCCCGACGCAGCCGCCGACGCTCGATGGCCTACTCTGGGCCGAAGTGATGTACCCCAACGAAACGGCCGCCGTCAACTGGCTTGATCAGAACGCGTCCGGGACACCGACCATCGTGTCCGCACCGGGCGGGCGCTGGGAGTGGCGGAGTCCGGCCGCCTCGTTGACCGGCGTCCCCACCGTGGCCGGGTGGGGCCACGAACTCGTATACCGCGACTGGGACGAGTATTACTCCCGGGTTTCGGACGTGCAGCTGATATACACCGGCACCCCCGAAGAGCGGGTGGAACTCCTGAAGCAGTACGACGTGCAGTACGTTTACGTCGGACGCGACGAGCGGATCCGATACGACATCTGGGAATTCGCCGTTCTCAACGGAGTTACGGTCGCCTACGATCGCGGAGAGCGGTGGAACGAGTCGGTCACGATCTACCGGATCGATCAGTCGGCGTTGGCGTACGCGCCGACCCGATTCGACGGGAGGCGGATCAGTCCCGGTGACCTCTCCGTCAATCGGAGCGTGGCGGACTGGCGTGAAGAGTCCCTTGTCGCGAACGGCTCCGGCGGCGCACTCGCTTGGTACGGACCGGAAATGCACCTACCGCCGGGAGCGTACGAAGCGACGTTCGAGATCGACGTGAACGCGACCGACAACGCCGCGGCGTCGGAACCGAGAGTTACCGTCGACGTTGTTCGCGGGGCGAAGAGCAGGGGGATGGCGGACTTTCGGGTCGTCGGCAACGAGTCCGTCGGACCGACGGACGGCCCGAGAAACGTCACGGTGTCGTTCAGGCTCACCCGCCCCGCGACCGACGTTGAGTTCCGCGGGACGCTCCGAGAGGGCAACGGCTCCGTGAGGCTACACGGGATCAGCGTCGCTCCCCGATCGGAAAACGTAACGAAAAACGTGGACGCGCCGCGGCGGGGGTAGCGACTGTCGTGCGGGCACTGTTAACTTCCGCGCCGCTCTTCTTGTGCCGCTTCCGTTTCGTCGTCCTTCTCGCCGAACGCGTCCTGCGTTACGAGGTCTCGACACCGTTCGAATCCCGGATTCTCCACCGTCGCGCTCTCATCGCCCGCCTCGATAACGAGCGAACGGATGATGTGTTCTCGGTTGTTGGTATCGTCGTCCTCGTCTCGGAACCCGTTGGTACCATCGAACGGACCGTCGAACCGTCGGTCGGTACCGTTCAGGAAGTTCAGACGCACCCGGTCGTACTCGTCAGCGTTCACCGTCGCCGTGGTGCAACAGAACGTCACCTCGGCCTCGAACGGATCTTCGACGATGACCGTGTTCATCGCGCACGCGTCGTCTCTTCCGTGTTCGTCGCCCGCATCGTCACAGGATCCGGGGCGGATAGTGATCGGCTCTTCCGGGTCTAGCTCGATTACCTCGGGATCGTCGATGTCCCCTGAGAGGAACTGCCAGTCGGTCACTCCGTCGCCGTCGCCGAACGGGTCCAACTTCGCGTCCTCGCCGAAGACCGACTTCACGGAGAGACAGAACTCCTCCGCTTCCAGCCCGCGGAATACGGCTCCGTCGTTTCGGCCGGACGACCCCCAGGCCCAGTTGAGGACCGCCTCTTGGTCTCCGAGCAGGAACTCGTCGGTGGCACCACCGTAGCTGTCGTCGAGAACGACCCATTCGCCGTCGACGGGGAGTCCGCAAACGAGAACTGTCGCGGCGCCGCCGGGGTCATCGTCCCCGCCCTGAACGAACACCAACGAGAGCCCTTCCGGTCCGTCGTAGAGGAACAACCGACTCGTCTGCGCTTCTTCGAGCGGTGACGGGAGGTTCGCCTGCCTCGGGTCCTCCACGTCGATGTCGCCCTCGTATCCATAGGCGTCGACGACGTCTTCGTCACCCCGTAGGGGTTCGATTTCGGTGCACGTCTCGCCCTGTGTGACGGCGAAGAGGTAGTCCCCGCTTCCGCTGGCGGCTCCCGCCAACTGCGCTCCGCCGACCGCTCCGATCACGGTCGCGGTCCCGGCCCCTTTGAGTACGGTGCGTCGACTGAGGCGCTCGAGGATCTCTTCGCGCTCCATAGCGTGACAAACGAATACCACCGTGGAGTTAGTTATAGACAGAGACGTTATGGGAAAGGGAACCCTGTTCGTCTCGCCACTGACGAGCTCCCGGCCGGGATTTTGAATATGACCGTCCTAGTCTCGAAGTCGATCGCTGAAATGTACTCACAATCCCGAAGGCCACCAGAGCTGGGCGGGTGCATCTGGAAGACGTATAGTAGCGTTTGCAACTGATCGCTCATTCGGTCGCACGACTGCTCGTGATTAGAAATTCGACAGAGAGCCGCTGAAGCGTCCGTTTTCGTCTTCGAAAACGATACGCCAGTAATCGGATTGATACCGGATAGATGCAGTAATCTCTACGTTTTCGCGCCCTAGTGACGGCCTGTGAATCCGGCCGTTCGGAAGTGAGAGCGATTCTCTCCGAACTGGTTTGTCCCCCCACCGCTTCGGCACGATCGGTCCCTCTCAGTTGCCGGTGTCGTACTTGTAGGTCGCCTCCGAGGGGTCGATCCCGAAGTCCTCGGCCGTCTCCTCGACGCCGACCTCTCCGTCCTCCGGTTGGTCCGCCGGCTGCGCCTCTTTGAATCGATCGCGGAACTCCCCCGGCACGTCGAATCCCTCGGCGCGAACGGCCATCGCGATGACGTCGTCGCCGCGTTCCCCGCGGACTTCCGCCAGCCGGGCTGCGACCGGCTCCGGGAGGCCGCTCGTCTCCTGCGGCTCGAATCCGAACGGCGTGAAGTACGCCGGCTGTCGCGTGAACGTGTAGACCGTCTCGTATCCCTCGTCGCTGGCCTCGGCGACGAGCCGCTCCATCACGTGCGCGCCGACGCCCTGCTGTCGCCACGGGGGGAGCGTATAGACGAACGCCAGTTCGCAGAACTCGCCGCCGTCGGTTTTGTGGACGCGGATACGGCCGAATCCGGCCTTCCGAGACGTCTCCTCGTCGAGGGCGATCACGTAGTCCCGGGACCGAAACGCGGGGTCGTCGATGTCCGCCTCCTCGATCCTGTCGAGTAACCAGACCTCATCGCGGTTTTTCGCGTCCCGGACGTACATATCGACGTCTAGGAAGCCGGGAAGGAAGTGTATTGCGGCGCGGACAGGACGTATCGCTGCCGGCGGGTCGGAGCGCCCTCGCTGTCGCTCGGATCTCCAGTGCGGGGGATGGGATTTGAACCCACGAACCCCTACGGGAGCGGATCTTAAGTCCGCCGCCTTTGGCCTGGCTCAGCCACCCCCGCGCAAGCGAGCATTCCGCGGACGACCGGATAGTGGTTTCGCTTCGACGGACGCTGACGACCTACCAGTCGACGCTCAGGGTACCGTCGCCGTGGGGGTCGGGCGCGATTTCCTCGTCGGTTCGGCGATCGATGACGTGGATCACGCCGCGGTCTTTCTTCGCGGGGCAGACCGACGCCGCGCGGACGTTCTCGTCGAGTTCGTCCTCGCCGATGAAGTACGATTTCGGGCGCGCGAGACCGGAGGTGATGTCCATCTCCCAGTTGGCCGCGACCTCGGCACAGCGACCCGCGCCGATGCATTTGTTCCCCTCGAAGATGATCTTGTAGGGCTTCTCCGAGACCGGCGGGGCGTTCGCCTCGTCGCCGATGTCGCTCGGTGAGAGGGGCGCGTCCTCGCTGTCGTCGACCTCACTCATACGTCGGCGTAGCGGCGGCGGCGTCTTTGCGCTGTCGGTTCATCCCCTCCTTCTTTATCGTCGAGATTCACGGGACACGTATGTTTTCGCTCGCACAGGCGGTCGCGACGGTGCCGTTCGCCGCAATCGGAGGCGTCGCCGCCCTCCTTCTGATCAGCGCCTTCTTCTCCTCGTCGGAGATCGCGCTCTTCTCGATCGACGACCTGTTCGTCTCGGGGCTCGATGCGGGCGACGACCGCGTCGCCGCGCTCCGTCGACTCCGAAAGAATCCCCACCGCCTCCTGGTGACGATCCTCGTCGGCAACAACGTCGTCAACATCGCCATCGCATCAATCGCGACGACGATCCTCGTCGATCGGCTCCCGGCCGGGTACGCGGTCACCGCCTCGACGGTTCTCGTGAGCGTGCTCGTACTCGTCGTCGGAGAGATCTCGCCGAAGTCCTACGGCGTCGCCAACGCCGAGTCGTGGTCGCTGCGGGTCGCCCGGCCCCTCGAACTCGTACAGACGGCGATGTTCCCGCTCGTCGCCGGCTTCGAACTCGTCACCCGTGGGGTCGTCCGCCTGACCGGCGGCTCGACGGCGTATCAGCCGGCGGCGGTGACCCGCGCGGAGGTGAACGCGTTCGTCGAATCCGCCGAACGCGCCGGCGTCGTCCACCCGGGCGAGCGCGAACTCATCCAGCGAACGCTCGAGTTCTCCGGGACGCCCGCCCGCGACGTGATGACGCCGCGGGACCGGGTGATCGCCGTCGAGGCCGACGCGACGGCCGAACGGGCGATCGGCCTCTGCGCCACCCATCGGGTCACGCACCTGCCAGTGTACGAGGGCTCTCTCGACCGGATCGTCGGCTCCGTGGACCTCCGGGACCTCGTCGCCGAGCTCGAAATCGGCGGCAGCGGCGACGGAGAGAACAGCGGCGGAGCCGAACGGGGCTCCGTCTCGGCGCCCGGATCGAATGCGGCGTCGGTGTCGGCTCACCTTCACCCTGTGCTCTCGATCTTCGGCGACAGAGCAGTCGACGGCGTCCTCCGTGATCTCCAAAACGAGCGGTTCGCGCTGGCGGTCGTCCTCGACGGATCGGGAACCGTCGAGGGAATTCTCACGGCCGAGGACATCGTCGAGGAGTTAGTCGGCGAGATTCCGGAAGGCGACGACCCCCCGTCGATCACGCGCGTCGCAGGGCAGGCAGTGATCGCTCGCGGCGACGCTCCGCTGGGAGAGGCCGTTCGGCTCCTCGACGTCTCGCTTCCCGCCGACGTCGGGACTGAGACGTCCGTCGCGTCGTTCCTCGCGGGCGAGCTCGGACGCGCGCCCGTTTCCGGCGACGTGATTCGCTCCGCCGGAATCCGCCTCACCGTGGGCGCCGTCGACGGGGACGAGGCCGTCCGCGTCCGAATCGAAGCCGACTCGGATGGGGGCGAGAGTCGGTGAAAGCCCCGCAGAACGCGACTACTCGACGTCGACTGATTCGATCTCGATGTCTCGGACCGGTTTGTCGTCGCTGTCGGTCGGGACGTCGCCGATCTCCGTCACCACGCTCATCCCGTCGACGACGCGCCCGAAGACCGCGTGGCGGCCGTCGAGATGCGGCTGGGCGCCGAGCGTGATGAAGAACTGCGAGCCGTTCGTGTTGGGGCCGCGGTTCGCCATCGAGAGGACGCCCGCGCCGTCGTGGTTCAGGTCCTCGTGGAACTCGTCGTCGAAGGTGTAGCCGGGACCGCCGCGTCCCGTCCCCTCGGGGTCGCCGCCCTGGATCATGAAGTCGTCGATGATCCGGTGGAAGACCGTGCCCTCATACAGCGAGTCCGTGCGCGTCTCGCCCGTCTCGGGGTCGCTCCACTCCTTCTCGCCGGTCGCGAGACCGAGGAAGTTCTCCACGGTTCGCGGGGCGCGCTGCTCGAACAGTTCGAGCGTGATGTCGCCCTTCGTGGTGTGCAGCGTAACGACGGGGTTCTCGGGGTTCTCCAGATCGGAGTCGTCGACCATACCGTGGGGAGGAGCGAGGGATACAAAACGGTGTCCTCTCTCGACGCTCCCGACCCCGAACTCATCGCCGGTCAGAACGCGCGGAGGTCGTCGAGGACGGCCTCGGCCGCGCCCGACTCGATGCTTTCGCGCGCCATCTCCAGCCCCTCGTCGATGGTTTCGGCGTCCTCGCGGGCGTAGATCCGGAACGCCGCGTTGAGGGCGACAGCGTCCGCGAAGTGATCGTCACGCTCGCCGGCGACGACCGCCTCGGTGAGGCGCGCGGAGTCGCCCGCGACGTCGTCGGGGTCGACCTCGAGGTCCTCGTACTCGAATTCCATCCCGTACTCGGGGGTCTCGATCTCGTAATCCCGGAACTCGCCGTCAGTCCACTCGCCGACCTTCGTGTATCCCGGCCGGATGTCGTCGTAGCCCTCCATGCCTTGGAACATCACGACACGACGGGGGCTCTGTGAGTCCATCCGATCGAAGGTGTCGACGATCTTCTTCGCGAACGCGAGGTGGTAGAACGAGCCGAGGTGGACGTCGGCTCTCGCGGGGTTGGCGATCGTCTCGACGGTGTTGACGAACGTCCGCACGCCCATCTGATCGCGGCGGTCCCACAACGCGTGCACGCGCGGGGCGAACTCGGGCTGGTAGTAGAACCCGAACCCGGTCTCGTCGACCATCTCGGCGCTCTCGGCGGGTGCGAGTTCGGTCCGGACGCCGAGTTCGTCGAGGACGTGCTTGTAGGCGTCCTGTTTCTGCGTCGGGACGCGGTCGCCCGAGTGGACGACGACGGGCGTGCCCGCGCCGGCCGCGACGATGCCCGCGGCGGCCCCGAGGATCGCGGTGTCGCCCTTGCCGTCGTAGTTGGCCCCGCAGTCGACGGGGTCGCAGTCCGGCTCTGCGTAGACGACGTCCTCGGCGATCACGTCGGCGTAGGCGGCGAGTTCCTCTGCGACGTTGTGCTTCCAGCGGTTCGCGAGCCAGAACGCCCCGAGCGTGGTGTGATCGGGCTCGCCGGCGAGGATGCGTCGCATCGCCTCGGTCGCCTGCTCGCGCGAGAGGTCTTCGGCGGATTTGACCCCCGTTCCGACGACCTCCGTCATCAGTCGTTTCAGCGGCCACTCCCCGTATTCGGCGGTTTCCGGCGATTGCGCCATATGTCACCGCGTACGGATGCGACCGCCAAAAGTGATCCGTTCGGTTCTCACGGCGTCGGATCGATCGCGCGGACCGAGGCCGAAATAGGTACGTCCCTCGGGCTCGAAGGCCGCCCAATGAGCGCACTGGACGAGGACTGGCGCGCCGACCTCGACGACGTCGACGCCGCGCTCGTCGACGGGTACCAGAGCGGCTTTCCCGTCGTCGAACGGCCCTTCCGCGTCGTCGGCGAGGAGCTCGGAATCGGCGAGGAGGCGGCGCTCGACCGTGTCCGCCGTCTCCGCGAACGAGGGGTCTTCCGGCGGTTCGGCGCGGTGTTGAACCCGCCCGTCATCGGAAGCTCGACGCTCGCGGCCGTCTCCGCGCCCGAAGAGCGGTTCGAGGAGATCGCCGACGTGATCAACGGCTACCGACAGGTGAACCACAACTACCGACGGGACCACGCGTGGAACATGTGGTTCGTCGTCACCGCGGCCGGCCGCGAGAAGCGCGATTCGATCCTCGGAGAGATCGAGACGCGGACCGGCTGCGACGTCCTGGCCCTTCCGATGCTCACCGACTACTACATCGACCTGGAGTTCCCCGTCGTCAACGACGACGCGTTCGCACGGGAGAGCGTGGCGTCGACGGACGCGTCGGCGACTCGGATCTCCGAGGAGGCCGCCGGCCACCTCTCGGAGCTGGAGGCGGCCGTCCTCGTCGAGATTCAGGACGGCCTCCCGCTCTCTGCGACGCCCTACCGCGACGTCGCCGACGCCGTCGGCGCGGACGCCGGCACCGTCGTCGACGCGGTCGAACGCCTCCTCGAGGGCGGCTGTATCAAGCGCGTCGGCTGCGTCGTCAACCACGTCGTTACCGGCTTCGACGCGAACTGTATGGTCGTCTGGGACGTCCCCGACGGCGAACTCGACGCGCGCGGCGAGGCGGCCGGCGAACTCCCGTACGTGACGCTGTGTTATCACCGCCCGCGGCGGCCCGAGCAGGGGTGGCCCTACAACCTCTTCACGATGATCCACGGCCGCGAGAGCGACGCCGTCGACGCCAAGATCGACGAACTCGCCGAGGAGTACCTCCCGTTCGACCACGAGCGCCTGTACTCGACGGAGACGCTGAAACAGACCGGCGCGCGCTACGACGAACTCGTGAGCGCCCGGCCGAGGTCGTAGCGGCGGCCGGGACCGGGTAGCACCGGTTCGCGCTCGAGGTGTCGCTCCCGGTGAGTACGCTCGGGGGCGACGTCGGGGAACTACGCGTCGAGGATCGTGGACAGGAGCTTTCCCTGTGCGGCCGCGACGTGCTCTGCGAACGTCGAGCGATCGATGCCGAGTTCGTCCGCCACCTCGCCTGCGTTCGCGCGCTTCGGATACTCGAAGTAGCCCATCTCGTGGGCGGTCCGAAGCACGTCCCGCTGTCGGTCGGTCAGTTCGCTCCGGTCGACGAGCACGAGATCCCCGCTCCCGCTACCGCCGCCCGATCGGACGAGTCGATGCAACGAGACGCCGTCCCAGCGCTCGTCGAGTCGCGCGATCACCTCGCGCAGCGTGTCGACGTCGGGGGCGTGGAAGCTGATCGTCAGATCGCCGTCGCGGGAGAACACGTCGCGAATCGGACAGCCGAACTGCTCGACGCACTCACAGAGACACGTTCGCGCCTGTGATCGCTCGAATCTGTACACCCGCTCTGAACCGTAGGCGAACACCTCTCGCATCTCGGTGTCGGCGGCGGAGACGGCGCCGTCGCGCTCGGTCCCGTCCGGGGTCGTCGGCGACTCCAGCGTGAACTCCTCGACGACGTCGTCGCTGGGATCGCTCGGCACGGACTTCGAGACGGCTGACGCCTCTCCCCCCGTCGCGGCCGACGCCAAGGCGGCCGGGCAGTCCGACGGGGAGTCGATCGCGATCTCCGCGCGGATCCCACTCATATCTGTCCCGAGGGCGTGCGATACCAATAATCGTTCGTCATCGATCACGGTTTTTCCACCGGCTGGTTAAAAATGCCCCCGATACCGGGGGTGGCGCTATACCTCACTCGCCGTCGAACTACTTCGTGTCTGGTGGCGGGTCTCGACCACCCCCCACGAACCGACACCACGGTCACAACAATGAAACGACGAAACTCCCCTGTTGCTAAACTCGGACACGTCGCGGCGCACACTCCCGACCTCGACGAATCACTGTGGTTCTTCAACGAGGTGATGGGCTTTCAGATCACCGAACGCGACGGTGACACCGCCTACCTCCGCGGAATGCGCGACTGGGAGCATCACACCCTGAGTCTCACCGAGAGCGGTCAGACCGGCGTCGACCACTTCGCGTTCAGGACCGAGAGCGAGGCGGCGCTTTCGGACCTCGAGGCCCAACTGAAGGCGGAGGGAGAAGAGGTCACGCACGTCGCGGCCGGCGAGGAGAACGGCATCGGCGAGGCGATCCGCGTGGACAAGTTCGGTCACAACTACGAGTTCTACTGGGACGTCGAGAAACCGCGCGCGCCCGAGGGCCAGCGCTCCGGCCTGCTCAATCGCAACTACCGCGAGTCGCTCGCCAACCGGATCGCGCCGCGGCGGATCGATCACATCCACGTGAACGATCCCGGCGAGAACGCGTTCAAACACGACGAGTGGCTGCGCGAGACGATGAACTTCCAACTGAACGAGCGCTACGAGGACAAAAACGGCGAGTACTGGGGCTGGTGGTACGCCGTCACGCCGCTGCCGCACGACATCGCGATCCACCGCGAGGCCGAGGACGACCCGACGCAGTTCCACCACGTCGCGTTCCACCTCGACAGCCTGCAGGACCTCTGGACGGCGGGCGACATCTGCAGCGAGCACGGCTTGGAGATCAACAACCGCAGCAACGGCCCGGCGATGCACGCCATCACGCGCGCTGACTGTATGTATGTGAAGGATCCCGCGAGCCAACTGCGCCTCGAGCTGTTCGCCGGCCCGGGCTATCTGAACTTCGAGCCCGACTGGGAGCCGATCGAGTGGAAAGAGGAGTCTCTCGGCGGCCCGACCAACCACCAGTGGCACGGCGGCGGCCCCACGTGGGACGGCATCGACTACGTGTGATCACCATCACCACGGGTGCGGGCGACCCACGATAAACGCCCGCCGCGCACCGCTCCCGATCCACCAATTATCCCCCTTCCCGAACCGGCGAGCGGCGACGTCGCCGAAGCGCTACTGCGAGAGCGGCGAGAGCCGATAGAGCATCCGCGCGGCCCCGAGCGCGCCCGTCTTCGCGAGCGCACCGCTCTTGTACGCGCCGTATTTGGCGTACCAGCCGCTCTTCCGCGCGCCCGCGCCGGCGTAGTGGCGCGCGGAGGTCGGAATCGGCGTCCGACGACCCTCGACGCGGGTCGCGCCGTCGCGGATCGCATCGAGTACCACGTCGGACGTCAACTCCGCGCGCGCGACGTCTTCGATCTCGATTTCGGTGTACGCGCGGCCGACGTACCCGACCTTGTGGGCGTCGCTGCCGGCGACGCCGGGGTAGCCGTTGGCGTCGGCGTAGCGCCGAGCGCGGCGGTTCTTCCACCCCGTGAACGCCCACGAGTTGTACACTTCGATGGCGTCGGGGTCGACGCCGGAGAGGTTCCGTTTGCGGACGCCGTGGCGACTCCGCTGGAACGGGTGCGGGACGATCGCGACGCCGCCGCGGTCGCGCACCCACGCGGCCGTCTCGTCCATCGGTGCGCGACGCGGCGGCATCTCCTCGACGCCGAGTGCGAGCAGGTGGCCGTCAGCCGTCGACACCTCGACTCCCGGAATACCGACGAGCCCGTACACCGGGGCTAATTCGGCCGCGCGCACGGATTCGTGCACCACGTCGTGGTCGGTCACGACGACGGCATCGAGTCCGATCTCTGCGGCCTGTTCTAAGAGTAACTCCACGGGGTCGGTCCCGTCGTAGGAGGCCTCCGAGTGGACGTGCGGATCGATTCTGACGGTGAGCGACACGAACGGAGGTTGGGATCCGGGGAAGTAAAGGCTGTCTCACAGGGGGTAACACACTGCGAGCGAATCGATATCGACCGGCAGACCCACGGGCCTCCGATCGGCGAAAACGGGACGGAACCGTTATACGGGAGTCGAATGAGGACCCACTATGCGGATACCGAGCGGGATCAGCGGCTTCGACCACCTGATCCAGGGCGGATTCCTTCCGGGGCGGTTGTACGTCCTCTCGGGGCCACCGGGGAGCGGCAAGACGACGTTCACCGCCCAGTTCACCGCGGAGGGACTCAGGAACGGAGAGAACTGCCTCTACATCACGATGCACGAGTCGCGCGAGGAACTCGTCGACGACATGTCGAACTTCGAGTTCGGCTTCGAGACGCTCACAAACTCCGAGCAGTTCCGGTTCGTCAACCTAGCGAGCAAGCAGGGAAAACGCCTGCTGAATCAGTCACAGAGCGGCAGTCCGTCAAGCGTACAGAGCCTGACGGACAAGATCGTCGCGTTCGTCAACTCCCGGGACATCGACCGGCTGGTCATCGACTCGACGATGCTTCTGGAGCTGTTCTTCGCGGACGGCGACGAGGAGATGACGCGGTTTCTCACGGCGCTGAAAGAGTGTGGCGCCACGACGCTTCTCATCTCGGAGATGACCGACCCGAGCGCGTACTCCGACGAACACTACCTCGCACACGGCGTCATCTTCTTCCACAACTACCTCGAGGCGACCGGTATGACGCGCGGGATACAGGTCGTGAAGATGCGCGGCACCGACATCGACTGTGACATCCGGTCGCTCCGGTTCACCGACGGGGGGATCGTCATCGACCCGACCAAGCGCGTGGACTTCTGAGATGTACGAACGCGTCTTCGATACGGACTGGGAATCGCTCTCGGGCGAGAGCGCGCTCCAGCGGATGTACGCCCTCGGTATCGCCGCCGAACTCGGTCACCGCCACCCCGAAGAGCGGTCGCGGATCCGGGCGCTCGCCTCCAGCGCGTACGAGCGCAGCGTCCTCGATCTGGCCTTCGAGGAGGGAAAGCGGAACGTCGCGGACGTCCGCCCGCTCCACGACAGTGACGAGGCGGCGTGGGAGGAACTCGTCGAAGGCGAGGAGTCGCCGACGCCGCCGCCGGAGTCGCTCTCCGTCGACGACCGACCGGTGGAGCTCCCGGACGCGATCGACCGACCGTCGCTGCTCGACGGCTTCGACGTCGACGACCTCGAACGACTCCGCCTCCCGCCGCTGCTCAGACGCGACGAGGAATGAACGACTGCGATTCGACTGCCGGCGGGTCGACTGCCTGAAGGGGAACCTCTCAGCGGCCGCCACGTCCGCGAGCGTTTATATACGAAAACGAGACCAGTACCCGTATCACGTAGCAGCCGCCCCCCGCCGAGTCGCGGTTGTTCGGCACGTCGGCGCGGGGAACCGGTCAGAGACGACCGTGAGGGAACGCTCGGACCGAAAACTGGCGTGCCGACTGTTCGCAACAGCGCTCCACCGGACGAGGGCGAAGTTCTTGACGCTCCGTCCCCAACGGTGGGTATGGCGAACGAAACGACAGAGAGCGACGCGGCGGAGCGAGCGCTTCCGGAGTCCGAAGACGAGTGGCGCGAACGGCTCACCGAGGAGGAGTACGCGATCCTCCGCGAGCGCGGGACGGAGCCGAAGTTCAGCGGCGAGTATCTCGACGTCCACGACGACGGGACCTTCAGGTGCGCCGGCTGCGGCGCCGACCTGTTCGACAGCGAGACGAAGTTCGACTCCCAGTCGGGGTGGCCGTCCTTTTTCGACGCCGACGAGGGCGCCGTCGAGACGCGGACGGACACGCGACACGGAATGCGACGCGTCGAGGTGCTGTGTGGCAACTGCGGCGGCCACCTCGGGCACGTATTCGAGGACGGCCCGGAGCCGACGGGCAAGCGCTACTGCATCAACTCCGTCGCACTGGATTTCGACCCCGAGGAGTGAGCGCCGCGAGCGGAGCGGTCGGCGACCATCACTCCTCGGCCGCGAGGTTCGTCGTGAGGACGGGCGCGGACGCGCGGGCGACGACCTTCTGGGAGACGCTCCCCATCAGGTTGTTCGCGTAGTCGCCTCGGCGGGTCCCCATCGTGATGAGGTCGGCGTCGATCTCCTCGGCGTACGCGAGGATCTCGTCAGCCGGGTCGCCCTGTCCGATCGCCGTCTCGACGGCGATACCGGCGTCGCGGAGACGCGTCGCCGCGCGGTCGGTCGCGGCCTCGCCCTCGCCGGTCAGCTCTTCGAGCACGTCGGTTTTCATCTCCTCTTGGAGCGTGAGGAACGCCCTGTCGTCGACGACGTAGAGGACGTACACGGTGGCGTCGCGACGACCGGCGATGTCGGCCGCGGTCTCGACGACCGCGTCCATCGAGTCGGTTCCGTCAGTCGGCAGCAAGATTCGCTCGAACATATGGCTCTGTCGGACGTTTCACCCGCGGCACCCTATATCCTCCTTTCTCGTTTCGCGGTTGCGGCTGCGGTGCGGCCGCGGCGTTGAAGTCGCTGCCGCCCCTCAATCCGAGCGATGGATTCGCGGCTCGTTCCGCAGCGCTGGCCGACGAGACCCGAGACGGCCGTGTTCGTCTCCGGAGTCACGAGTATGGGCCTCGAGATCCTCGCCGGACGGATCCTCGCCCCGGAGTTCGGAAGCAGCATCTACACGTGGGGCGGCATCATCGGCGTCTTCCTCGCCGCGCTCAGCCTCGGCTACCACCGCGGCGGGAAGCGAGCGGCCGAGAACGCGTCGCACGCCCGTCTCGTCGGCGTCTTCCTCGCGACCGCGCTCTACGTCGCCGGCGTGGTCCTCTTCGGAGATATGGCCGTCCAGTCGACCGGGATACTGCCGCTCCCGAGCCGGTTCGCGTCCCTGCCGGCGATCACGCTGCTGTTCGGGCCGCCGACCTACCTCCTCGGATACGTGAGCCCGTACGCCGCGGAGCTCGCCGGCGGCGACGTCGGCGCCACGGCGGGCCACGTCTACGCAGTGGGGACCGTCGGGAGCATCGTCGGCGCGTTCGCGACGACCTACGTCCTCGTGCCGGCGCTCTCGATCCCGCAGATCGGCCTCGTCCTCGGTCTCTCCGCGGTCGCCGCAGCGGCCGTCGTCGCCGTGCCCGACCTCGATCGGCGCGAGAGCCTCCGCGTCGGCGGCGTCGCGCTCGCGCTCGTCGCCGCCGCCGCCACCGGCGGCGTCGGCCCGAGCGTCGTCGGTGACACGGTTTACGGGACGCAGACCGCCTATCAGGAGCTCCGCGTCGTCGACCGCGGCGACACTCGGACGCTGTATCTCGACGGGCAACCCCACAGCGCGATGGACCGCGAGGACCCCACGCGACACGTCTTCGAGTACACGCGGTACTTCCACGCGTCGCTGCTCTTCACCGACAGCGTCGACGACGTCGACCGCGTGCTGTTTATCGGCGGCGGCGGGTTCACGGGGCCGCGGATCTTCCACGATCGATACCCGAACGTCACGGTCGACGTCGTGGAGATCGACCCCGCGGTCGTCGACGCCGCCGACCGGTACTTCGGCGTCCCCGACTCCCCGCGGATGAACGTCCACGTCGACGGCGGTCGACAGTACCTCGAAGAGACCAACCACACCTACGACGTGATCGTCCTCGACGCCTACCGAAAGGACACCGTGCCGTTTCAGCTGACGACGGTCGAGTTCATGCGCCTCGCCGCCGAGCGTCTCGACGACGACGGCGTCCTCCTCGCGAACCTCATCTCCGCGCCCACGGGACCGGCCTCGGAGTTCTACCGCGCCGAGTACAAGACGATGCAGGAGGTGTACCCGCGCGTCTACAGCTTCCCGACCGCCGGCGGACCGGTCGTCCAGAACATCGAGGTCGTCGCGACGAAAGACGGGACGCTTCTCACCCGCGAGACGCTGCAGTCCCGGAACGCGGATCGTGACCTCGGAATCGACCTCTCCGGGGACCTCTCCTCGTACCGCCGGGACGAACCGACCGGTGACGTGCCCGTCCTCAGAGACGACCGCGCGCCGGTCGACAGCCTGATGGACGGGATGGTCGGCCAGCGCTACGTGCAGGTCCGCGCGAACGAGTCGGCGTCGGTCGCCACGGCGACGGCGACACCCGGTTAGCGGCTTTCACCGACCGCGGTCTCTCTTCAGAACCCGCCCCAGCGGATGTACACCATCACAGCGACGATGCTGAGTTGCAAAACACCCTGCACGCCGCTGAGTTTCGCGTTTCGCATCCCGATCGATCCGATGAGGTCGGCGTCGGGGCTCTCTGAGGTCATCTCGAGGTACATCCGGGCCTCGCCGGGAAGCAGGACGCCGAATCCGAGGACCGTGAGGACGGTGACGATGGCGAGCGCGAGCAGAATCGCCGCGCTGGGCATCGCGAGCGCTCCCAGGTTCGCGACGAGCGAGGCGGCCCCGCCGCCGACGATGACGGCGAAGAAAGCGAGCCAGCGCCAGTCGGTGAGGGCGTCGAACTGGTAGCCGACCGCGAGCAGCGCGGGCCCCATCGCAACGACGGAGAACAGCCCGCCCCACGCGGCGAGACCGGGGAGCAAGCCGAGATCCGCCGCCAGCACCATCCCGCCGATGATCGTGGTGAACGCCAGCGTCGGCATCAGAAACGTCATCTTGGGCGTGAATCGCTGGAAGACGGCCGCGCGCCGCTCGACGGCGAGCCCGCCGAGGACGGGACCGAGAACCAGCGCCATAAACAGGTCGATCCCCGTCCAGAGCACCCCAGCCATCACGTGGACGTACGTTAACTGCTGTGTCGTCCCGAACAGGACCGCCGCGACGAGCAGCGCCACGGGAACGAAAACCGCACCGGCCCCGAACGCCGGGTTCGCTCGATCCGCCATTCCCCGAACCGTGTCAGTGATCGATACGCTCACGGTGAGGACGGAACGACGGGCGGACTAATAGCTACCGGTTGTCACATTCGGCGGCGCCGCTGAAGCGATCAGCCACACCGTTCGACGGCGTGAACGCTATCGGGCGTAGTGAGTTGGAAAATCGCGGTTGTCGTCGTCAACAGAACGCGAGGCGTTCTGGCCGGGTCACGAGCGCGAAGCCCTCGTGAAGACCGGACGGCGACGGTGTAACCGGATTAGACGCGGACGACGTTCGTCGCGCGGGGGCCCTTGGGGGCCTGTTCAATCTCGAATTCGAGTTCCGTACCTTCTGTGAGATCTTCGCCGCCGATGTCTTCCATGTGGAAGAACACGTCCTCGTCAGCGTCTTCTGTCTCGATGAAACCGTAACCGCCCGTGTCGTTGAAGAAATCAACCGTACCGTTTGCCATTGCAAATAGACGAATGTCCGATTGACGGATAAGGCTTCCGTATTCGTTTTCAAAATCGCCCGGTAGAATATACAGATATCCGATTATAGAGAGAATTGGTTTGATATCCGGTATACGGTCGCTTTCCGGAGACAAAGGACGACAGTTCGACGATCCAATCGGGAATTCTGCCGGAATCAGCAGCGCGGGTTCACTCCCCGCGCGGGAAGTTGTCGATCGTATCCGCGCGGAAGGCGTCCTCGTCGAACTCGTAGTCCGTCTCGAAGAACTCCAAGAGCGTCTCGGTGTCCCGCATCGCGTTTTTCAGGCTGGTCGAGGCCCCCGGCGAGGGCGTGATGTTGAAGATGATGTCGTCGCCGACGATCTTCGCCTCGCCCATGTCGAGCGACTTCGCGCTCGTGTCGACGATCTGGGGGCGGACCCCGCCGTAGCCCTTCGCGCGCTCGATGTCGTCGAGTTCGACGCTCGGGACGACCTTCTGGACCTCCGGGAGGAACGACCGCGCGCCGAGGTTCGGGACGTCGTACAGGAGGTTCCTGAGCACGTAGGGGAGGAGAATCCGGTCTGCGAGGATGTTCCCGTAGCTGAGGAACGACGCGGCGTTCAGTCCGAACACGTCGAAGAAGTCCCCCACGGTCGAGACGCGGCCCCGTTCGAGCGTCGGGACGAGCTTCGCCGTCGGCCCGAAGCGAGTGACGCTGGAGTCGTGGACGTCGGCGTCGCCGTGAACCGCCGCGAACGGCAGTTTCTTCATCTGAAGCGTGTAGACCTTCCCGTTCAGCAGGTCGTTCGCGAGGAAGAAGCTCCCGGCGACGGGCAGAAGCACCATATCCTCGCCGTAGCCGAGCTCCTTTGCGATCTGGAGGCTGTGTGACCCCGCGGCGACGACGGCGACCTCGCAGTCGAAGGGCCCCCGACTCGTCGAGAGCGTGTACCCATCGGTGCTCTTCGTGACGTCTTCGACCTTCGTCCCCGTGTAGACGTCGACCGCGGACTCCTCGCGTGCGCGCTCGACGAACGACTTCGCCGTCGCGCCGTAGTCGACGACGTACCCGTCAGGCGTCTGCAGCGCGAGCATCTCCTTGTCGGGGTCGCGTCCCTCCACGACCTTCGGTTCCAACTCGCCGATCTCCTCGCGACCGATCGGCCGGAGCTTCGGGAACAGGTCGCCGAATCCCTCGTCGTGGTAACGGCGTTCCAGCTTCTCGACTTCCTCCTCGCCGACGCCGAGGACCATCTTGCTGCGTTTCGCGTGCATCTCGCGGTCGGCATCGTGGTTCTCGAGATAGCCCGCGAGCAGTTCCGCGCCCGTCTTCACGCCCTCGGCCTTCTCCAAGGTGTAGTTGGTCTCGATGTCCCCGAAGTGAAGCGTCTGGGAGTTGTTCGTGTGATGTGAGTTGATCGCCGCGATCTCCGGCTCCTTCTCGATCAGGGCGATGGAGTCGATGTCGGTGAACTTCGCCGTGGTGTAGAGAAGCGATGCCCCACTGATACCCCCGCCGACGATGACGAGATCGTATTTTCCAGACATGATCGTAGGTGTGTCTATCGTGACCGCTGTGCTCCAGCGGGATAACTCCATATTTTTTCGATCGGCGTTTAGACGATTGACGAAGGTGTTTTCGACAGAATTGGCGCCACGGATTCGGCGGCTCGAAACGGCGGATCGGTGGGTCGGAGGGACGACCGGGGACCGGCTCCTCGCGCGACTGCTCTATGGAACGCGACCTTCGCCCGGATATGGAGCTATAGTAGCGTTTGCAACTGATTGCACATCCCACCGCACGCCGTCGTGCGGTCGAGTGTGTAAAGACTTGCAAACGCTACTATACCTTCCGATGCCCGAGTGGAGGCCATCGAAGAACAGCTCGATCGCGAGCCGGACGCTACCGACGGCTCAGTAGTCGACGCGGAAACGATCGGATCGGTGTCGGGAGTGTCGAATCGGTGGGCGCGCTCGCCGAGGTCGAGTGAGAAGCCAGAGGCGGCGCGATACTCCGTCAGTTCCCCCCGCTGATCACGGTCCCCGCGTTCTCGCCCGCGAGGAACGCCTCGAGCGCGTCGGGGCCGAACACGTGTGCGGGCGCCCCGAGGTCGAGGAGCGCGCGGACCTTCGCCGCCATCCCCCCGGTCACGTCCGTCGCCTCCGAGCCCCCGAGCGCCGCGTCGACGTCCGCGAGATCCGTGATCTCAGGGATCACTCGGCCGTCGTCGTCGTAGACGCCGGGGACGGTCGAACAGAGCCCGACCGAGTCGGCGTCGAGCCCGCCCGCGAGACGCGTGACCAGTTCGTCGCCGCTGATGATCGTCGCCCCCGCGCCGGCGTGGGTGATCACGTCGCCGTGGAGAACGGGCACGAAGCCCTCCGCGAGCATCGCGGCCGTGGAGTCGAGCGGGAACGCGAGCGCTGCGTCCGCGTCGCGAGCGCCCACGGAGAAGGGGTGCACCGGCTGCGCCGGCACGCCGGCGTCGTGCAGTTGTTGGATGACTGCGTCGTTCAGCCGGCGCATCGCGTCGTGGATCGCCCAGACGCCGGCGGCGTCGCGGCTCCCGTCGGCGACGCTCACGCCGTGTCGCTCCGCTTGGGGATGACCGAAGCTCCCGCCGCCGTGGACGAGCGCGAGCCGCGTCGTGTCCGCCTCGGCGATGGTGCTCGCGACCGCGGCGAGCGTCTCTTCGTCGACCGTCTCGGGCGTTTCCTTGTCGGTGACGACGCTCCCGCCGAGCTTGAGGACGACCGTCACAGTTCCTCAGCCTCCGGACTCGTCCCCTCGCCCGACGCATCGGCCGAGTCCTCTTCGCGAACGCCCTCGCGGTCCAGCTCGGCCCGGAACTCGTCTGTGCACTCGGCGGTGTACCGGAGTGCGGTCCGGGTTTCGGACGTCTCATCGAGCGCGACGATGCATCCGCCCCCGCCCGCGCCGGTGAGCTTCGCCCCGTGGGCGCCCGCCTCGCGAGCGGCCCAGACCATATTGTCCAGCGTCCGCGAGGAGACGCCGAGCGCCTCGAGCAGGCCGTGATCGAAGTCCATCAGCCGGCCGAGTTCGGTCAGCAGGTCGTCGCTCGGAACCGAGTCGGGGTCCGCGTCCGCGAGAATCGACTCGCCGGTCCGGACGATGTCGCCGATGCTCTCGACGGTGTCAGCGGCGAACCCGTACTCCTCGCGGAGGCGTCGAACGCCCGCGACGAGTTCGCCCGTGTCGCCCGCGCCGCCGTCGAATCCGACGACGAACGGGAGGTTCGGCGCGTCGATCCGCCGGCAGTCGTCGCCCTCGACCCTGACCGCGCCGCCCACCGCCGAACAGAACGTGTCCGCGCGCGAGGCCTGCCCGTCCTGTACCTCGTACTCCGCGCGGTAGGCGCGCTCGGCGATCTCCTCGGGGGCGAGCGGCACGCCGAGCTCCCGCGTCGCCGCGTCGATGCCGGCGACGACGACGGCCGCCGACGACCCGAGTCCCGCGCCGAGCGGAATCTCGCTCTCGACGGTGATGTCGAAGCCGGCGTCGGGGGCGTCCGCGGCGTCGCGGGCCTGCCCGACGGCGGCGTCGATGTACCCCACCGCGGCGTCGACGAGCCCCTTCGACACGTCGACGTCGGGGCGGTAGTCGGTCTCGCCCGCGTACTCGACGGTGAAGCCGTCGAGGCTCAGATCCCGCGCTTCAACCCGGATATGGTCGTCCTCGCGGGCGTCGACGGTCACCCGCGCTCGCCGCTCGATCGCACAGGGAACGGCGGGTTCGCCGTAGACGACCGCGTGCTCCCCGAAGAGGTACACCTTCCCGGGGGCGCTTGAGACGGTCATACGGGTGCGATGCCGGGGACACCGCTTAAGCTATCCGACTGCGAGTCTCCCCCCGTTCGCTACGCTTTGGGATGCCCGCCGTCACTGCTACTGCCGCTCGCCGGACGCCTGACTGCTACTGCTGCTTGAGGGGCGACTGGCTGAGAAGCGCTCTCCGACAGGCGACTGGCTACGCGCAGACGGACTACTCCTCGGTGAAGTCCTCCAGTTCGGTCAACTCCCCGGATTCGTCGTCGCCGCGGAGGGACTTCGCCGCCGCGGCGAGTGCGAAAAGGAGCACGAGCGCGACCAACGCGCCTACCCGGCGACCGCGGAGTCCGTCGTCCGCGGAGCCGTCCGACCCGCCGAGAGGGCCACTCGACTCGCCGCCGAATAGCCCGCTCGACTCGTCGCGGTCGGCGTCTGACGCGTCCGCCTCGGCCTCCTCGTCGCTCGACCTGCCGATCGCGGGCGCGGTGTTCGTCGCGCTGAAGCTGAAGCCGTCGTGCAGATGAATCTCGAAGAACGTGAATGATTTTTCGCTCATCGCATATTTCGATACGCCGACAAGAAGGATAATCGTTGCGGAAAGGTATCAGATGGGCGTCATTCGATGGTTTCAGGTGCCGGCCGGTCGGAGCACCCCTATGAACGACGACAGACGGACCTTTCTGACCGACCTACTGACGACGCCGAGTCCATCTGGATTCGAGGCCGTCGGCCAGCGGGTGTGGACCGAGTACGTTCGGCAGTTCGCCGACGACGTCTGGACCGACGCCTACGGCAACGCGGTGGCGGTCCACGAGGGCGACGCGGACGCCTCCATCGCGTTCACGGGGCACGCCGACGAAATCGGCTACATCGTCCGGGACGTCACCGACGACGGCTACCTCCGGATCAACTCGATCGGGGGCGCAGACCGAACGGTTTCGAAGGGCCAGCACGTGACCGTCCACGCCGAGACGCCCGTCGCCGGCGTGATCGGGCAGACAGCCATCCACCTGCGCGACGTCGGCCACGAGGAGTACGACGACATCGACGAGCAGTTCGTCGACGTCGGGGCCACAGACGCCGAGGAGGCCGCAGAGATCGTCGAGATCGGCGACCCGGTGACGGTCGAGACCCGCGTCCGACCGCTCTATGGAACGCGACTCGCCGCCCGCGGGATGGACAACCGCGTCGGGACGTGGGCCGCCGCGGCGGCGCTCGAAGCGGCCGTCGAAGCCGACGTCGACGCGACGGTGTACGCCGTCAGCACCGTGCAGGAGGAGGTCGGCGTCCAAGGCGCGAAGATGGTCGGATTCGACCTCGATCCCGACGCGGCCGTCGCGGTCGACGTGACCCACGCCACCGACAGCCCCGACGTTCCCGAGAACCGGGTCGGCCCCGTCGAACTGGGTGCCGGACCGGTGATCTCCCGCGGCAGCGCGAACCATCCCTCGCTCGTCACCCTCGCCCGCGAGGCGGCCGCCGACGCCGACGTCGAGGTGCAGTTGCAGGCGACCGGGACGCGAACGGGGACCGACGCCGACGCGTTCTACACGGCCCGAAGCGGCATCCCGTCGCTGAACATCGGCGTCCCGAACCGCTACATGCACACCCCGGTCGAAGTCGTCGACACCGACGACCTCGACGCCCTCGCAGCGCTGCTGGGCGCGATGGCGGAATCGGCGGCCGATTCCGCACCGTTCGGCCTCGACCTCCGATAGCGAGCCCCCGTGCCTCCGACTGACACGGCCGTTCGGCCGAAAGAAAACCGTTAAAAGTCGTCACAGGGTGTTGTGAGGTATGGCTGGAACCATCGAAGTACTCGTTCCCGGCGGGGAGGCTAACCCCGGCCCGCCACTCGGTCCGGAGCTCGGACCGACTCCTGTGAACGTGCAGGACGTCGTCCAGCAGATCAACGACGAGACCGCCGCATTCGACGGGATGGAAGTCCCCGTCACCGTCGAGTACGATGACGACGGCTCCTTCTCGATCTCGGTCGGCGTGCCGCCGACGGCCGAACTCGTCAAAGACGAGGCCGGTTTCGAGACGGGATCGGGCGAACCGCAGAAGGACTTCGTCGCCGATCTGACCGTCGAGCAGGTGAAGAAGATCGCAGAGCAAAAGTCCTCGGACCTGCTCTCGTACGACTCGTTCAACGCCGCAAAGGAGGTCGTCGGAACCTGCACCTCCCTCGGCGTCACGATCGAGGGCAACAACCCGCGCGAGTTCAAAGAGCGGATGGACGACGGCGAGTACGACGGCGTTTTCGCCGAGTAAGCGACCCACGCGGCGGACACAAGTCGCATCTCGTTGCCCGCGCGGCTGACGACGTCCTTTCTCTGTTCGGTTTCGGGGAGTAGCGGCGCGGCTCTCCCCGCAGACCTTCGGCGCGACGGCGACGGATCACGCGTGTCACCTTCGATCACCGACGTCGCGGTCGACAGGGGTCGCCCGTTCGACCGTGGTGACGATTCCCACGAACGGGGCGTCAGGCCCCCGAAATCCCCCGAAACGAGGGATCCGCTTCGACGGACTTAAGGCCGCCATTCCCGTTCGATCCGACGAGACAGGCAGACGCCTGTTTCACTGACCCGTAGGAGCAATCCTGCGTACTACGGAGGTGAATAATGGCAGATACGATAATTGACGCAGTCTCTCGCGCACTCGACGAGGCGCCGCCGCGGAAATTCCGCGAAACGGTCGACCTCGCCGTGAACCTGCGCGATCTCGACCTCAACGACCCGTCGCAACGCGTCGACGAGTCTGTGGTTCTGCCGGCCGGCACCGGCCAGGAGACCCAGATCGTCGTCTTCGCGAGCGGTGAGACCGCGCTCCGAGCCGAGGAGGCCGCCGACCAGGTACTGGACGGCGACGACCTCGAAGACCTCGGAGACGACACCGACGCGGCAAAAGACCTCGCCGACGAGACCGACTTCTTCGTGGCCGAAGCCAGCCTGATGCAGGACATCGGCCGCTACCTGGGGACGGTTCTCGGTCCGCGCGGTAAGATGCCGACGCCGCTTCAGCCGGACGACGACGTGGTCGAGACGGTGAACAGAATGAAGAACACGGTGCAGCTCCGCTCTCGCGATCGCCGGACGTTCCACACCCGCGTCGGCGCGGAAGATATGGACGCCGAGGCCATCGCGGACAACATCGACGTCATCGTTCGTCGGCTCGAAGCGAACCTCGAGAAGGGTCCGCTCAACATCGATTCGATGTACGTGAAGACGACGATGGGGCCCTCTGTGGAGGTACCCGCATGAGCGAAAGCGCATCCGCCCGTCGCACGGAGACGATCCCCGAGTGGAAGCGCGAGGAAGTCGACGAACTCGTCGAGTTCCTCGAGGGCTACCAGTCGGTCGGCGTCGTCGACGTCGCGGGCATCCCGAGCCGGCAGCTGCAGAGTATGCGGCGCGATCTCCACGGCAGCGCGGAACTGCGGATGAGCCGCAACACGCTCACTATCCGCGCGCTGGAGGCGGTCGACGACGGCCTCGAGGAGATCGTCGAGTACGTCTCCGGACAGGTGGCGCTCGTCGGCACCAACGACAACCCATTCGGGCTCTACAAGCAGCTGGAGGCGTCGAAGACGCCCGCTCCGATCAGCGCCGGCGAAATCGCGCCCAACGACATCGTCATCCCCGAGGGTGACACGGGCGTCGACCCCGGCCCGTTCGTGGGCGAACTCCAGCAGGTCGGCGCGGCCGCGCGCATTATGGACGGCTCGATCCAGGTCACCGAGGACTCGAAAGTCCTCGAGGCCGACGAAGCCGTCTCCGAAGAACTCGAAGGCGTTCTCGGGGAACTCGGTATCGAACCGAAGGAGGTCGGTCTCGACCTCCGCGGCGTCTTCTCCGAAGGCGTCCTCTTCGAGCCCGAGGAACTCGCGATCGACGTCGACGAGTACCGCGCGGACATCCAGTCCGCCGCCGCAGCCGCTCGGAACCTCTCGGTCAACGCGAGCTACCCGACGGCGCAGACCGCGCCGACGCTGCTCGCGAAGGCCGCCGGCGAAGCGAAGGCCCTCGGCCTGTTCGCCGCGATCGAGGATCCCGACGTGCTTCCGGATCTCGTCGCGAAGGCCGACGCGCAGCTTCGCGCGCTCGCCGCCCAGATCGACGACAAGGAGGCGCTTCCGGAGGAGCTCCGGGGCGTCGAAGCGCCCGAGCCGGCCGCCGACGAGGCGGCCAGCGCGGATGACGAGGAATCGGCCGACGAAGACGAAGACACTGAAGCCGACGCCGACGACACCGACGACGACGATGACGACGACGGTGCCGAAGGCCTCGGCGCGATGTTCGGATAACAAGGTACACGACAATGGAATACGTTTACGCAGCTCTCATCCTGAACGAATCGGGCGAAGAGATCAACGAAGACAACGTCACGGCGGTCCTCGAGGCCGCCGGCGTCGATGTCGAGGAGTCCCGCGTGAAGGCGCTCGTCGCCGCGCTCGAGGACGTCGACATCGAGGAGGCCGTCGAGACGGCCGCCGCCGCACCCGCACCCGCTGCGGGCGGTGCCTCGGGCGGAGAGGTCGAGGCCGCCGACGAGGACGAAGACGAAGAGGAAGAGGCTGAGGAAGCCGACGAAGCGGAAGAAGACGAGGACGAAGAGGCCTCCGGCGAGGGCCTCGGCAACCTCTTCGGCTGAGTCCGGATTCACTTCCCGACGACGCCGTCCGTCCTATCCGGACGTCGCGCTGACTCGACTTTCGATCCGATTTCTTTCGATGCCGTCCCGTCCAGCGGCAGCGCTGGTCGTACTATGGTCGCGTGTGGCGAACAGTCGGCACTGTCGGCTTCGGTCGGTGGCTCTCCGACCGACAGTCCCCGCGTCGACGTGCCGAGCAGTCGCAGTCCGACGCGGGACGGTATTCACGTCACGGGGGTGCTGGCCCCGTTTTGAAATATAAACCTACGCTCGGTCCGGCGGGCGGCACGCCCGGCAGAATCGGATTCGTCCGATAGTATCTATACGGTCGCGACGCACCGTTCGGGTATGTCCGCACTCGACCGGTACGACGAAGCGCGCGCGACGCTCGACCCCGACGACGGCGAGATCGAGACGGCAGAACTTGTCGTCACCGACGACGTGCTCGTGAAGGCGTTCGGACTCGGTCCGGGGGCCGAACTCGCTCCGCACGAGCACGCCGAGAGCACGAACGTCTTCCACGTCCTCGAGGGGCGGGTCGTCGTCGTCCGCGACGGCGAGGAGGAGACCGTCGACGCGCCCGGCGTCGTCCGTCACGATCGCGGTGCCGTTCACGGCGCTCGCAACGAGACCGACGAGGTCGCGGTCTTTACCGCGAGCCTCTGTCCGCTGCCCTGAGTGTCGAACCCGATGCTGGCCACGCACCGTGTCGACCCCGATGAAGTCGCGCCGATCGCGATGGATCCGCGCCCGAAATGATTAACGGCGACGCACGAGAGGGGCGCGTATGGACCGCATCCCGTTCGGCGTCTCGCGCTTCGACAGGATCGTCGGCGGCGGCGCACCGCCGGGGACGGTGGTGCTTCTCGTCGGCGAACCGGGGGCCGGCGCACGGGAGTTTATGTACACGAGCGCGGCGATGAACGGCCTCGCGCACGCCGACGAGGACCTCTTCGACCTCCACTACGGCGACCTCCACGAGAACGCCGCGCTCCCGCCCGAGGTGCACTACCTCTCTTTCACGGCGGACGAATCGAACGTCCGCCAGGAGATGTCATACGCGCTCGAAGCGGAACTCGTGAGCGAGGCGACGGACCACATCGCCGTCCGCGACTTCTCGCCGGAGTACTTCCAGCTGAGTCCGGTGCCGCGCGAGTGGTACCTCGGCGAGACCACCACGCTGCAGGACCTCGGCAGACGGGAGGGGCGGGCGTCCGTCCTGTCGGCGCTCGGCCGGTACCTCAACGAGCACGCGCCGGAGAACCTCGTCGTCGTCGATTCCATCACGGACCTCGTCGCGGCGATCTCCGACGAGATGGCGTGGAACGACATCGCGATGCTGATGCGGGGACTCGGAAAGGCGTCGCACCGCTGGGGCGGGCTCGTCCTCGCGTACGCCAGCCGAGAGACGCTCGAACGGACGCAACTCGGGCACCTGATGGACGCGGCGGACGGAACGCTCCAGTTCGAGTGGGAGTCGGGCGGCTCGAAACGCGCTCGGACGATGGTCGTCCAGGAGTTCCGCGGCGTCCTCTCACAGATCGAACGCGAGAACATCGTCCGCTTCGAGACGGAGATCCACGAGGGCGGATTCGACGTCAGCGACGTGCGGAAGATCCGGTGAGCGCTGACAGATGCCCCGACGAACGCTGAGACGAGCGAAATCGACGCCGAAGGAAACGAAGTGCGCCAGCGCCGAAGCGTCACTCCTCGACGACGTCGACGCCGCTAATCTCGAAGCGAGCGCCGCCCGCTCGGCCCTCGACCGCCCGGATCTGCCAGTCGTGCGCGTCGACGCACTGCCGGACGATCGACAGCCCGAACCCGGTCCCGCCCGGGGTCGTCGAGTAGCCGTACTCGAACACCTGCTCGCGCTCGGCTTCGGGGATTCCGGGGCCGTCGTCTTCGACGTAGAACCCGTCGCCGTCCGGTAACGGACCGACTCTCACGGCGACCCCGTCGCCGCCGTGCTCGACCGCGTTACGGAGCAGGTTTTCGAACAGCTGTCTGAGCTGTGCCTCGTCGGCGCGAACCGTCTGGTCGGTCTCGACGACGAGCGCGGCGTTCGCCGTGTCCACGTGCCGCCAGCAGGCGTCAACGAACGACTGCAGCTCGATCCGAACCGTCTCGACCTCCGTCTCGCGGTCCCGCGCCAGCGTGAGCAGATCCTCGATCAGCTCCGCCATCCGGTCGTGGGCGTCCGCGACCATCTCCAGTTGGTCGCTCTCGCAGTCCTCCATCGCGAGCGAGAGCCGCCCCTCGGCCACGTTCAGCGGGTTTCGGAGGTCGTGGCTGACGACGCTCGCGAACTCCTCGAGGCGCGCGTTCTGCCGGGTCAACTCCCGCTCTCGCTCGCCGAGCCGTTCCGTGCGCTGGACCTGCTCGAGTGCGGTGACAATGGTGACCGCCAGAATCTCGCCGAGAACGACGTCCTCGGCGTCGAAGGCGTCGGGGGTCGGCGACCCGCCGATGAGGATACCGTACGAGTCCAGCGGCAGATGAAGCTCGCTTCGGATCGGCGAGTCCGGGTTGTAGATGTCGGGGTCCTCGTGCACGTCGTCGATCGAGAGCGCCTCGTTCGTCTCGAAGGCGCGCCACGCGATGCTGTCGCCGCCGGTGAACGTTGGAACCTCGTCGATAAGGTCGACTACCGTCTCGGTGGCCGCGACCGGGACCAGCCCCGCTCCGTCCTCGTACAGGTGGATCGCGTTCGCGTCGAGATCGAGTACCGTGCGCGCGGCCTCGACACCGATCTCTGCGACCTCCTCACAGCTCTCTGCGGTCATCAGCTCTCTGGCCGTCTCGTTCAGTGATTCGAGCCGCCGCTCGCGCTCCTTTCGAGCGGTGACGTCGTAGTACACCCACAGATGTCCCTGTCCGTCCGGCAGCTCGATCGGACGGTAGTTCCGCTCCAGCGTCCGTCCGCTTTCGAGCGTCAGTTCCTCGTTCCAAACCGGCTCACGCGCCTCGACGACGGTGTTAATCCGGTCGACGAACCGCTCTGGCTCCGCGAACAGCCCGCTCACGTCCGCTGCGAACGCTTCGCAGTCGTCGCCGATAGCCTCCTCGGGTTCCCCGGGCAGGTCGAGCAACTCGAACAGCCGCTCGTTGGCTCGGAGGACCCGCCGGTCGGCGTCCTCCGCGAGCACACCGACGGGCAGCGTCTCGAACAGCGTCGAGCGGACGGCGTTCGTCCGTTCGAGTTCGCGCCGCCGCTCGCGGTCCTCGGTGACGTCCTCGAACTGCGAGAAGATCGTGATGACCTCGCCGTCGGTGTCGGTCACGACCGAGTTGTGCCACGACGTCAGCCGCCGCGTGCCGTCTTTCCGAACGATCTCGTTGATGCTCTGATACCCGCCACGGTCCGCGAGCAGGTCCCGCTCGACTTCGGCGACGTGTCGGCGCTCCGATTCGGGAACGATCGGCAGCCACGTCCCGCCGACGAGCTCGGAGGCCTCATAGCCCGTGATCTCGACGGTGGCGTCGTTGACCCGGACGATCGTGAACGACTCGTCGTACTCGATCGTCCCCAGCGGCGACTGCTCGATGAACCGCGAGAGGCGCTTTTGGCTCGCCGCGAGCGCCTGCTGTGAGCGGTTCTGCTCGACCGCGTTCTTGATGCGGTTGGCGAGGACGGTGTACTGCTCGGTCCCGCTCTCCTTCTGGAGGTAATCGGTCACGCCCGCCGAAATCGCTTTGCTGGCGACCTCCTCGCTTCCCCGGCCGGTGAAGAGGATGAAGGGCACGTCGGGATCGAGCGCTCTGACGCGGTCGAGGAGTTCGAGCCCCGTTAGGTCCGGCATCTCGTAGTCGCTGACGACGCAGTCGAAGACGCCGCTCTCGATGCGTTCGAGGGCGTTTTCGGCACACGTCGAGGAGTACACCGAAAAGGAGTCATCCGTGCGAGTCAGAAACGACGCGGTGAGGTCGACGAACGCGGCGTCGTCGTCGACGTGAAGCACACGTATCTTCTCGGGGAACTCTCCGGTCTGTTGTCCCCCCGCCGCTCCGGTCATAGGCGGAATACAGATACCGTGGGGAAATAGGTTTGCAAGGCGTTTATATGTGGACAGTAGCCCTTTCAAGACTGCGTCCCACTGTGGGGTATGCTCACCGCGCTCCGCCGGCTCGGACTCGAAGTGAAGCACCTCGATTCAGCGCGCGCGTTCTACGAAACGCGGCTCGGGCTCGTTCCGACAGTGCCCGGTGCGGAGCGAGTCGGATCCGAGTCCGAACTCGGGTCCGACGACGGCCGAAAACCCGCGCGCGATCCGGTGACCGAGGACGAGGCCGGACCGCGCGTCTGCTACGCGATCGGGTCGGACGCGGATGGGTCCCCCGCGACGACACTCGTGCTCCGCCGGCCGACGGGTCAGCCGCGGGGAGGCGTCCACACGCACTACGCGTTCTCGACGACGGCGGCGGCGTACCCGCGGTGGATGCAGCGCCTCTCCGATCTCGATCCCTCCGAGTTCTCCTTCGGGTCGAGCGAGTCGCTGTACGTCTACGATCCCGCGGGCCACTGCGTCGAAATCGGCAGCGTCGATCGGGACTCCCCGAACGCTAAATCGGGTGATAACGACACCGAGAGCCGACAGAGCGGCGACGAGGGGGACCACTCTGCTCCCCCGCCACTGTCGGGGATCTTCGAGGTCGTCCTGGAGGTGACCGACCTAGCGGCGGCGGAGTCGCGCTATCGTCGCCTCGGATTCGAGGTCGTCGACCGCGGCGAGACGCGGCGGCGCGTCAGGCTCTCCGGGCCGCTCGATCTCGAACTGTGGGAACCGCAGCTCGGGATCGCCGACGCGCGCGGCGGACTGCACGTTGATCTCGCCTTCGAGACGCCCGTCCCCGACGCGGTGGTCGAGGCGGGCGCGCCCTGGTGTGGTGACCCCGAACCGGTCGACGGCGGACTGCGCGTCGTCGACGACGACGGCCACGTGCTGACGTTCCTCGCGCCCGTCGCGGATCGCTGATACTGATTGTTCTGAGACGGCAGCAGACGCGATGCGACGGGCGATGAGAGACGGTGGCGAGCGCCTCATTCGGAGGATCGATCCCTCTCCCACCGGCGACCGCACTCGACGGTCAGAAGAGCACGACGAACGCGAAGGCCGCCAGAATCGATCCCGTCAGCATCACCTGCACGACCGAGGACGCGAGTACGCCGACCGTCGAGTAGAGCGCGACGCGCAGTCCGACTTCGGCGTCGGCGTGCTGGGCGAACTCCACGGCGAAGACGGTCGCCGCGAGGCCCAGGAGGAAGCCGACCGGCCCGGCGACGAACAGGAGCACGGTCCCGACGAGCACCGCCGCCGCCGTCGTCCGCAGCGAGGCGCCGCCGGCGCGAGCGGCGATCGCGCCCCCGAAGTAGTCGACGAGCATCGCGAGCGCGCCGACGCCGACGAGGACGAAGACGATGAGGTCCGACGGCTCGCTGAAGCCGCTCGACCACCAGTAGAGGAGGACGCCGGCGACCGACAGCAGGCCACCGGGAACGAGCGGGAGCACCGACCCGATGACGCCGAGCACGAGGAGCGCCAGCGCCAGCCATCCGATCGGATCCATACCGGGACGTCGTCGCCGGCGGTGATGAGCGCGGCGGTTCTGACCGCGCAACGCACCGGGGCCGGCAGCACGCACAGCGGCCGATCCTCACCCCTCGAAGCGCTCGCGCTCGGCGACGACGACCTCGAGCCCCGAGCCGAAGCGCTCGAGGAGCGACGCGCAGGCCGCGCCGAACGCCCGCATACACTGCCGTTCCGAAACGTACCCCAGTTCGTCGGCGACGACGTCCCACGGTTGCGTCTGCAGGACTTTCCGGACGAGCAGGCGCTCCTCTCGGAGGGTCAAGCGGCCGCCCTCACTACCACTCTCGTCCCCATCTCTGCCTCCGCCTTCACCGCCCCGTTCGGGCGCCTGCCTCCGCCGGCCGACGAGCGCGGCGAGCGCGAGCCGACGGAACGCGTCCGGCGCGCTCGCGTACTGGCCGGGGCCCACGGCGGCCCCGACGACGACGCGCCACTCGTGCTCTGAGAGGTCGGGACGGGGTGCGTCTCGGTCGCCCGGCGGACACGCGGCCAGCGCGCCGCGGACGACGTCGGGGTCGGCGTCCCGGAGGTGGTCGGCGAGGACGCCGCCGACGCGCTCGCGGAACCACCGCGCGTGTCGGGTGCAGAGCCGTCGACCCGCAGTCGAGAGCGGGTCGAGCATCAGCGCGGAGTACTCGCCGCTGGCGGCGTTCCGCGTCGTCGAGAGATGGACCGTCTCGTAGCCGTTGTCCGCCCAAAACGAGAGCAGGTCGGGCGTCGCGCCGTAGCCGACGCCGAGGTAGTCCGCCTCGCCGTCGAACTCCGCGCGGATCCCGTCGAGGAGTTCGGAGCCGAGCCCCCGCGAGCGCGCCGCGTGGTGCGTCGCGATCCGGACGACGCGGTACCCGACCGGCGCGCCGGCGTCCTCGTCGCGGAGTTGGCTCGTGAACACGTCGGGGAGCATGTTCCCGCGGACGCGCGCGCCCTCGTACATCTCGCGCCGGAGATCGGCGTCGAGACCCCCTTCGCGGGCGAGCAGCGCGACGCTGACGACGTGCCCGTCGTGTTCGAGCACCCGGACGCGGAGGTTCGGCGCGTCCAAGAGGCGCGCGAGGTCGTCGGGCTCGGTCCGGTAGTGCGCGAGGACGAGGAGCCCGAACACCGCCCGCAGCAGGTGTTCGTCGTCGTCGAGTTCCTCGGACGGGACCGCGCGGTACGTGACCGACGACGGCGAGGCCTCCGCGACCAGTTCGTCCACCGGCGGCCGGGCGTCGAAACACAGCGCGCGGAACGCCCACGACTCGATCGGATCGCCGGGCGCATAGCGGATCGGTTCGCGCAGCGACACGTCGGTGACGTCGTGGTCGGCCGACTCCAGCCGCTCGCGGAACCGGACCGAGAAGCCGCGTCCGGCGCCCTCGTAGCCGTGGACGGTCGTGAAGAACGCGACCCCCGGGGCGTCGAGGAACGCCGCGAGCCGTCGGACGGGAAACGCGGCCGCCTCGTCGACGAGGACGACGTCCGGATCGCCCGGGAGCGACGTCGCCTCCGCGGGAGGAACGAAGCGGACCCGCCCGCCGCCGGCGGCGCGGAGCCGATCGGTTCCGGTGTCGGCGTCCGCGGCGGCGGTACCGGGGCCGGCACGCTCCGCGTCGGTAGCGGGGGGGTGGGCATTGAGGTCGTCGAGGAGTTCTCGCGCGCGGGCGAACACGTCCGCGGCGCTCCGCCGGCTCGGCGCGGTGACGAGCACGTCGCAGCCGGCCGCCGCGAGCGACGCGCCCGCGAGCCCCGCCGCGCTCGATTTCCCCCGACCGCGGTCCGCCTCGACGACGACCGCGCGGCGGGGGCGTGTCGCTGTCCCCCCGCTCTCGGCCGGCAACAGCGCTTCGAGTGCGGAGAGCGCGCGCGACTGATCGGCCGTCAGGCAGGCGTCGTAGGCGGACCGCGGGAACCGGCGGGCGCCGTCGACCGGAACGATCGGGGCCGATCGGAGCGGCGGCGACTCCGGGGCGTCGCCCGGCCGCTCGACGGTCTCCCCGTCTACGTCGATGATCGCGACCCCGGGGTGGGACCGGAGCGTCGAGACGAGGCGTTCGCGGAAGCGGCCGCCGACGTCCTCGATTCCGTGCGGGGGGACGGCGAGCGATCGCTCGAAGGTCCCGGGACGGACGGCCCACGAGTCGAGGGGCGGCGCGAGGAGGACGAACAGGCCGCCGCCGTCGACGACGCCGACGAGGCGACCGAGCACGTTCGGCGAGAAGTCCTCGTGGGCGTCGCAGATCACGGCCGTCCGCGTCGCGCCGAGGAGGTCGCCGGCGCGTTTCGGCTTGACGCGGTCGAAGCGGAACCCCGCTTGCGCCGTGACGATCGTCGTCTCCGCGTCCGGGATGTCGGCCCCCTCGACGGCGTCGAACGCGGCGTCGATGCAGGCGCTCCGCTCGCCCGACAGCACGAGCAGGCGGCGGTGGCCCGTCCGCTGCGCCGCCGCGCGGAGGTCGGCAGCGATGGCGGCAACGTCCATAGTCGCAGGTGTTCGTCCCCGCCTAAGGCGGTTGCGCTCGGGAGATGCGGAGCGTCGCCGCGTCAAACCACGGGTCCGGAAACGGCGTGCGCAGACGTACCACGGCAGGACGCCATTGAAAGCGCTTTTATGGGATCCGAGGCTACCGAACTGTACAGCCTGCCCGGGGTTGATGATGCTCCCCGCCGTAAGGGAAACCGTACGCACCGGCGGGGCAGTCGAGCCCGCGAGCAGGAGAGGTGAACAACCAATGTCAGTCTACGTAGAATTCGACGTCCCAGCCGACCTCGCAGAGGATGCCCTCGAGGCACTCGAGGTCGCCCGAGACACAGGAACGGTAAAGAAAGGAACCAACGAGACGACCAAAGCCGTCGAGCGCGGCACCGCCGAACTCGTCTTCGTCGCCGAGGACGTCTCGCCCGAAGAGATCGTGATGCACCTGCCCGAACTCGCAGACGAGAAGGGCATCCCGTACGTCTTCATCGAGACGCAGGACGAAGTCGGCCAGGCCGCCGGCCTCGAAGTCGGCTCCGCCGCCGCCGCCATCGTCGACGCGGGCGAGTCGGACGGCGACGTCGAAGACATCGCCGGGAAGCTCGAGGAACTGCGGTAACCGACGATGAGCGCAGAAGAGACCGCCAGCGACTCGACGTCCGCGGAGGTCATCGAGATCGTTGGCAAGACAGGGATGCACGGCGAGGCCATGCAGGTCAAATGCCGCATCCGCGAGGGCTCGAACCAGGGCCGCATCATCACGCGGAACGTCCTGGGCCCCGTCCGCGAGGGCGACATCCTTCAGCTTCGCGAGACGCAGCGGGACGCCGACTCCATCGGAGGTCGATAACCAATGGTCGAAACGCGCACGTGTGATTACTCCGGCGAGGAGATCGAGCCCGGAACGGGCACGATGTTCGTCAAAAACGACGGAACGATCCTCCACTTCAAGGATTCGAAGGCCGAGAAGAACTACCGGCTCGGTCGCGAGCCCCGCGATCTGGAGTGGACGAAAGCGGGACGCGGCGCGGACGAGGAGTCCGACGAATGAGCAACGACGAGCGCACCTTCGTGATGGTCAAGCCCGACGGCGTCCAGCGCGGGCTGATCGGCGAGATCGTCTCCCGCTTCGAAGAGCGCGGACTGAAGCTCGTCGGCGGGAAGTTCATGCAGATCGATCAGGAACTGGCCCACGAGCACTACGGCGAGCACGAGGACAAGCCGTTCTTCGACGGCCTCGTCGACTTTATCACCTCCGGACCGGTCTTCGCGATGGTCTGGGAGGGCGCGGACGCGACCCGGCAGGTCCGCTCGATGGTCGGCGAGACCGACCCCGCAGAGTCAGCCCCGGGCACGATCCGCGGCGACTACGGCCTCGATCTCGGCCGCAACGTCATCCACGCCTCCGACCACGAGGACGAGGGCGCGAACGAGCGCGAGATCGGCCTCTTCTTCGACGAGGGCGAACTCCTCGATTACGAGCGGATCGACGCGCCCTGGCTGTACGAATAGACGGCCTCGGTCGACCGGTTCGCGGTCCGTTTTCGGGGGGCACTCGTCGGCCACGTTCGACCTGTGATGCGGAGCTGAGCGACTGCCGCGATCGATGCGAGATTCCCGTTCAGTCGTCGCCGGGGGCTGCGAGGTCGATTTCGCCGGCGTCGAGCTCCGCCTCGACCTCGCGGGCCGCCTGCACCAAGTTCTCGAGCTTCCGGTAGGCGACCGCGCGGGGCAGGAGCTTCACGCCGCAGTCGGGCGAGACGGTGAGTCGATCCGGCGAGACGACCTTCAGGCCCTGTCTGATGTTGCGTTTGATCTCCTCGACGGACTCGACCGCGGGGTCGTGGACGTCGACGACGCCGAGGCCGAGATCCGGCTCGAACGCGGGGTCGCCGAAGACGTCGATCTGCTCGTAGCCGCCGTTGCAGAGTTCAACGTCGAACTCGTCGATCGGGAAGTCGTTGATCGCCGGGTAGATGCGGGAGTAGTCGCCGTAACAGACGTGCAGGCAGATACGGACCGCCTCGGGGACGCCGTCGACGATGCGTTCGAGGCAGTCGCCCACGACGGCGTGGTCCTCCGGGGTCGTCGCGAGCGCGGGTTCGTCGATCTGCACGTAGCGCGCGCCGGCGTCGACGAGTCGCCGCACCTCCTCGTTGACGAGGTCCGCGAGGTCGTACGCGAGCGCCGCCTCGGTCTCGTAAGCCTCGTTGAACGACCACCGCGCGAGCGTGTACGGCCCGGTGATCGGGACCTTCACGGGCCGCGTGGCGACGCTCGACGTGAACTCGAACTCCTCGAGGAGCCACGGCTCGTCGTACTCGACTTTCGAGACGACCGACGGCTTGTCGAAGTAGTTGTGTCCCCAGACTTTCACCGGCCCGTTGAACTCGTAGCCGGGGATGCGGTGGGCGAAGTACTCGACCATCTCCTCGCGGCGCATCTCGCCGTCGACGACGGTGTCGAGCCCCGCGCGCTCGTGTTCGTGGGTGATCACGCGGGCGGCGTCGTCGTGGGCTTCCCGGAGGTCGGCGTCGTCGACGGCCGACTCGGGGTCCTCCGAGAGGTCGCGCATCCGGTTCAGCCACGCCGGCTTCGGATAGCTCCCGACGACGGTCGTCAGGAGGAAGTGCTCGGCGTCGTGGCCCGGTGGGCGGAACTGCTCGCGGTTCGAGGCGTCTCGGACCATCAGGCGGCCACCTCCTCCTCGTGGTCGGCGGCCGCCCCGAGCGCGGCGAGCTTCTCCCGGTATCTGTTCACGGGCAGATAGAACAGCTCCGTGTTGGTGCTCAGATACGCGGTCTCGAAGTCGGTCTGTGGGACCCGCTCTGTGAACCACGCCGCGCGCTCGCGGAGCGTCTCCGGCGATTCGACGAGCGTGTTCTGCCCGTCCGCCAGCCCGAGCGCGACGTCGTCGGTGACGCCGTACTCGCTGGCGTTGTAGACCGTCTGCTCGCGGTCGTCGGCGACGATGTCGAATCCGAGCGCCGAGACGTCGGCGTCCATCAGGTACGCGTACGTCTTCTCGTCGAGCGCCCCGAAGTACGTGTGCACGACCACGTCGGCGTCCGTCGCGTCCGCGACGGCGTCGATGGCTTCCGGGACGGCGTCGGCGACGTCGTCGGTCGGCGGCGACTCGACGAGCGAGGGCTCGAGGAGAAACAGCGTCTCGTGGGCCGGGAACGACTCGACCTCGCGGCCGAGAAACGACGCGATTGCCGAGAGGAACTCCCGCTCGTCGCCGTAGTGTTCGTCGGTCGCGAGGTCCGAAAGGGAGTAGGGTCCGGGAAGCACCGCCTGCAGCGCGTCGGTGTCAGCACCGCCGTCTGCCTCGTCGGCGTGTTCACTGCCGTCGGTCGCGTCGGCGTCGCCACCGTTGTCGAGCAGCTCTGCCGCCCGCGCCAACTCGTTGGGCACGTCGCCGGAGGGCGTCAGCTCACCCACCACGCGCGGGTCGCGATAGAAGTTGTTGTTGTCGTAGTACCGGACGATACCGCCGGTCTCGACGTTTTCGTGGACCGCGAGCGGATGCACGAGCATATCGTCCCAGCGAAGCTGTCCCTCGACGATCCGGTCGAGACCGGCCTCGCGCTGGTCGGTGACGGCCCCCGACCGCGCCTCGTCGTACGCGGCGCGTAGTTCATCGGACCCGATCCCGGAGATCAGATCGGCCTTCCCGTGGCCTTTGAGGTCCGAGAGCTCCGACTTCGCCCGATCCGAGAGTGGAAAGAGGCCGGGCGTCGTCGCGACGTATTCGGTCATCGACAGACGGTATGTAATGCCGAGGCTTAATATTTGCCAAAGATTGATATGCGTTATAGTTATTCCCTGTCCGGCGCCGCGCCGTCGCGCGTCAGCGCCAGCACCGAGAGCGTCTCGAACGGATACGACTCCTCGACGACGACCTCGTGAGCGAAGCCGCGGGCCGCGGCGTACTCGACGACGCCGTCGTACCCGGTGAGCGAACTCACGAGCAGCAGCACGACGCCGCCGGGGGCGAGGACGCGGCCCACCGAATCGAGGAACGGATCGATCAGTTCCCGCCCCGACTCGCCGCCCGAGAGCGCCCGCTCCATCCAGTCGTCCCACTCGTTGTCCGGATCGGTCGGCAGGTAGGGCGGATTGAACGCCACCGTATCGAACGCGTCGTCGACGAAGGGGTCGAGGAGGTCTGCGCGCACGACGTCGAACGCGGGGGATTCGGGCGCATCGACGCCGCCGTCGCCGCTGTCGACAGCACTTTCGAGCGCGCGCCGGCGGGCCTCTCGACAGGCGTGCGGGCTCAGATCGCTCGCGACGACCGCCGTCACGGCTCCGGCGTCTTCGACCGCGCGCCGGGCGACCCAGCCGGATCCGGTGCCGACCTCCAGCAACCGTCCGCGACCGCGCTCGACGACGGCGGCGGCGAGCAGTCCCGAGTCCTCTGCGGGCTGGTACACGTTCGTCTCGACGCCCCGTCGGTCCGCCAGGTCGCGTTTCGTCTCGTCAGTCACGATCCGTCCCCACCGCCGTTCCTGCTCCCGCGGCTCAACCGCTCCTCGTCGGTCATTCCATCGCCTGCTCTGCCGTCGTCCGACCCCCCTTCGATCGCCCGCGCTTCGTCCGCCGGACTACCGGCCGTACCGTCGTCGACGGCTGTCTCGGCGCCCCGTCCCTCGCCAGCGAGGACGAATCCGCCCGCCTCCTGTCGTCCGGTCAGCTCGCGCTGCGGGAACGGGATCTTGACCCCCTCGTCCTCGAGGGCACCCTTGACCGCGCCGATGACGGCCGTCTGCGAGCGCCACTTGCGGCGCGCGCTGGGGTTGTCGATCCAGTACCGGACGCCGAGGACGACCGCCGAGTCGTCGAGCCGCTTGAGGACGACCTGCGGGGTCGGAACGCTCATCGGAACCTCCAGCCTCGAAACGGCTTTCTTCGCCACGTCGGCGGCGCGTTCCGGGTCGCTCCCGTAGTCGACGCCGACCTCGACCTCGATGCGGAGGCGACCCTTTCGGCTCCGGTTGACTAGGCTCTCCGAGGAGACGACGTCGTTCGGGACCATCACGTACTCGCCGTCGAACGTCTGGACCCGCGTGTTGACGATCGTGATGTCGGTGACGATCCCCTCGTACTCGCCGACCTGTATCCAGTCGCCGATCTCGAACGGCCGCGAGAACATCAACACGAAGCCGGCGATGAGCGCGCCGAGCGTCTGTCTGGCGGCCATACCGACGACGATGCCGAGGAACCCGGCCCCGACGAGGATGCCGCCGATGTTCACCCGCCACAGCGAGAGGATGATCAAGAGCGCGAGGAGATACAGCGTGACCTGTCCGAGTCGGAACGCGATCTCGCTCTCGTGCTCGCCGATCGACGAGCGAGTCTCCGTGAGCTCTTCGACGAGCTGGCGGATCAGCCCGGTCATCGTGTACGCGCCGATCAGGAACAAAATCGAGACGCCGAATCGGACGACGGACTCCGGTCCGTAGTGATCGCCGAACACGGCGAATAGCTCGTCTGAGAGCCCCCACACGCCGACGATTACGACCCCCGCCGACGCGGCGACGGCCATCGTTCCGAGGGTGATGAGAAGGTGCCACCCGGTCGAGGGAAGCCGTTCCGGGGCGGCCGCGTGGAGCCGGTCCGTCCGGGCCAAAAGCGCCATCACGGCGATACCGATGGCGAACGTCACCGCCACCCGCCCGGGGAGCGACGGGACGAGGTCGGGCAGCGCCGCCAGCGTGCCGCCGACTTCGCCGCCGGGCACCGGTGTCGGCGTCGTCTGCAGGAGGGACGAAACGGACACGTCAACCACCTCAGCGCCCGTGTTCGTCCGCGATCGAGGCCAGTTCGGCGAACTGTGCGGGCGCGAGTGATCCGGCCCGTGCACCCAGCAGATCCTCGTCGACGGCCGCGACGGCGTCGACGACCGCCTCGGGCTCTGCGAGCCCGGAGATGTGGGCCGTGTTGCGGATGCCGTTTCTGATCGTCTTGCGCCGCTGGGTGAAGAGCGCCTTCACGAAGTCGAAGAAGAACGCCTCGTCGTCGACCTCGTAGGTCGGCGCTCGCGGCGTCAGCCGAACGATTGCGCTCTCAACGGCCGGGGCGGGGTCGAACGCCTCCGGCGGGACGATCTCGACGACTTCGACGTCGGCGTAATGCTGGGCGCTGACCGACAGGCGGCCGTACGCGTCGGTGCCGGCGTCGGCCGCCATCCGCTCGCCGAACTCGCGCTGGAACATCAACACGAGCGGCCGCCGCTTCGGGAGCAGACGAAACGCGATCGCAGAGGAGATCCCGTAGGGGAGATTCGAGACGCACGCGGTGAACTCGGGGAGGTCGACCTCGAGCGCGTCGCCCTCGACGATCCGCACCCGATCGGCCTCGATCTCGCCGGCGAACTCTTGTCGGAGGAACGCCGCGAGCGAGGCGTCGCGTTCGACGACGGTCACCCGATCGGCGACGCGGAGCAGTCGGTCTGTGAGCGCCCCCGTTCCACCGCCGATCTCGAGGATGTGGCTCGCGTCCGCGTCCGCCGGCAGGTACGTCGGGATCCGATCCAGCACCCGGTCGTCGACGAGGAAGTGCTGATCGCGATCGGGGTCGCCGCGGACGCCCGCCCGACGGCGCAGCTCGTCGGGGTCACGGGCGTCGACTCCCCCATCGGTACCTCGGCGCTCGCCCGCGGATCCGGCGTCGCGTAGATCGGACGCGGCGTCGGGCGTCGAATCAGTCATCGCAGGGGGGTTGCGGCCGGGCGAGTGTAAACGTCCCGACTCTCGACGCCCGCCCAACGCGGCAGCGCAACGTCGGGCCGACCGACCCCTACGCGTCCCGTCCGACGAACGTCTTGTACTTCAGGTCGTCGTCGCGCAGCTCCTCGAGGATCCGCTCGACGAGGACCTCCCTCGGCCGGTGGAGCCCGGAGACGCGCTCTTCGAGGTCCTCGAAGCTCTCGAAGGGGCCGCGCTTGCGCTGATCGAGGACGTTGTTTCGGAGCTTCTTCCCGATGCCGGGCAGGAGGTTCAGCTGGTGGAGCCGCAGCGTGATCGGCTGGGCGTCGTTGTAGAAGTCGACGAAGCGCCGTTCGTCCGCGTCGATGATCGCCTCGATGGCGTACTCCAGTTCCGCGCTCGCCGTGTTCGAGAGGTCGTCGTACATCACCTGCTTGAACCCCTCCACCGCGTCGCGGGCCTCCGTCGGCCCGATCACGACCCGGTCGCCGATCGAGACGTCCGCGTCGTCGGTCAGCGTCAGCTCGAAGAGCCGGAAGTCGCGCTCGCCGAGCGCGTAGGCGAGCGGCGATTTCCGGTGTCGCGGACGGTCGTCGTCGGCGCGCCCGTGCGGCAGATGATCGAGGAGGACCGCATAGCGGATCTCGTCTGCGTCCACCGCGTCCTCCGCGGGCGCGTCAGCGGTGTCGCCGGACTCCGATCCGGTCCCGTCATCGGCGTCCCCGCTCTCGGTCGTAGTCATATAGATGACGTACGCCTACAGCCTATTTAAAAAATTGGCTGACGACACCGGTGTCGGATCGGCCGCGGCCGCGGTCGGGGTTGTATCGTAGCGTTTGCAAGTCAGTGCACACTCGAGCGCGAGACCGCGTTCGATCTAATGAGCGAACAGTTGCAAACGCTACGATAACAGGCGGCCGTTCCGTCGGTGCCCCATAGTACCGTGGACAGTGAGAGCGATCCGCGAACCGAGCATAAATTGAATCTTTTCTCAATTGGATTTCTCGGGGTCGACACCAATACTTGTTTTCACGCCGGATATCTGATAACCGCTCTCTCTTTACAAGATCTGGACTGAGATTCCGAAACCATTAATTGAACATCTCTTCAAGTGGAAGCCGATGGCACAAGCGACAGACCGGCTCCGGCGATACCTCGATGACGAACTCGAATCGTGTCGCAGCGAGGACGTCGAGGAGCGGCTGGACGAACTCGGCACGCTCGAAGCGGCCCTCGGTACCGCACAGGTGAACGCCGAGCTCGACGTCCTCTCGGCGCTCGCCAACGAGACGCGCTACACGCTCGTTCGCGTGCTCGTGGCCGCGCGCGAGGAACTCTGCGTCTGCGAGTTGCACGCGGTCGTCGACGTGAGCGAGAGCGGGCTGAGTCACGCGCTCTCGGCGCTCGTCGACGCGGGGCTCGTCGACGGGCGGAAGGACGGCCGCTGGAAGAAGTACCGGGCGACGAACCGCGCGGTGGCGATCGTGACGGTCCTCGAGGGGAGCGTGAGCGTCGGTGAGTAACCTCGAACACGAACACGGCCCGAACTGTGGGTGTCCCGACTGCGGGGACCCCCGGTCGATGGCCGTCCTCGATAAGTACCTGACCGTCTGGATCTTCGGCGCGATGGCGATCGGCGTCGGCCTCGGCTTCGTCGCGCCGTCGATCACGGAGCCGATTCGGCGCTTCCACCTCGTCGAGATCGGGCTCATTCTGATGATGTACCCGCCGCTGGCGAAGGTCAACTACGGCCAGCTTCCGACGGTGTTCCGGAACGTCAAGGTCCTCGGGCTGAGCCTCGTCCAGAACTGGCTCATCGGGCCGACCGTGATGTTCGCGCTGGCGGTGTTCTTCTTCAGCGGCCTCGTGCCGGGGCTGCCGGCGCGGCCCGAGTTCTTCCTCGGACTCGTGTTCATCGGGATGGCCCGCTGTATCGCGATGGTGCTCGTCTGGAACGAACTCGCCGAGGGCTCCGCGGAGTACGCGGCCGGGCTCGTCGCGTTCAACAGCGTGTTCCAGATCCTCACCTACGGCGTGTACATCTGGTTCTTCGCGCTGTTCCTCCCGCCGCTTCTCGGGATGGAGTCGCTCGCCGCCGACATTTCGGCGTTCGATATCACGCCGATGCAGGTCTTCGAGGCGATCGCTATCTTCCTCGGGATCCCCTTCGCGGCCGGGATCGTCTCTCGGTACGCCGGCACGCGGACGAGGGGCGTCGAGTGGTACGACGAGACGTTCGTGCCGACGATCAGCCCGCTGACGCTGCTCGCGCTGTTGTTCACCGTGGTGGTGATGTTCGCGATGCAGGGCGAGCGGATCGTCGGCCAGCCGACCGACGTCCTGCTCATCGCCGTCCCGCTGACGATCTACTTCGTGATTATGTTCTTCGTGAGCTTCGGGATGGGCCGCGGTATCGGCGCCGACTACTCGACGACGACGGCGATCGGCTTCACCGCCGCCTCGAACAACTTCGAGTTGGCCATCGCCGTCGCGGTCGCGGTCTTCGGCGTCGGCTCGGGCGTCGCCTTCGCGACCGTCGTCGGGCCGCTGATCGAGGTGCCAGTGCTTCTCGCCCTGGTCAACGTGGCGCTGTACTTCCAGCGGCGCTACGACTGGACCGGCTACACGACCGGTCGCCTCGAAAAATCGTCGACCGACACCACGGTGGAGGACTGATCGGCGATGGCGAGTGAATCCGACGGGACGACCGTCGCGTTCGTCTGCGTGCAGAACGCCGGGCGCTCTCAGATGGCCGCCGCCTTCGCCCGGCGGGAGGTGCGAGAGCGCGGCCTCGACTCCGAGATCGAGCTCGTGACCGGCGGGACTCGGCCCGCAGACCACGTTCACGAGGAAGTCGTCGAGGCGATGCGCGACGTCGGTATCGAGATCGGCGAGCGGACACCGCGGGCGGTGACGTTCGAGGAGCTCAGCGGGAGCGACTACGTCGTCACGATGGGGTGCTCCGCCGAGGACGTCTGCCCGGCGGGCTGGGGCGGCGAGAACCGCGATTGGGGGCTCGACGATCCGGACGGGAAATCACCGGAAGAAGTCGCCGCGATACGCGAGGAAATCGGCGCGCGAGTGGATGACCTCTTCGACGAACTCGAATCGAGCCGCTGATCGGTCCGGACGCGTGCTCCAAAACGGGCGGACGCGCGCCGTTCAGACGTATTTCGCGACGACGTTGAGCACGTCGTCGAGTTCGTCGCCGTCGAGGGCGTAGCGCTCCTGTGCGTACACCGCGCGGAGTTCGTCGCGGCTCTGCGGGAGGAGATCAGCGATCTTGATCGCCGTCGCGGCGTCGACCTTCTCCAGTTCGAGGAGCTCGACGACGAGGTCGCGGGACTCCTCGGGGTCGAGGTGAGCGAACCGGTTCACGTGCTCGATCGCGCGCGCCAGCTCGTATCGGAGCTCGCGCTCCTCGTCGGCGGCGCGTTCGGCTTCGACGTCCTCGAGGAGCGCTTTGACCTCCGAGACGGTCAGATACTCCTCGGAAACCTTCTCTTTGAATATCGTCATCGGGTGCGGATGTTACGCCTGTGCGCGCAGGTGGGCGGGGCGAGCGATGAGCGTCTTCTCTTTGCCGCCGTCGACGATGCGGACCTTGAACGCGCGGCCCTGTTTGCCGACGACCTCGCCGGTGTGCCCGTTGAATCGGGGGTGGAAGCGCCCCTCGCGGACGCTCGGGTCGATGCTCAGGTGGACTTTCTGTCCCTCGTCGTACTCCTGGATGGCGCGCTGCGGCGGGGACGTCCCGCGGTCGCGCGGTTTGTTCGAGAGCTTCTTTCGCGTCCCGTGAAGTGGACCGTTGGAACTCGGCATAGTCGTTGGAGGCAGTACTTCCGACGTGGTTATAAAACGCACGTTCCCGACTCGCGAGCGCGGCCCTGTGTGGCCCCTGATCTGCGACCGCGTCCGCGCGCGTGCCGGACGGTCTCGACAACATCTAAAACCGGGGCAGCCGTACACGCGTGTATGGCACAACAGCACGCATCCGGCAGGAAGCTTCCGAGCGACGTCGACGGCGCGCTCGACGGCGCGAGCGAGCCGTCCACGCATGACGATTCCAGTTCCCGCCTCGAGCAGTTCGGGGCCGGCGTCTCCGCGAGCATCCTCCTCGGGGCCGTCGTCGGGGTCGCGGCGATGGCGGCGCTCGACGCCGGCGCGGTACCGCTGCTCGTGGCGGTGGGAATCGGGTTCATCCTCTCGCCGGTCATCGGCGTGTTGGTCCTGCAGCGGGGCGACTGATCGACCGACTAGCACGGTGAAGCGGCCGGCACAGCTATCGCCGTCGCGCTCTCTTCACACGTCCGATAAAATGGTGTCAGCGCAGCCGATCGAGGCCGACCGATTCCTCAGATCCGGCCGACGTTCTCGACGGCGACGCTCTCGACGCCCTCGACGCCGTTGAAGGACTCTTCGACGGCTTCGGTGCCGCCGGCGTCGTCGGGGACGATGACGGTCGGCAGCAGCGCGACGAGGCCGAACGCGACGTCGTCGCGCTCGAAGCCGTTGATCTTCGCGCCCTCGGGGAGGGACTGTTCGAGCCGCTCCTGCAGTTCGTCGAGGTCGATTTCGGGGCTGTTCGGCATCACCTTGATCTTGGCAGCTACTTTTCCCATCGTTCAGGGTCCCATAAATCCGCAGTCGGGGCACTCATAGAGGTTGCTCTGCTTGCGGCACTTCGCACAGCGCGAGATCTCGGTGCCGCAGTCCGGACAGTCGAACGTCGCCGCGCTCATGCCGGAGATGTTGATGCCGCAGGACACGCACTGTCGGGCGTGCCGCTGTTCGGACTGGCTCATACACTACAGGACCCGGCCGCGACTTTTAACGGTTGTCTTTCCCGCCGCCCGGTGGGGGACGCGCGGCTTTCGGTCCGCTGTCGCCGCCGGTACGCGTACTGCTTACCAGCCCAGCGCGATCGGTCCGAAGAGCACGCCCATCAGATGGACGCGGCGGGCGCCGACCCGGGGCGGTAGGAGACCGACGAGCGCCCCGAGGCAGAACACGGCCCCGCCCAGCGGTCCCGCGAAGCCGACCGCGAGCGCGAGAAGGAGCCCGAACACGGCGACGACGAGCGGACGGCGGGGGAGTCGCCGGACGAGGCGGAGGTACCGGTCGCCGACCGTGACCAGAAGCGCGATTCCGGCCCCCGCCGCGAGGACGATGACGAGCACCATCGCGACCAGTCCCATCGGTGGGTCCGCGGGGGCGCTCGCGGCGCCGCTTCCGCCCCCGCCCGCGGCCAGTTCCGAAAGCGCGACCGTGACCCCGCTGCGCGGCGCGCCGAGGACGGCCAGCGACGCCACGGCGAACACCGCCGTCGCCGTGTCGGCCCCGCTGGTCGCGACGACGTACGCGCGGTCGGACCCACGGCCCGCCGGGCCGCTTCCGCCGGCGCCGCCGAGGGCGAGGACCGCCGCGACGCCCGCGGAGACGCCCGGGAGATACCCGACGAGCGCGCCCCCGCCGACACCGGCCAGCGCGGCGCGCGCGGCCTCGACCGGCGACAGGCCGAGGCGCGTGCCGTCCTGCGGTGGGATCTCCCCCCGCGCGTCGAGGGCGTCGAGCAGCACCGGCGCGCCGAACAGGCCGCCGAAAAGCGGCGCGAGCATCGAGGCCGCGCCCTCGGCCGACAGCGGTCCCGCCGCCGGCAGATCGAGCGTTAGAAAGCCGAGCGCCGTCGCCGCGCCGAGACAGAGCAGCCCGCCCACGCGAGCGCGCCGAGTCGGCTCCGCCAGCACGAGCAGCGCGGCGACCAGACCGAGGAGTACCGGGAGCCCGGCGAGCAACCACGCGCGACCGGCGGCGACGACCCGGGACAGCGGGAGCGCGACGGCGACGGCGGCGGCGAGCGCCACTCCGCTCCCGATCGCGGACAGGCGAATCGCCTCCCGACCGCGTCCGGCCAGTACCAATCGGTGACCGGGAAGCGCCCCGGGCGCGGTCGCCGCGTCGGGAACGCCGAGGACGAGCCCCGGGACGATCGAGAGGAACGTGTGGACGACGCCGGCCGCGAGGACCGCCGCGCCGACGGCGACCGGCGGTCCGTCGACCGACGGCGCGACCCCGACGAGGAGGAACGCGACGCTGTTGACGTGGAGCCCCGGAATCAGCCCCGTGACCGTCCCGAGACAGACACCGAGGCACGCGTACGCGAGGGTCTCCGTTGGCGTCGCCATCGCGACGGAGTGGCCCCGCGATCCTATTTGAACGTTCGCGCCGACGACGCGTGTACGTGCCTCTCGGGGGCGCGGGCGCCTCTCCCGAAAGCGCGGCCGTCACCCGGTGCGGATCTCGAAGCGCGCGCCACCAGTCGTCCCCTCGGTCGCACGGATCTCCCAATCGTGGGCGTCGACGACCTCCGAGACGATCGCCAACCCGAACCCGGTTCCGTCCGAAGCGGTCGTGTAGCCCGCCTCGAACACCTGCTCGCGCGCGGCCTCCGGGATCCCCGGTCCGTCGTCCTCGATGTAGAACCCCGCGCCGTCGGTCAGCGCGCCAACGGTGATCGAGACGCCGTCACCGCCGTGTTCGATCGCGTTCCGAAAGAGGTTCTCGAACAGCTGTTGCAGCCGCTCGGGGTCCGCGGAGACGACTTGGTCGGCGTCGTCTTCGACCGAGAGCGAGGCCCCGTTCGCGGGGATCATCTCCCAGGATCTCGCCGCGACCGCGCCGACCTCGACGCGCTCGGTCTCGTCGATCGAGACGCCCTCTCTGGCGAGCGTCAGGATCTCCTCGATCAGCTGTTCCATCCGATCGTGCGCTCGAACGGCCGGCTCGAGGTGTTCTGTGTTCCCGTCCTCTAAGGCGAGTTCGGTCCGGCCCTTCGCGACTTGGAGGGGATTCCGGAGGTCGTGTGAGACGATGCTCGCGAACTGCTCGAGCTTCTCGTTTTTCGTTTCGAGCTCCTGTCGGTACTGCTCGCGGTAGGTCACGTCGGTCAGCACCACTGACCGCCCGGTGCGGGCGCCGTCGGTTGTGAACGGGTTCGAGGAGACGTTGTAGTACCGCGTCGTCTCGTCCACCTGCACCTCCAGAATCTGGTCGGGGTCCTCGAGCGCCGACGCGAGGTCGGGGAGGACCGCAGAGAGCGGTTCGTCCACGGCATCGGAGAGGCCCGGAAACAGCCCCTCAGCCCGGGAGTTGAAGTCTCTGATCTGCCCCGCGTCGTCGAGGACGACGATCGGATCGCTCGTCTCGCCGGTCACGCGAACGAACTGGAAGCGATCGAAGTACACCGTGAAAACGCCGATCGCGAACGCCGCGACCCCGATCGGCGAGTACGTGAGGTTCAAGATGGCCGGATGGACAGCGCCGAACACGTCGAAGAGCACCGGAAGCCCGGTGAGCCCCAAGAGCACGAACAGCGGTCGCGTATCGGAGTTCACTCGGTCGAACAGCTCGAAGAGCATGAAGAAGCCCACGAACGCGAGCGCGTACGCGAGCCCCATCACGACCCAGTGCAACGGCTGGTGGTCGATCCGCAGGTACGCGAACGGCGCGTCGACCCGCTCGGCGACGAAGTACCACTGATGCAGCGGGTTCGAGACCTTCACCGCGACGATGGTGAGAAAGACGCCGATAGCGACCCACTGGACGGTCCTGTCCCGGTGAATCGATCGCCCGGTGTAGGCCGCACAGAAGTAGAGCCAGGGGCCGATCGAAGACAGCCCGATGACGAGTCCGACGACGTAGAAGGCGTACTTGAGGCCCACGGTCGGAACAGTTAGATACCCGACGTGTGCGATGCCCCAACCGCCGCTCGTGAGGAGGAGCCAGTAGAGACCGCGGCGGGTGTCGTCGTGTTGGATCTGTCGCGTCCGTCGCAACATCCCGAGACAGACCACGGCGACCGCGAGAAAGGCGAAGACGTACACACCGTACGGGGCGTAGGGAGATGAGATGGACAACATTCCGAGTGAATTGTGCTCACATCGGTGGGTGGCGTTATCAACCCACCGGACGCACACCTCGGGCGGCGACGGTACCGTCGGCGTCGAGAAGGGGGTGTCGATCGAGTGAACGGAACCGATCCGTTCGCTGCGGGGTGCCTCCCACGCGCTGTCGGGGGCGTTGTCCGCCGGCAGCCGCTGCGGGATCTGTTGGTGACGCCGCGAGCGGGCGGTCAACCCCGGTTCGCGGCGATACCGACATCGCCGGGACGGGAGAACCGGCAGACGTCGGTGGCGTGGACCGCAGCCGGCTGCGGGATCCGAGCACCGGTGGGGCACTCGGACGCCGGCGCGCGGTCGCATCCGCGACGCCACGCGGCGCGGCGCAGCGTCGCATCCGTTCGTTGCGTTCGGACCCACTTCAACCGGGGCGACCCTCAACCCGAATTCGGTTCGTTGTGCGGGGGCAAATCCGGCTGAATTCGGATAAACCGTCGATGGGATATCCGGGCATCGAACCTCGAGAACTCCGTATGAAACTACTACACGATTGATCAGGAATAGTTCGGCGGCGTGCGTGCGACTTCCCCGCCCGACGGTTTTTCTACGGTGCCGCTCCACCCCTCTCTATGACGACGATCAAAGACAGCGTCCACGACCACATCGAGGTCGAGGGCGTCGCGGCGGCCCTCCTCGACACCGAGTCGATGCAGCGGCTCCGCCACATCAAGCAGCTGGGCACCGTACAGCTGGTCTATCCCTCGGCGAACCACACGCGCTTCGAGCACTCGCTGGGCGTCTATCACCTCGCCGACCGCGCGCTCTCCCACCTCGGTATCGAGGGCGTCCGGGCCGAGCGGCTCCGCGCGGCGGCGCTCCTGCACGACGTCGGCCACGGGCCCTACAGTCACAACGTCGAGCGGGTCACGCACCGCCACACCGGCAAGTACCACGACGACGTGCACGAACTGCTCGCCGACGGCGAGGTCGGCGACGCGTTGCGGGCCCACGACCTCGAACCCGCCCGCGTCGCCGACCTCGTCGCTGGGAAGGGAACGTACGGACAGCTGATCTCCGGGGAACTGGACGTCGACCGGATGGACTACCTCGTCCGCGACGCCCACCACACCGGCGTCCCCTACGGGACCATCGACCACGAGCGGCTGATCCGCGAACTCACGTTCGTCGACGGAGAGCTCGTCCTCGCGGAGGGAAACGTCCAGACCGCCGAGTCGCTGCTGCTCGCGCGCGCGTTGATGAACCCCACCGTCTACCAGCACCACGTCGCCAGGATCTCGAAAGCGATGCTTCGACGGGGCGCCGAACGGCTGCTCGACCGGACGCGGATCACGCCGACGCAGCTCCGCCGGATGGACGATCACGACCTGCTTGTCGCGCTCCGAACGACGCCCGAAACGGAGTCGATCGGCCACCGGCTCCGAACGCGCGAACTCTACAAACGGGCCGTGTGGGCCGAACTGGACGCCGTTCCCGAGCGCGTCCTCGACGCCGACTACGACGACGTCTGCGACCTCGAAGCGGCGGTCGCAGACCGGGCGGGGCTGCCCGCCGAGCAGGTCGTCGTCGACGTGCCGCCGCGGCCGTCGATGACCGAGTCGACCTCGCGGGTGATGGTCAGCGGCGAGATGCGTCGGCTCGGCAAGCAGTCGCCGCTCGTCTCGGCGCTGCGGACCGCCCAGAAGCACCAGTGGCGACTCGGCGTTTACGTCCCCGAGGGAGAGACGGACGCCGTCGGGAGAGCGGCGGTCGAGACCCTCGGGCTCGACATCGAGGGGCCACCGGTCTCAGACGTGCGTCCGGGCGTCCCAGCGACGCTCGACGAGTTCACCGGTCCCGGTCCGTGAGCGGTCGGCGTCGCGCCGCGGCGGCACCGAGGCCGCCGCCGCGCTCCGGGAGTTTCAAGCCGCTGCGTCGGCGAGACCCTCGCAATGATCGTCGAGGGAACGGTGCTTCGAGGTCCGGAACTCGACCCCATCCGGGGGCGGGTCGTCGTCGAGGACGGAGCGATCGCGGCCGTCGAGGAGGCGGACGTGTACTCCGATGATATCGTCGTCCCGGCGTTCGTGAACGCGCACACGCACCTCGGCGACTCGATCGCGAAGGAGGCCGGCGCGGGGCTCTCGCTCGACGAACTCGTCGCGCCGCCGGACGGGCTGAAGCACCGGCTGCTCCGACAGGCGAGTCGCGAGGAGACGGTCGCGGCGATGCGTCGCACGCTGCGGCTGATGGGCGAGACCGGAACCGCGGCGTGCATCGAGTTCCGCGAGGGCGGCGTCGAGGGCGTCGAGTACATGCGCGAGGCGGTCGCCGACCTGCCGATCGAGCCGGTGATCCTCGGCAGAGAGACGGAGGCGGCGATGCACGCGTCGGCGGGGTTCGGCGCGTCGGGCGCGCGCGACGGCGACTTCGGCCGCCTGCGGAACGCGACCCGCGACGCCGGAAAGCTGTTCGGCATCCACGCGGGCGAGCGCGACCCCCACGACATCAACCCCGCCTTGGACCTCGACCCCGATTTCCTCGTCCACATGGTCCACCCGGAGCCGCTCCACTACGAACGGCTTGCTGACCACGATATCCCCGTCGTCGTCTGCCCGCGCTCGAACCTCGTCACGGGCGTCGGCGTCCCGCCGATCCGCGAACTGGCCGAGCGGACGACGGTCGCGCTCGGCACCGACAACGCGATGCTGAACTCCCCGTCGATGTTCCGCGAGATGGAGTTCGCCGCCAAACTCGCCGACGTCCCCGCGAGCGAGGCCCTCAAGATGGCGACGGTCAACGGCGCGGAGATCGCGGGCCTGAACTGCGGCGTCGTCGAGCCGGGGCGGGACGCGAGGCTGCTCGTCCTCGACGGCGACTCCGACAACCTCGCGGGCGCGCGGGACGTCGTCCGCGCGGTCGTCCGGCGGGCGGGCGCCGCAGACGTCAAGAACGTCGTGCTCTAGTGTCAGCACCGTTCAGAAACCGTGGTAGCCACTCCGTTACAGACCCCCCGCGTCGGGCGTATCCATCTCGCGGCTGACCTGCGGTTCGATATAAATCCTACTACCTGCCAGTCGTTCACACAGACGAACCGCAAGACAGCGTCGACCCCCGAAACGCCACATCCTGCCCGTGTCTAGTAACCTTTAACCGATTTAGACCAGTAGTTGGCGCCAAGATGGCGAGCAACAAGATCCTCGGTATCGACCTCGGCACCACGAACAGTGCGTTCGCGGTGATGGAAGGGGGCGACCCGGAGATCATCGTGAACTCCGAGGGCGACCGCACCACGCCCTCCGTGGTGGCGTTCACCGACGACGAGGAGCGACTCGTGGGCAAGCCCGCGAAGAACCAAGCGATCCAGAACCCAGATCGGACGATCCAGTCCATCAAGCGACACATCGGGGAGGACGACTACTCCGTCGAGGTCGGCGACGAGGAGTACACCCCCGAACAGATCTCGGCGATGATCCTGCAGAAGATCAAACGCGACGCCGAGGAGTACCTCGGCGACGAGGTCGAGAAGGCGGTCATCACGGTCCCGGCGTACTTCAACGACCGTCAGCGGCAGGCGACGAAGGACGCCGGCGAGATCGCCGGCTTCGAGGTCGAGCGCATCGTCAACGAACCGACCGCCGCGTCGATGGCCTACGGCCTCGACGACGACTCCGATCAGACGATTCTCGTCTACGACCTCGGCGGCGGGACGTTCGACGTGAGCGTCCTCGACCTCGGCGGCGGCGTCTACGAGGTCATCGCCACGAACGGCGACAACGACCTCGGCGGCGACGACTGGGACGAGGCCATCATCGACTGGCTGGCCGAGCAGTTCCAGAACAACCACGGGATCGACCTCCGCGATGACCGGCAGGCGCTCCAGCGGCTGAAGGACGCCGCCGAGGAGGCGAAGATCGAACTCAGCAGCCGAAAGGAGACGACGATCAATCTGCCGTTCATCACCGCGACCGACTCCGGTCCGGTTCATCTCGAAGAGACGCTCTCGCGCGCGAAGTTCGAGTCGCTGACCGAGGACCTGATCGAGCGCACCGTCGGCCCGACCGAGCAGGCGCTCGAAGACGCCGGATACGGCACCGGCGACATCGACGAGGTCATCCTCGTCGGCGGCTCCACGCGGATGCCGCAGGTCCACGACCGGGTCGAGGACATGCTCGGCACCGAGCCGAAGAAGAACGTCAACCCCGACGAGGCTGTCGCGCTCGGCGCGGCGATCCAGGGCGGCGTCCTCGGGGGCGAGGTCGACGACATCGTCCTGCTCGACGTGACGCCGCTGAGCCTCGGGATCGAGGTGAAAGGCGGTCTCTTCGAGCGCCTCATCGAGAAGAACACGACGATCCCGACCGAGGAGTCGAAGATCTTCACGACGGCCGCGGACAACCAGACGTCCGTGAACGTCCGGGTCTTCCAGGGCGAACGCGAGATCGCCGCGGAGAACGAGCTGCTCGGCGAGTTCCAGCTGACGGGCATCCCGCCGGCTCCCGCCGGGACGCCGCAGATCGAGGTGTCGTTCAACATCGACGAGAACGGCATCGTGAACGTCGAGGCCGAGGACAAAGGCTCCGGGAACGCCGAGTCGATCACCATCGAGGGCGGCGCCGGCCTCTCCGACGAGCAGATCGAACAGATGCAGGAGGAAGCCGAAGAGCACGCCGAAGAGGACGAGCGACGCCGCGAGCGCATCGAGGCCAGAAACGAGGCCGAAAGTACCGTTCAGCGCGCTGAAACCCTGCTCGAGGAGAACGAGGAGAACGTCGACGACGACCTCCGCGAGTCTATCGAGGAGAAGATCGGGGACGTCGAGGAGACCCTCGAAGACGACGACGCGACCAAGGAGGACCTCGAGGAGGCCACCGAGGCGCTGACGACCGAACTGCAGGAGATCGGCAAGCAGATGTATCAGGCACAGCAGGCCGCCGGCGCGGGCGGTGCCGGCGCTGCGGGTGCCGGCCCGGGCGGAGCGGGTGCTGGCCCCGGCGCTGGCGCCGGTCCCGGCGGAATGGGAGATATGGGCGGTGCGGCGGGTAACGGCGACGAGTACGTCGACGCCGACTTCGAGGACGTTCAGGAGGACAACGAGGGCGAGGGCGGCGACGAGCAGTAACGCTCGCCAGTCCGACGCGGCCGCGACGTTTTTCCGGATTCCATTGACTGCGTAGGGTCACTTTTATGTGACAAAGATAGTGTATACCGACTGTCGTATGACGAAGGCACTCAAGTCATCCGGCTTTCTCGGATTAGCCGTGATGATGGCGGTCGGGTTGCATCAGTTCACGATCGTCGCCGGCGGCGATCCCGTACCGGCGTGGATGATCGGCGGGCACGCCCATCTGGGCGTGCTCTCGATTCTCGCGGTCGTGATGGGGTTCGCCGTCCCGGCCCTCGGCGTCACCGGACAGTTACGGACGGTGGTGTCCGTGCTCTTCATCGCCGGTCAGTGGGGGATCCCCGGTATCGTCTGGCTGGGCGAAGGGTTCGGACTGCTGTTTCTCATGCCGACGGGGTTCCTCTGGGGGATCTGTCTGATCGTCTCGATGCTCGTTATGTTCTACGTGACGGTCACCGGCGACGGAGGCGTCGGCAGCGGCGGCCCCGTGTCGACGGCGCCCGGCGACGACTGACGCGCGTCTGACGCCGAAGAAACACTTTTTGGCACCCCGATCCGAGCGGGCACTATGCCGATCAGCGACGACGAGTGGGACTCGGGCAAGCAGTGGGACGACATCGAGCGCGCGGTGGCGGAGTTCCTCGACGCCGTCGAGCCGCGGGCGTACGCCGTCCCCGAGTTACACGACCTTCTCGCCGACGGCGGGACGGTGACCGCGCCGGAAACCGACACGTGGTGCGACGAGGAGGACGACGAACCCGAACGAATCGATGTCGCTCCGATGGACGTGACAGCGCGCGAGGTCCACACGGCGGTGCTGGATCTCCGCGATGCCGACTACCTCTCCTCGAAGCGGATCGAGACCGACGACGGTGTCGTCACGTACTACCGCAGATCCGACTCCTTCTTGGGCTGAGGAGCGTGGCGCGCCGACTCCCCCAAAAGTACACACGTACTTGCATATCTACCCCCGCTATCTCCGTCGAAGGTAGCATATGGACGGGTTTTTAGCCCCGGGCGTCCGTATCGACTCGTATGCCTGACGGGCGGGACCCATCGACCCCCACACCCGGACGCGGGACGACGCACCCGACACAGACGAACCCCTCCGCGACGGACTCGACGTCGGCGCGCGCGACGCCGACCGAGGCGGATCGCTCCGGCCCGACGGAGAAGTGTGGCGTCGTCGGCGTCGCGCTCGAGGACCGGGCGGCCGCCCGCCCGCTGTATTACTCGCTGTATGCGCTCCAGCACCGCGGGCAGGAGTCGGCGGGGATCGTCACACACGACGGGTTCCAGCAGCACAGCCACGTCGAGATGGGCCTCGTCGGCGACGCGTTCGGCGAGGCCGACCTCGACTCGCTGGCGGGGGACACGGGAATCGGTCACGTTCGGTATCCGACGGCCGGAAGCGTCAACGCCTCCTGTGCGCAGCCGTTCTCGGTCTCGTTTAAGTCCGGCTCGCTCGGCCTCTCGCACAACGGCAACCTCGTCAACGCCGATGAGATCCGCGACGAACTGGCGGAACTCGGCCACGCGTTCACCTCCGACGGCGACACGGAGGTCATCGCCCACGACCTCGCTCGCAATCTCCTCGAGGCGGACCTCGTCCGGGCGGTCAAGCGCACGATGGACCGCATCCACGGCTCCTACGCGCTCACGATCATGCACGACGAGACCGTGCTCGCGGTCCGCGACCCGCAGGGGAACCGGCCGCTCTGCATCGGCGAACTCGAAGACGGCTACGTCGTCGCCTCGGAGTCGGCCGCGATCGACACGCTCGACGGCGAGCTCGTGCGCGACGTTCGGCCGGGAGAGCTCGTCGTCCTCGAAGCCGACGGCTCGGGGTTCGACTCCTATCAGCTCGTCGAACGCGACGACACGGCGCACTGTTTCTTCGAGCACGTGTACTTCGCCCGCCCGGACTCCGTCGTCGATGGGACGCTCGTCTACGAGGCGCGGCGGAACCTCGGCCGGAAGCTCTGGGCGGAGTCGGGCGTCAAAACCGACGTGGTGATGCCCGTTCCCGACTCCGGCCGGGCGTTCGCGTCGGGCTACGCCGAGGCGGCCAACGAGACGACCGCCGCCGGCGAGGAGCGCGCCGCCGCCGACGAGCCGATCGAGTTCGCCGAGGGACTGATGAAGAACCGCTACGTCGGCCGCACGTTCATCATGCCCACGCAGGACGAGCGCGAGCGCGCCGTTCGGCTCAAGCTCAACCCGATCAAGAACACGATCGAGGGCCGATCGGTCACCATCATCGACGACAGCATCGTCCGGGGAACGACGTCTCGACAGCTCGTCTCGCTGCTCCGGGACGCCGGCGCGTCGGAGGTTCACGTCCGCATCGGCGCACCGCCGATCGTCGCGCCCTGTTATATGGGGATCGATATGGCCTCCCGCGAGGAGCTCATCGCCGCGGACCGCTCTATCGGGGAGATACGCGAGGAGATCGGCGCCGACAGCCTCGGCTATCTCTCCATCGACGCCGTCGCCGACGTGCTCGACGCCGCGCGGCTCGATCTCTGTCTCGGGTGCGTGACCGGTGAGTACCCCTACGACATCGACGGTGAGGCGACCGACCGAGACGTTCAGCGACCGGTCATCGGCGATAGCGATCCCGCTCCCGCCGACGACTGATTCGGCGCTCGTCGCCGCTGAGAGGGCGCAGCCCCAGTGTTTTTCCCTCGATGATCGAGGGCTCCCAATGCGGAACCAGCTCAGCTTAGAGACAGAACATAAACGGATTCACGAGCGCGACCCGGTCGCCGTCGAGGAGTTTCGTATCGAAGCCGTCGAGAGTCTCGTTGAACCGCCCGTTGACGAGGATGCGCGCGTACGCTCTCGTCTGCTCGCCGTCGGGGTTCTTCCGGAGGCTCCCGGGAACGTCGTCGGCGTCGATCGGGGCCCACCCGCGGGTCGCGGACTCTTCGGCCGTCTCCGCGATCACGAGGTCGCGCACGTCGTACTCCGCGAAGAACGCCTCGACGAACTCCCGCAGCGTGTCGCCCTCGAACGTGTAGGAGAGCCGCGGCGTGCCGAGCGCGTCGCGGACGTGCCCCGTCGCGCGGACGTCGACGGTCGTCTCCGCGGTCTGCCGGGCGCTCTGAGACTGAGCCATACTGTTAGTCGGGTGAGGAGGCGTTTGTCAGTGTGGCCGAATATGTTCGGCTCTCGGCTCGCTCTCGGCGACTACGGTCGCGTACCGCGGGGGCGTATTGTCGCCATCAGTAGACGAGATACAATAGCGCGTAGACGACGTTGCCGAGGACGAACGAGAGCAGCCACAGCGACGCCGCGACCCGGCCGACACGTCCGTGTGGCGTCTGGGATATCGCCGTCACCGGGCGCGTGAGTGCGAAGAGCAGCGCGTAGAACAACAGCGGAATGCAGACGACGGCGAGGACGATGTGTACCGTCAGCGTGGGCAGGTACACGAGGCTGTAGACCGCTTCGGGACCGGGGAACTCCGTGGGGCCCCGCAGAACGATCCGGTAGAGATACAGCACGAGGAAGGCGGCGAACAGTCCGAGCGAGAGGAGCATCATCGCGCGGTGACGCCCGACGTCCCCCCGACGGATGGAGCGGACACCGAGGAGGATCGTCGCGATCGCGACCGTGCTGATCGCGGCGTTGACGTGGGGAATCGCGTTCACGACGGACGCGGGAGCGCGCGGCAGCGCGGCGGCCGGAACGACTCCGAGGACGGCGCTGAACACCGCGGCGAGCGCGACAGCCGAGAGCGCTGCGGCGAGTTCGGGCACGTGGTTCCGAGCGCGGTGTCCCATAGCGAATGACAGGACGGCTCGGTGAAAACGGTGCTGGCTCGGCGGCGCTTCGCCGCCGAAAGGAAACTCATTTAAATTACCCCGGACAACCACTGACTGGGTATACGACACCGCGAGCGTGGGTAGCCAAGCCAGGCCAACGGCGCAGCGTTGAGGGCGCTGTCCCATAGGGGTCCGCCGGTTCAAATCCGGTCCCACGCATCGCACAGCGGCGAACCCGCCAACCCGATGCGGGTGCTCCTCCCTTCGGGGACACAGCATCCACGCACAATCCTTTCGAAGCGCTACCGTAACTCCGTAGCCGGGCGTCCGCCGTCTGCGGAGCCCCGATCGGCGGCGCAGCGCTTTTAAACCAGTCCGGTCCGTACGAGCGGCTATGCCCAAGTACTCCACCGGGAGCGGCGGAAGCGGTGGCGACGGCGATAGCTGCGAGCTCTGCGGTCGCTCGACCGGCTCGCTCCGCCGAGCGAACGTCGCCGGCGCCGAGCTGCTCGTCTGTGAGTCGTGTGCGCCCCACGACGACTCCCGAAAAGGGACCTCGAGTGCGGGCGGGTCCGAGCCGAGCGGCGACAGCGGACCCTCTCGACAGAAACGTGCCGCACAGCGGCAGGCGAGGATGTACGATCAAGCCAAGGGAGACGCCACACGCTGGGAGGAAGGCACCGATTACGAGTCGGACCGACTGCCCTACCTCGTCGCAGACTACAGCGATCGGGCGGCGACGGCGCGGCAGGAGGCGGGACTGACAACCGAGGAACTCGCCGCAGAACTCGAGCTCGAGGAGTCGGATCTCCTCGCGGTAGAACAGGGACGTGCGACGCGCGCCGGCGTCGGCGGGTCGGTCGTCCGCGCGCTCGAAGAGCGGCTCGACGTCGAACTCGTCGACGAGTGAGACGGGCCGTCTGGACGGTCGGACTCGAGCGCCACCCCGTCATATAATAGCGTTTGCAAGTCTTCGCTCATTCGATCGCACGACCGCGTGCGATCGGGTGCGCAATTAGTTGCAAACGCTACTATAACTACCACCATTTTTGTCTCCCGGAACCCTCAGCGCGTCGTATGCGAACGCACGCTCCCGAGGAACCCGAGGTTCGCGAGTTCACCGCGTCAGTCGTCGCTATCGACGGCCGGTCGGTGACGCTGGATCGCACCTACTTCTACGCCGAGAGCGGCGGCCAGCCGGCGGACACCGGGACGCTCGGCGGGACCCGCGTGGTCGACGTCCGCGACGACGGTGAGGCGGTTCGACACGCGCTCGCGGCGGCGCCCGACTTCGGCGTCGGCGACGAGGTGACGGGCGTCGTAGACGACGACTTCCGAACGTACTGTATGCGCGCACACACCGCGAGCCACCTGCTCTACGGCGCGGGGCGCAGGCTCCTCGATGACCTCGGCTACGGCGGCTTCGACATCTCCGAGGAGAAAGTCCGCGTGGACTTCACGACCCCGACCGACATCGGCGACGAGACGCTCGTCGAACTCGAACGGCTGACGAACCGCGCGGTGTGGGACTCACTCGACGTCTCGTGGACCGAAGTCCCGACGGAGGAAGCGACCGCTCGCGACGGGATCGCGTTCAACACCAAGACCGAAGAGGGTGTGATGGGCTCCGCCGAGACGGTCCGAATCGTCGACATCGACGGCTGGGACGTCGCCGCCTGCGGCGGGACGCACGTCTCGAACACGCGCGAGGTCGGCCCGGTGACGGTACTCGAACGCTCGAATCCGGGCGAGGGACTCACCCGCGTCGAGTTCGCCGTCGGACCGACCGGCATCGACCGCCGGGCGACCCAGCACCGAGCGCTCCGCGAGACGACAGCCGCGTTGGGCACGAACACCGACGACCTCGCAGCGCACGCGACGTCGGTGCGAGCCGAGCGCGACGACCTCGAAGCGCGCGTTCGCGAACTGGAACGCGAGGCGGTCGCAGACGCCATCGACGACTTCGAGACCGTGGATGTCCGGGACGCGACGTGGCGGATCGGCACGCTCGTGGATGCCGACTCGAACGACGCCGGCGAGGCCACGAAGGCCGCCGTCGAGGAGTCGACCGTCGTCGTCGCCGTCGGTGACACGCAGAGTCCCTACGTCGTCGTCGCCGCGGGCCCCGAGAGCGGCGTCGACGCCGGGAGCGTGGTCGACGGGCTCACGGACGCGTTCGGCGGCGGTGGCGGCGGTGGCCGGCCGTTCGCTCAGGGCGGCGGCCTCGACGCGTCGCCCGAGGAAGTCCTCGAAGCCGTTCGCGCGTGGGAGCCGGACGAGTGAACCCTGCGCCGATGCTCCGTGTGCCGTAGACAACGTACAACACAGCCGATCGTCGGCCGAAGCGCCTTTTGACGCTGCCGCCGTACCGTCATCGAATGACTGACCGAGTATCGGAGACCGCGGATCCGCTCTCGACGTTCGACGCGGTGGTCTGGGATCTCGACGGGACGCTCGTGCGACTCCTGGTCGACTGGGACGCCGTCTCTGTCGAGGTCGCGGGCGTGTTCGAGGCCGCCGGGATCGACGCCGCCGGGAGGGACCTCTGGGAGATGCTGGACCTTGCCGACGAATCCGACCTCCGAAACGATGTCGAAGCGGTCATCGCAGACCACGAGCGAGATGGGGCGATGCGCTCGGAGCGACTCTCGCACGCCGATTCAGTCGGTCGGTTCGACACCGAGGGCGTCTGCTCGCTGAACAGCGAGTCCGCCTGCCGGACGGCTCTCGACGTGCACGGGCTCACGCGACACGTCGACGCCGTGGTCGGACGCGACACGGTCTCCGCGCGGAAGCCGGACCCGTCGCCGCTCCTCGAAACGCTCCGTCGGATCGGCGCCGACCCCGACGAGGCGCTGTTCGTCGGCGACTCGGCGACGGACGCGGAGGCGGCGCGTCGGGCCGGCGTCGCGTTCTATCGCGTGGGCGAGCGGTAGCGAATCGGTCGCGTCGTCGGCAGCGTCGGCGGTGGCTACGCTGTCGCGTCCACGGAGGCTCGGGAGTCGGGGCCCGGGGGACGAATACGATGGCGAACAGGCGGCACACCGCCCACGAGACGCCGTGCCGCGCTCCCGCGTCACGTCCCGTGGCTGCTCTCAGCTCACGGGGGCGCTGGTCCCGCGATCGCATATAAACACTCGGCGGAGAAGGGCACCGGAGGACGGAACGCACTCCCGCGAGCCGGCAGTATAAATCTCTGTGGCCCCGAACGTGAAGTAATGAGCTACCCGGTCAGCTACTACTGCCCGCACTGCGGGGCGGTCTTCGAACTGGACCGCGAGGGCTACTTAGCCGATAAGTCGGTCACGCCGTATCCGCTCGCCGGCTGGACGTACGCCGACCCCGACGACGACTTCGAGTCGGCCGACGGCGTCCGACTCGTCTGCGGTGCGGGCGACGAGCGGGAGCGACTCCGCTGGACCGACGAACGGGTGGCGGCGGACGACATCGAGAACCCGACCGGAGAGAGCCCCTGTGGTCGGGCGATCTATCTGTCCTTCGTGCGGTTCGAAGGCGGCGAGGAGGTCGATCCGCGACCGAGTGCGGACCACGTGGAGATCGCCCCCCGCGGCCCCTCGCGACCGCGCGGACCGGAGGGTCCCGGTGGCCCGGACGGGTTCGGCGGTCGGTGAACGAAGCGGCTATCGAGTACAGAGAGCGGCCCCTAGGTCCTGATCTCAGGGGAGTTCGACGTCGATTCCGGCGACGTCGCTCGCGGCTTTGACCGTGTTCCACAGCAGCATCGCGCGCGTCATCGGGCCCACGCCGCCGGGGACCGGCGTGATCGCGCTCGCCTTCTCCTTTGCGCTCTCGTACTCGACGTCGCCGACGAGTTCGGAGCCGTCGTCGGTCTCGACGCGGTTGATGCCGACGTCGATCACGACCGTGCCCTCGGTGAGCATCTCGCCGGTGAGCATCTCGGGGACGCCCGCGGCGGCGATGACGATATCGGCCGCGCGGGTCTTCTCCGCGAGGTCTTTCGTGCGGGAGTGACAGACCGTGACCGTCGCGTTGCCGCCCTCGGCCTTCTGGAGCAGGAGGTTCGCCATCGGCTTGCCGACGATGTTCGACCGGCCGACGACGACCGCCTCTGCGCCCTCCGTCTCGACGTCCGCCGCGGCCAGCAGCTTTTGGACGCCGTGCGGGGTGCAGGGCTTGTACCGCGGGTAGCCCGCGACGAGTCGTCCGACGTTCTCCGGGTGGAAGCCGTCGACGTCTTTCGCGGGATCGATCCGCCGCAGGACCTCGCGCTCGTCGACGTGGTCGGGCAGCGGCATCTGGACGAGAATGCCGTGGACGTCGGGGTCAGCGTTCAGCTCGTCGACGGTGTCGAACAGGTCGTCGGCGGGGGCGTCTGGGTCGAGTTCGATGTCCCGGGTGGCGATGCCGACCTCCTCGCAGTCTTTGTGTTTCATCGAGACGTACGTCTCGCTGGCCGGGTCGTTGTTCATCAGCACGGTGGCGAGACACGGGGTCGTCCCCGCGTCCGTCAGCGTCTCGATCCCCCCGAGGAGGCCGTCTCGAACGTCTTCCGCGACAGCGTTGCCGTCGATTATCTCGGTCATACCCTAAGGGCGTCGCTCGCGCACTTCAAATGTGCGGGTTCGCGTACTACCGCTCGCGTTCGGCAACGGATCGATGCGGACGTGCGAGAGGCGAGTTTACTCGTACAGCGGGAACGCCGCACAGAGCTCGCGGACGCGCTCGCCGACGTCGGCGACGACGGTCTCGTCGTCGTAGTTGTCGACGACGCGGACGACGAGGTCGGCCACCTCGCGGGTCGCCTCCTCGTCGAACCCGCGCGTGGTGATGGCGGGGGTCCCGAGGCGGATCCCGCTGGGATCGAACGCGGAGCGCGTCTCACCGGGGACCGTGTTCGCGTTCATCACGATGCCCGCGGATTCGAGCGCGCTCTCGACGTCTTTGCCCGTCGTGTCGGGGTGAGACGGCCGGAGGTCCGCGAGAACGAGGTGGTTGTCGGTGCCGCCGGAGACCAGCGTGAGGCCGTTCTCTCGGAGTCGCTCTGCCAGCGCCGTCGCGTTCCGCACCGTCTGTTCGGCGTAGGCCTCGAACTCCGCGGAGAGCGCCTCTTTGAATCCGACGGCCTTGCCCGCGATGTTGTGCATCAGCGGGCCGCCCTGCGCGCCGGGGAAGACCGCCTTGTCGACCGCGTCCGCGTACTCCTCCTCGCACATAATGATGCCACCGCGACCCGCCCGAATCGTCTTGTGTGTCGACCCGGTGACGAAGTCCGCGATCCCCACCGGCGAGTCGTGGACGCCGGCGGCGACGAGGCCGGTGATGTGGGCGATGTCCGCGAGGTGGTACGCGTCGACGCCGTCGGCGATCTCTTGGACGCGCTCCCACTCGACCTCACGTGGGTACGCCGAGTAGCCGGAGACGATGATGTCCGGCTCGAACTCGTCGGCGATCGATTCCAGCCCGTCGTAGTCGACGTAGCCCGTCTCGGGATCGATCTCGTACTGTTCGACCTCGTAGGTCTGTCCCGCGAAGTTCGCCGGGTGACCGTGGCTCAGGTGGCCGCCGTGCGTGAGATCCAACGAGAGGATCTTGTCGCCTGGGTCGAGCATCGCGAGGTAGACGCCCATATTCGCCTGCGATCCCGAGTGTGGCTGGACGTTGACGTGCGCCGCACCCCACAGCTGCTTCGCGCGCTCGATCGCCAGTTCCTCGACGTCGTCGGCGTACTCACAGCCCGCGTAGTACCGCGACCCCGGGTACCCCTCCGCGTACTTGTTCGTGAGGGCGCTTCCCTGCGCCTCCATCACGGCTTCGCTCGCGTGATTCTCGCTCGCGATCATCGCCAGCGTGTTCTGTTGCCGCTGTACCTCGCCGGAGAGGGCGTCGGCGACGGCGGGGTCGACGTCGCGCACGTGGCTGTCGTGCATACGTGTTACGGCGCTCGTCGCATCAATAAGTGTGTTTACTTCGACCGCGGGAGCGCGGGCTCGGCTACCCGAGACGTTCCAGCGCGACTGTCGCAAGTCGCTCCGGCGGGGCGTCGGCGAGTCTCTCGTCGTCGAGCTTCAGCCGGAGTCGGGGGCGGCCGACGTCGATCGGGACCTTCTCCGTCGCGATCAGTCCGCCGTCTTCCAACTCGGATTTCGTCCGGGAGAACGTCGCTTTGCTCGCAATGCCGATGTCCTCCCCCCACTTCGAGACGTCGTACAGGAGCACTTCGTGTCTCGCGGCGACGAGGAGACAGATCGTCACTTCGTCGAGCCGGTCACCGGTGCTCGGGTCCGCCGGCAAGGAATCGAGGACGGTATCGAAGTCCGAACGCACGTCCGAGCCGAGATCCCTCTCGAGGGACTCTCGGACCGCAGAGATGGCCGGCGTCCGCAGCGGGAATCGATCGCTCTCCTCGAACAGCGACTCATAGGCGTCGTTTGCGGCCCGAACGAACGCCTCGTCGTCGGTGTTCAAGCCCGCGACGCGACCGCCGGCGGACACCACGGCAGTCACCGCGTCGCGCCGAACCAGCAGCGTGTTCTCGATCCGCCGGTCAGTCACGCGGAGTTCGAGCGCGCCGGCGGCGACCAGGTCCGCCGCGTTACTCGCCGCGACGAAGTCGCTAAAGACGGCCTTCAGCGTCCCGTTATCGGCGAGCACCCGGATCTCCGGCGTCGACGCCTCGCTGACGGAGAACTCGACCAGAGATTCGACGAGTTCCGGCGTCGGATCGACCACGTAGACGGGGGCAGACGACGACTGGAGAGCCGAAGAGAGAACGTCCTCAAGGCCGGCGCCGAGCACGTTCGTATCGGGAGCCATACGCTACTGCATTCGGAAGTGGCTACTTAATTTTACCGTAACTTGACCTGTATATACCCCTTCACCCGCGCAGTCGGAGAGCCGACATTCGAACCGAACCCGGCGCTTTTTCTGCGCCAGGGTCGACAACGGAGTTATGACACGCACGATCGCGGTCGTGGGAAGCGGCCCAGCCGCAGACGCCGCAGCGGCCGCGTTTGACGACATCGACGCCCGCGTCGGTTCGGACCCGGAGGCGGCGGCGCTCACGGTCGTCGTCGTTCCGGCGGGCGCCGACGTCCCAGCGGCCGCGCCCGAGAGCGAGCGACTCGTCGTCGTCGAGATCGGCGGTATCGGCGGTCGCCCGGTCGCCGAACTCGACGCCGGAGTCTCCGCGTTCGGCCCGGGCGGCGCGCGGTTCGCCGATCTCCGGGCGCGCGTCGCTGCGACGACCGACGCCGACGGATCACCGTCGGGCGATCGGAGCGCGGTCCGCCTCGCGGGCGCGCTGGCGGGGCGGCGAGCGGTCGCGCTGCTCGCGGGCGACGACGTCGCGGGAACCGTCGTCGAAGTGTCCGGAACGGGGGTGCTCGCGGAACGACGGGTTCTCCCGGTTCCGGATCCCGCCGCACGGGACCGAACCGTCCGTCTCGACCACCGCGAGACCGGCGTCGACGACGCGCTCGCCCGCGCCGAGCGCGCGCTCGACGAGCGGACCGGAATCGTCTCGCAGGTCGGCGAGCGCGAGTCGTTCCCGGTCCCGTACTACCTCGCACAGACGGCCGACACGAGCGGGTTCAGCGACGCTCGCGCCGCCGAGTTCGCCGCCGGCGTCGATGTCGGCTGGGACGCCGCGTTTATGAAGGGCCTCGGCGAGGCGCTCGAACGGTACTGCGCAGGCGTCTATCGGGGCTCGGAGTTCACCGTGGCCCCCGAGCGGACCCGCGCCGCTCCGGTCTCGCCCTCGCGGTTCGTACGACCCGACGACCACCGCGACCCGGATCCCGAAACGCCGATTCCGTGGGTTTCGGGCGTCGATCTCCGGACCGACGCGGCGGTGTCGCTGCCCGCGGAGTTCGTCCACTACCCGCCGCCGACAGAGCGGTTCAAGCCGGCGATCACGACGGGGTTGGGGCTCGGAAACTCCGGAGTGGAGGCGCTGCTCTCGGGGCTCTATGAAGTGATCGAGCGCGACGCCGCGATGCTCGCGTGGTACTCCACGTTCGAGCCGCTGGAACTCACGGTGAGCGACGACGCCTACGACGACCTCCGCAAGCGGGCCCGCGCGGAGGGGCTGTCGGCGACGGCGCTCCTCCTCACCCAAGACGTCGACGTGCCGGTCGTCGCCGCCGCGGTCCACCGCGACGGCGAGTGGCCGCGCTTCGCCGTCGGCTTGGGCGCGTCGCTCGACGCGGTCGACGCCGCCCGGTCGGCGCTCGCGGAGGCGCTACAGAACTGGATGGAGTTGCGGTCGATGGGGTCCGAGCGGGCGGGCTCCGAGGACGGCGCGATCGGCGAGTACGCTGACTTCCCCGCCGCCGCGACCGGCTTCGTCGACGCCGACGCGAGCGTTCCGGCCGAAACCGTCGGTCCCGAGGAAGTGCCGGACGGGAAGGCGGAACTCTCGGCGGCGATCGAGCGGGTCGCCGACGCGGGCCTCGACGCCTACGCCGCGCGGACGACGACCGCGGACGTCGACTCGCTCGGGTTCGAGGCCGTTCGCGTGCTGATCCCGGAAGCGCAGCCGCTCTTTCAGGGACAGCCGTTCTTCGGCGAGCGGGCGCGGACCGTTCCCGCGGAGTTGGGGTTCGAGGCGAGACTCGATCGGGAGTACCACCCGTACCCCTGACGGCCGGCCGCGACGAGAGCGGTGACTGGATCTCACAAGGGGCTGACAGCCGACACGCTCCGCCCGCGCGGCGGCGTGTCGGACTCCCGCGAGTCGCCGCGCGGCTGGCTACGGGGGGATACGGCTCGTGGTCCCGTTCTCATATATAAATCGACGGACGGGGGAGGGGGCGAAGGCGGAGGGGGCGCGTCCTCACACGCCGAACGTCGCCCGGAGCATATCCCGCGTCCCGGGGCCGAGTCCGACCGCGAGCACGGCGACGAGCAGCAGCATCGTGTACCGGGGGCTCTCCTCGAAGATCTCCTCCTCGAACACCCACAGCACGAACGTCGCGGCGACGAGTTTCACGACGAGGAACGGCCACGTGTCGCCCGTGATCGCGAGCACCGACGTCGGGAGCACCGACCCGGTGACGTCGACGACGAACTGATTGACCGGGTGTTTGGGAATCAGGTTCGGCCCGGCGTCGAGCGCGGGCATCCAATCGAGGCCGACGACGTTGGCGACGCCGTCGACGGCGTGGCCCCACAGGATCACGAATCCGATCTTCTCGGTCCCCTCGTTCACCGAGGGCGCGTAGCGCTCGATGAGCCACCACGTCGCGGCGGCCGAAACCGTCGCGCCGGCGAGGACAACCACGAGGACTTGCGGGTAGAACTCGACGCCGTCGGTGCCGCCGACGACGAGCGAAACGAGGTAGCCGAGGGTGGCGAGAAGGGCCGCGGACCCGATCCCGAACAGGAGGCGACCGTAGTGCTCGACGTACCCCGCGCGCGCCGCGTACACCGCGGCGACGACGGCGACGAGCGTGATCGCGAACACGGTGAAGTAGATGATCGGGCTGATGAACAGGGTGTTCAGCGGGTAGGTGATGAGCGCCTCCGACGCGGGGACGGCGTCGTTGGCGTCCTCGACGACGCGGAGCGCCCCGCCGAAGAAGACGAACGGAAGCAGCGCGTAGAAGAACTCTCGATCGGTCCCCAGATCGAGGCGTCGCAGGAGCAAGACGACCCCGATGAGGGCGACGAGCAGCGTCACCATATAGCCGACTTCGGAGACGAGTGTGTAGCCGGGGTACGCGACCGGTTCGGCGGCGTTCGCACACGCCTGCGAGTCGTACAGGTACTCGACGGTACTCCCCGGTCGGATCGCACAGACCGCGGAGTTCGCGTCCGCCTGTACCGGCCCCCAGAAGTAGTGCCAGATGAAGCCGTCGTAGACGGTTTCGGGGAATGCGAGCGCCCCGACGACGAGCGCGACGAGCGCGGTCAGTACGCTCCCGCCCCAAAGCCGCTCGGGATCGACGCCGAGGCGTTCGGCGACTGTTGACATACGCGAAAAGGTGACGCGGGACGTGTTGAGGATTCCGGTCTCCGGCGCGTCCGCGCTCCATACCGTCCCGTCAGATGCGCCGTCAGATCGGGAGCGTCCGGTCGTCGAGGTCGGTCGCGAGAACCACCATCGTCTGCGACCGCGAGAACCCCTCGACCTGTGCGATGTCGTCGAACATCAGCTCTCGGAGCCCGCCGGTGTCCTCGGCGTAGACTCGGAGGATTACGTCCCACTCCCCGGTGGCCAGGTGGATCTCCCTGACGCCCTCGATCTCACGGAGCCGTTCGAGCGCGTCGTCTTCGACGCCCTGCTCGATCCGGAGACCGACGATGGCGGAGGCTCCGAGTCCGACCGCGCGCGGGTCAACCTTCGCGTGGTACCCTTCGATGACGCCGGCGTCCTCCATCCGTCCGACGCGGTCGTGGACCGTCGCGCTGGACATCTCGATCCGGCGCGCGATCTCGCTGAAGGGCGTCCGCGCGTCGGCCTGGAGGACTCGGAGGATCTGCCGGTCCGTCTCGTCGAGTTCCATATCTACGGTGGGGGCCGCACAGCCTTCCCGTTTGTGGCTCCGATCGTCTCGGAGTCTCAAAACGTCGTCTCCTGATCCGTCTCCACCGCTCAGGACTCCCCCGCGGACGCGGAATCGATCTCTCTCGCGGCCTCGAGAACCGACTCGTGCACGTGTCCGTTCGAGGCCACGAGTCCGACGGAGTCGTGTCGCCACCGGTCGCCGTCGAGGTCAGTGACGGTCCCACCGGCGGCGCGGACCATTGCGACGCCGGCGACCGTATCCCAGGGGTGTCCCCGCACGTTCGTCAGGACCCCGTCGAGCGAGCCGTCGGCCACGCTCGCGAGTTCGGCCTGTGCACAGCCCAGACGGCGGATGTCGCCGAACCGGTCGACGATCCCCGAGCAGGCGCGCCCGAACTGCCCGCGCTCGTCGAAGTCCCACCACATCGTCGGCGCGACGACGCAGGCCTCCGGATCGCCGCGCGCGGAGACGGACACCGGGTCGCCGTTCCGGTAGGTCGCGTCGCCGTCAGTCCAGTAGACGTCTCCGAGCGCGGGGAGGTTCGTCGCCGCGGCGACCGACTCGCCGTCGCGAACGGCCGCGACGGCCGTGCCCCACACTCGGAGCCCCCGGGCGTAGTTGTTCGTCCCGTCGATCGGATCGATCACCCACGCCGCGCCGGCGTCGGGCACCGTTTTCAGTTCGTTGCCCTCCTCGCCGACGACTGCGTCGTCCGGAAACGACCCCTCGATCACGTCGATGACGGCCGCCTGCGCGTCGCGGTCAGCCTGAGTCACGACGTCGGTCTTCGCGCCCTTTCGCTCGACGGCGATGTCCGTCCGGAACTTCGAGGCCGCGACAGCCGCGCCGGCCTCGGCCGCTCGTCTCGCGAGCGCCGCTCGATCCGCTGTCATATCTATCCGGGCGCTCCCCGGCGTTGTGAACCCTCGGGGTTTCGATCCATTAACTCAATTCCGAGTCTGAGTACGCTTTAGTATTCTCGGGCCGTTTATCCGCGTATGCACCCATCCGACGCCGCACGACAACTCCAGTACGCGGTCGCCTCGAAGGCGGACACCGACGACTACCAGATCGGCCACTGGGAGACGCACGCGTACCAAGACGTCTTCGCGGACGTCGCGGATCGCGGGGAGCTCTCGGACGTGATGAGCGTCGTCGAAGAGCTCGGAGACCGGTGCTGTGAGGGCTCGCACCCGACGCCGGCGGAGGCCCGCGAAATCGCGGACGGCGTTCTCTCCGCGGGCGGCCGACCCCTCACGGACGGCGGCGACGGGAAGTGAACTACCCCTGCCTACTCGGCGGCTTGTGCCGCCTCCTTGAGGCAGGGGCTTCCTGTTTCGACGACGCGACTTGCAGACACATCAATCGTATCCGCAGCGGTCGCAGTCTCCGCAGGCGTGTCTTCGGAGTGAACCACTCCTAGTTGGTTCCAACCGCGTTGCTGAACATTGAGCGCCGCGTTCCAGTCTCGGTCGATTTTGAAGCCGCACGACGGGCAAGAATGTTCGCGCACCCACAGCGGCTTTGCGGTTTCCGCACCGCATTCGGCGCATTCTTTCGTCGTTCCTCGTGGCTCGACTTCCAGGATGTGACACGCGTTCTTGTCGCCGTGGTGTTCAAGGATAGTGAGGAAGTCACGCCAGCCGACCTCGGCCTTATTCCGGGCGTTCTGCGGGGATTCAAGCATACCCTTCACGTTGAGGTCTTCGACGAACACTGCGTCGTACTCGGTGGTGTAAAAGTGCGCGAGTTTGTGCTTGAAATCCCGCTTCTTGTTCGACATCCGCTGATGGATTGCAGCGACGCGACGACGCTGGTTCGCCCAGTTGTTCGAGCCTTTTTCTTTCCGTGACAACGCTCTCTGTTCGCGTTCGAGGCGTTTACGGTCACCCGACAGGTCGAGGCGTCGCACTGACCGTCCGTCGCTGTCGTGGATGAAGTTGTGGACGCCGAGGTCGAGTCCCACCGTATCTTCGGGGTCGATGTTCTCGGGGTCGGGTTTGGGCGGTGCGTCGGTGTCGATGGTGAACGACGCATACCACGCGCCAGTCGGCTCTTTCTTGAGCGTGACTTCTTTGATGGCGTCGTGGTCGGGGAGGTCACGGTGGAGTCGAATCGGTATCTCGCGGGGTTCGCCTTTGAGTTTCTTCAGCGACAGGAGTCCGCGTCCGTTGGGGCCACTCTTCGTGTCGAGTTCGAAGCCCGATTGCCGGTACGTGAAACTCCTGTACTCTCTTGGGGGCTTCCAGTTTAACGAGCCGACGCCGTACCCTTTCTCTTTCAGTTTTCCGAGGTTGTTGATGTTGTCACGGATGCGCTCGACGGCTTTCTGTAAGACGGTGGAGTAGACTTTCTTCAAGTCTGACCACCAGTCTTTTAATTCGGGGATGGTGTCGCGGACCATCCAGACGCGCTGCCGGAGCGTCCCGGTGTCTTCGGGAATCTGGTTGAATTCTCTGAGCGCGTGGTTGTAGAGTTGCCGGACGGTGTCGCGTTGCCAGTCCATCGCTTCTCGTTGCTCTTCAGTAGGGAAGAGTCGAAAGCGAGGACTGTACTTCATGCGACGTGTTCACATCTACGACTTATTGATAATTAAGGATGCTGATTAGAGTCGTTTGTACCTCGTGCGGGCGCTGTATCCCCGCCCTACTCGCTCGCCTCCGGCTTGCTCCTTGAGGACGGGGGCTTAGCGCCCTCACCTTCAGCTAACGGCCGCCGCGATCCCGGATCGTTCCGGCCGAGAACGCGCTTTTCCGCTGTCGTGTCTCGTTGGGTGTTCAGATCGCGGAGGGACGCGAGCGACGCCCGAGCGCCGACGTGCCGAATCAGCGGTCGGCGGCCGGCCGCAGGTGTTCGCAGTCGCCGGCGTGGACGACACGCTCGCCGTCGTCGGTCCGGACGACGAGGCTGCCCGGGAACCGGACGTCGACCGCGTCGCCCTCGATCGTCTCGCCGGCGGTCTCGACGCGGACGCGTCGCCCGATCGTCGCGGCGTGCTCCCGCCAGGCGTCGAGCACCCCCCGGAGGTCTGCGCCCTCGCCCGTCAGCTCTGCGAAGACTTCGAGCAGCCGCTGGAGGAACACGCGCCGGTCTACGTCGCCCACCTCCGCGCGGAGACTCGTCGCTCCGGGCGGCAGGTCCTCGACGTCCACGTTCGCGTTCACGCCGATCCCGACGACGAGCCACGAGACGCGGTCGGCCTCGCCCTCCATCTCGGTCAGAATACCGGCGAGCTTTCTGGCGCCCGGCCGATCGACTTCGTCCTCCCCGCCTTCATCGTCGTCCCGGCCGTCTCCGTCATCGCCGCCTCCGCTGTCGCCGACGAGGACGTCGTTCGGCCACTTGATCGCCGCGTCGACGCCCGCCTCTCGGCTGGCCCGGACGACCGCGACGGCGGCCGCGAGCGTGTAGAGGGGGACCTCCGCGGGCGGGCGTCGCGGCCGGACGAGCGGGCTCGCCCAGACGCCGCCGGACGGCGAGGAAAACGAACGTTTCAGCCGTCCCCGGCCGCCGGTCTGTTGGTCCGCGACGACGACCACGTCGGAGGCCCCGTCGGCGGCGAGTTCGCGGGCGCGATCGTTCGTGCTCGCGATCCGGTCGTGGTATTCGATCTCGTACGGGGCGTCGAGACCGAACTGGATCGCCGCGGCCCCGTACTCGGGGACGTCGACGACCCGGTAGCCGCCCTCACCGCTCTCGATCGAAAAACCCTCCTCGCGCAGCGCTTCGACCTGCTTCCAGACGGCCGCCCGGGAGACGCCCAGCCGCTGAGCGAGCGCCGGCCCTTCCACCGGTCCGGCCGCGAGGGCGTCCAAGAGCGCGCGTCGCGTCTCGTTCATCGGCCGGCTACTCGATGGCGACGAGGACGTCGCCCATATCCACGCTGTCGCCCGCTTCGACGAGGATCTGTGAGACGGTGCCGCCGCGCTCTGTGACGATGTCGTTCTCCATCTTCATCGCCTCTAGCACGCAGACCACGTCGCCGGCGGCGACCTCCTCGCCCGCCTCGACGTCGACCGAGAGGATCGTCCCCTGCATCTCGGCGACGACCTGCTCGCCGTCGCCCTCGAGAACGATCTCTCCCCCGTCGTCCGCGGTCGCGTCCCCGCCCCGTGATCGGGAGCGGCCGCCGGCGCTCGTCCCACCGCTCGCCCGCCCGTCTGCGATCGCGTCGAGCGACGGGACCGGCGGCGCGCCGCGCTCTTCGAGGCTGACGTCGAAGCGCTTGCCGTTGACCTCGACGGTGAACTCCCGCTCTGTCGCGTCGTCGCCCGCCTCGTCGCCGTCGGCTCCGTCGTCCGCGTCGGCGGCCGCGCCGTCGGTGCCCCACTTCTCGACCGCGCGATCGATCCGCGTGCGGTCGAGTTCCTCGTCGAGGTACTTCGTGGTGTGCTCGCCGGCGCGGAACGCCTCGTCGGTCAGCATCAGCCGGTGGAAGGGCACGATCGTCGCGAGCCCCTCGATCTCGAACTCCGAGAGCGCCCGCTCGGAGCGGGCGAGACACTCCTCGCGGTCTGATGCGGAGACGATCAGCTTCGCGATCATCGAGTCGTAGTCGCCGCCGATCTCCTCGCCCTGACGGACGGCGTCGTCGATCCGGACGCCGATGCCGCCCGGCGGATCGTACGTCGAAAGCGTCCCGGTCGCCGGCGCGAACTCGTCGGCGGCGTTCTCGGCGTTGATCCGGTACTCGATCGCGTGGCCGTCGATCTCGACGTCCGCCTGCGCGAAGTCGAGTTCCTCGCCGGCGGCGACCCGCAGTTGCCACTTCACCACGTCGATACCGGTGACCTCCTCGGTGACGGTGTGTTCGACCTGGATGCGGGTGTTGACCTCCATGAAGTAGAACTCGCCGTCTTCGACTAGGAACTCCACCGTCCCCGCGTTGGTGTAGTCGGCCTCGCGGACGCCGCGGCGGGCGGCCTCGCCGACCTTCTCTCGGAGGGCCGAATCGAGCGCGGGCGAGGGCGCCTCCTCGATGACCTTCTGGTGCCGACGCTGCAGCGAGCAGTCGCGCTCGCCGAGGTGGCGGACGTTGCCGTGCTCGTCGGCGAGGATCTGCACCTCGACGTGCCGCGGCGCTTCCAAGTACTTCTCGACGTAGACGGAGGCGTTGTCGAAGTACGCCTCGCCCTCGCGCTGGGCCGTCTCCAACTGCGACTCGACCTCCTCCTCGGATCGGACGACCTTCAGTCCGCGGCCGCCGCCGCCACCCTCGGCTTTGATCGCGATCGGGTAGCCGTACTCCTCGGCGATCGCCTTCACCTCCTCGGCCGACTCGACGGGCTCTGTCGTCCCGGGGACGACCGGCACGTCGGCCTCCTGCATCAGCGATCTGGCTTTCGTCTTCTCGCCGAGACGCGCCATCGCCTCGGCCGACGGGCCGATCCACGTCATCGGGCTCTCCTCGACCTTGCGGGCGAACTCGGCGTTCTCCGCGAGGAATCCGTACCCGGGGTGGACGGCGTCCGCGCCCGCCTTCCGCCCGGCCTCGATGACGGCCTCGTGGTCGAGGTAGGAGTCGGCCGCGCGCGCGGGCCCGACGTTGTACGCTTCGTCGGCGAACCTGACGTGGCCGGCGTGTTTGTCGGCGTCGCTGTAGATCGCGACCGTCCGGACGCCGAGATCCCGACACGCCCGCATCACCCGGAGGGCAATCTCTCCGCGGTTGGCGACGAGAACCTTGTTGAACATTTGCCGATGTGTTACCGAACGTGCCACCTCTATCTGTCGGTTCTGCACGAAGGGACGTTCGACAACCGTCGATAAAAACCGGAGGGGAACCGAAACAACGACGCTTTGGGGCCGTTGTCGGGCGTCGTCGACGCGCAGCGTCAGGCGACGCGATTCGTCACTCGCTCCAGCGGACCTCGTATTCCAGTTCGTACCGTTCCTCGCCGGTCTCCGAATCTGTCAGCCGTTCGAGTTCGACCTCGAACAGCGCCGTCTCGGGGACGTTGACCTCCCGCGTATCGGTCTGGCTCTCGAGGTGGACCTCACCCCCTCGATCTGGTCGGCGGCGGCGAGAGCCGCGGCGGTCTCGGAGCGGGCGTGCGATTCCTCCGATTTGTAGAGAACTTCTTCGGACATCGATCAAATTCCGCGCCCCAGTGTGATATAGTAGCGTTTGCAACTGATTGCGCATTCGATCGCACGCAGTCGTGCGATCGAGTGAGTGAAGACTTGCAAACGCTACTATAGCAGTACAGTCACGGTCGAGACTGCACTGTGATACACCTATAATCGACCAATATATTCGGTAATAACTGGACGTTAATCAAAAATCCGGTGCGCACCGAGACTCGTCCGAACATTCGTGAAATACGATCCGAATCCAAACCGCCTTATGTGAGTGTCACTCACGCTCACGATAATGACAGTACGTGTCGGTATCCTCGGCGCGACGGGCGCAGTGGGACAGCGATTCATCCAGCTCCTCGACGACCACCCGACGTTCGAGCTCGCGGCGCTCACGGCCTCGGAGTCCAGCGCGGGCAAGTCGTACCGCGACGCGGCGAAGTGGCGCGTGAACACGCCGATCCCCGAGGACGTCGCGGAGATGAAAGTCAGCGCAACGGCGCCGGAGGAAGTCCCCGACGACGTCGACCTGCTCTTCTCGTCGCTGCCGTCGGGCGCGGCCGCGGAGGTCGAGCCGGCGTTCCTCGAAGCGGGCTATGTGGTCTCCTCGAACTCCTCGAACGACCGGATGGCCCCGGACGTCCCGCTGACGATCCCGGAGATCAACCCCGGTCACCTCGACCTCATCGAGGTCCAGCGCGATCAGCGCGGCTGGGACGGCGCGCTCGTGAAGAACCCCAACTGCTCGACGATCACGATGGTCCCCACGCTCGCGGCGCTCGATCAGTTCGGCCTCGAATCCGTCCACGTCTCGACGCTGCAGGCCGTCTCGGGCGCGGGCTACTCCGGAGTCACCTCGATGGAGATCATCGACAACGCCATCCCGCACATCGGCGGCGAGGAGGACAAAATGGAGACCGAGTCCCGAAAGCTCCTCGGCGAGTTCGACGGCGCGGAAATCTCGCTGCACGAGATGGACGTCGCCGCCTCCTGTAACCGCATCGCGACGCTCGATGGCCACCTCGAGAACGTCTTCGCGGAGACGGCCGAGGACGTCTCGCCCGCGGAGGCGGCCGAGGCGATGCGCGGGTTCCCGAGCGCCGACCTCCCCTCCTCGCCCGAGCAGCTCATCCACGTCTTCGAGGACTTCGACCGCCCGCAACCGCGGCTCGACCGCGAGCGCGGCGACGGGATGCAGATCTCCGCCGGCGGGATCCAGGAGACCGAGCACGGCCTGAAGTACAACTGCCTCGCGCACAATACGATCCGCGGCGCGGCCGGCGCGTCGCTGCTCAACGGCGAACTGCTCGTCGAAGAGGGCTGGATTTAAACCTCCAGGTTTTTACGCGGAGGGGTCCGGGGACCCCTCCGCGTAAAAACCTGGAGGGAAAAAGGCCGCGAGGCTCTCAGCCGCGAGCCTCGCGGTACTACCGCTGGATGTGACTTCTTGGACGCGACTCTCCGGATACGACTTCTTGGACGCGACTCTCCGGATACGACACCCTAGTTCGACTGCTTCTGACTCCCACTGACGGCGACCACAGCGACCGCAGAGCCGAACATATGGCCCAGTATCTTTTCCTCTGTGGCGTGCGAACGTCTCTAGCGCAATGACGCAGTCACCGACCATCGGCGACGAGGCACCGAACTTCCGAGCGACGCTCGCTGACGGGGATGTTTCGGCGTTCGAACTCGACGACGCGCTGGGCGAGGGGCCGGTCGTCCTCGCGTTCTTCCCCGGCGCGTTCACCCCGCCGTGTACGAGCGAGATGGGGGCACTGCAGGACCACCTCGACGAGTTCCGGGACGCCGGCGCGACCGTCTACGGCGTGAGCGCGGACTCGCCGCTGTCCCAGAACGTCTTCCGAGAACGGGAGGGCCTCGAGTTCGGACTCATCAGCGATATGGGACGCAGCGCGATCGACAAGTACGGGCTGGAGATCGACATCGACGACCTCGGACTGATCGGCGTCGCGAACCGCGCGGTGTTCATCGTCGACGACGACGGCACCGTCGCCTACGACTGGATCGCCGACGATCCGACGAACGAACCCGACTACGAGGAGCTGCTCTCGGAAGTGCGAGGGCTGTGAGGCCGAGTCGCTCTACCAAGGTTTACTAGCGTCGACGGAGAGCCGTTATGTATGGCCGCCCTCCGGTCCCTCCGCCCGGCAGTCGCTGCACTGATCCGCAATCCCGTCCTCGTGGCGTTAGTCGGGCTGTTCGGCCTGATCCAACTCCCACAGCTCGCCCTCCAGCCGTCCCAGCCCCTCCTCGCCGCCCTCGTCTCGCTCGTGACGACCGGCGTTTTGATCGTCGTGATGCCGTTCTTCCAAGGCGGGCTGCTCGGGATGGCCGACGAGGCGCTCGCCGAAACGACGAGTCTGCGGACGCTCGTCGACGAGGGGAAGGCTAACTACGTCAGCCTCCTCATCGCGTACCTCGCCGTGTTCGCCGTGAACGTCGCCGTCGGTATGGGCGCGTTCTTCGCGCTCATCTTCGGCGGTGCGGGCCTGTATGCGGCCGACGCCTCCAGTCTCGTCGGTCTCGGCGCCGTCGCCGTCGTCGGCCTCCTGTTCGTGCTCGCGTACCTCCTGATCGCGTTCTTCGTCCAGTTTTACGCCCACGCGATCGTCCTCGGCGACGCCGGCGTCGTGGACGGCTTCAGGACCAGCGTGGGTCTCGTCCGCCGCAACCCCGTCAGCGTCGTCGGATACACGGTCATCCTGTTCGCCGGGAGCCTCGTCTTCGGCGGCGTCGCCTCCCTCCTGCTGTCGCCGCAGCCGACAGCGCTCCCGCTTCCCGATCTCTCCGTGCCGCTCCTCGCGCTGGCCGCGGTCGTTTACGTGGTCGCGCTCGCAGTCGTCGGGGCGTTCTACGCGACCTACTCGGTCGCGTTCTATCGGTCCATCGAGGAGACGATCTGAAAAGCGGCGACTGCCGCTTCGCGCCCGGGTTCGTCACCGCGCCGTTCCACCTTTTTTTCGCTCGCTCCGGGAGACCGAGTTCTCCCGCGCTCCCGATCGCCTTCGGCTCACGGGAACTCCGCTCGCTCGAAAATCTGGACCAAAAGGCGGTTGGTCGGGCTACTCCTTCGCGCCCGGGTTCGTCACCGCGCCGTTCGCGGCCGACCCGAAGTCGTTGCCGTACTTCGCGAGCACACCGGAGGTGTAGGCCGGTTCCTTCGGCTCCCACGCCTCGCGGCGGGCGTCGAGTTCCGACTCCGAGAGGTCGACCGAGAGGTCGCGCGCGGGGATGTCGACAGTGACCTCGTCGCCCTCCTCGAGCAGGGCGATCGGGCCGCCGACGGCCGCCTCGGGCGCGACGTGACCGACCATCGGGCCGCGGGTCGCCCCGGAGAAGCGGCCGTCCGTCAGCAGCGCGACGTCGTCCTCGTGACCCTGTCCGACGACGGCGGCGGTGACGCCGAGCATCTCGCGCATCCCCGGGCCGCCCTGCGGCCCCTCGTTTCTGATGACGATGACGTCGCCGGACTCGATGTGGCCCTCCTGGACGTAGCGCATCGCCTCCTCCTCGCTCTCGAAGATCCGCGCGGGACCGGAGTGGTGGAACGCGTCGTCGCCGGTGACCTTCAGGACCGCGCCGTCGGGCGCGAGATTGCCCGTCAGGATCTTGATCGCGCCCTCCGCCTGATACGGGTCGTCGACGGTGTAGATGAACTCACCGGAGATTTCGCCGTCGTCCGGGAGGTCCAGCTCTGCGAGCTCCTCTTCGATCGTGCGCCCGGTGACGGTCATCGCGTCGCCGTGGAACAGCCCGGCCTCAAGCAGGCGGCGGATCACGACCGGGACGCCGCCCTCCTCGTGGAGGTCGTTCATCGTCTTCGTGCCGCCGGGCTGGAGATTCGCGATCTTCGGCGTCCGTCGGGAGATCTCGTCGAACTCCTCGATCGAGAGGTCGATTCCCGCCTCCGCGGCGAGCGCGAGCAGATGCAGGACGGCGTTGGTCGAGCCGCCGATCGCGACCTGCAGCGCGATCGCGTTCTCGAAGGACTTCTTCGAGAGGATGTCGGAGGGTCGGAGGTCGTTCTCGACGGCCTGCAGGACGGCCTCGCCGGAGCGCCGCGCAACGTCGTAGCGCTCGGGCGATTCCGCGGGCGCGTCGGCGGTGCCGAGCGGCGCCATCCCGAGCGCCTCGGAGATAGAGGCCATCGTGTTCGCGGTGAACATCCCGCCGCAGGAGCCCGCGCCCGGACAGGCGTGGCGTTCGAGGTCGTCGAGTTCGTCGGCGCTCATCTCACCCTCCGCGTAGGTGCCGACGCCCTCGAAGACGTTCTGGACGGTCACATCGCGCCCCTCGTGCTGGCCGGGCATGATCGACCCGCCGTAGAGGAACACCGAGGGCAGGTCCGTCCGGATCGAGGCGATCATCATCCCCGGGAGATTCTTGTCGCAGCCGGCGACCGTGACGAGCGCGTCCATCCGCTCGCCGAAGGCGACGAGTTCGACGGAGTCGGCGATGACCTCTCTGGAGATCAGCGAGGCCTTCATCCCCTCGGTCCCCATCGAGATGGCGTCGGAGATGGTGATCGTCCCGAACTCGATCGGCATCCCGCCGGCGTCCTCGATCCCCTCGATCGCGGCGTCGGCGACGTCGTCGAGGTGGACGTTACACGGCGTGATGTCGGCCGCCGGGTTGGCGACGCCGACCATCGGCGAGCCGAGATCCTCGTCGTCGAAGCCCATCGCGCGGAACATCGCGCGGTGCGGCGCCTTGTCAGGCCCCTCGGTGACGTCCGAACTCGGGAGGTCAGGGTCCTTTCCGGTCGAGAACGGCTCGTCGCTCCCGTCCTCGGGTTCGCGTGATTCCTGTTGGCTCATACACGGGAGGTAGTCGCAGCGGCATTAAAAGTCAACGCATGGTTTCCCACAGCCGAGTCCGTGACCGGAACTGTCACTCCTCGTCTCGGGTTTCGTCACCTGACTCGTCGGTCCCTTCAGACGCTTCCTCCCCGTCCTCGGGGCGGGTCGCCAGCCCCGCGAGGTGCGGCGCTTCGGGGACGATGATCTCCTCGCTGCCGAGCCGCGCGGCGTTCTCGCTGCCGGGGAGACAGAACACCGGGACGCCGCGGGCGATTCCCGCGGTCGCCCGCGTGCCTACGACGCGCGTGCCGATCTCCTCCTCTGAGTAGCGGCGGAACAGCTCGCCGAAGCCGGGCAGCTCCTTCTCGAAGAGGTCGTCGATCGCCTCGACGGTCACGTCGTCCGGCGTGACGCCCGTCCCGCCCGTGGTCACGACCACGTCGACGTCGTCGCTGTCGGCGAACCGATCGACGATCGACTGCAGGCCGTCGTAATCGTCCGCGACGACGTCCCGCGCTGTGATTTCGTGGCCGGCCGACTCAAACGCCGAGGCGATGGCGTCGCCCGCGGGATCGTCTTCGAGCGTCCGAGACGAGGAGACGGTGACGACCGCCGCGGCCAGCGACTCGAGGTCGTGAGCGTGGTGATCGTGGTCGCCGGAATGGTCGTGATGGTCGTGGTCGTCCGACGACGACTCGTCGTCCTGCTCTGGTGAATCGGAATCAGTCACGGCACGCGTTTCGACTTCGACCGACAAAGCTCCCGCGACGTGTCGCCGGTCCGCTCTCGACGTCCACCGCCGCGCTCCCGCTCGTCTCACACCGACGGCGGCTCGATCGGGTCGGCGCTGTGGGCGATCCGCTCGTACTGCGAGCGCGCCCACGCCAGCGCCTCCTCGGTGTCGTTGACGATGACGCCCCGGACACCAGTGTCGCTGTAGAGCACGATCCCGGCCTCGTCGTCGGTGATCCAGAGGCCGTACGAGAACGGCACGTCGGCGCGTCGGAGTTCGACCAGCTCGTCGCCGAGCGCGGTCAGGAACGGTCCGGACGTCTCGGACGCCCCGAGTAACTGCTCGACGACGGGGTGATCGAGGACCATCTCCAACGTCGCTCCGCCCGCGGTCGCGACCTCGTGGAACTGCCTGATGTGTCCCGAGAGGACCGCGGGCGCGATGCACCGAATGGCGGCCGCGGGTTCGACGCTGTCGAACAGCCGCTGCATAACCCCGTCCGGGACCTCGGGGGAGGCGTGGATCACCTCGGCCCCGTCGAGGAACCGATCTGCGATGGGGACGTCCGCCGGGACGTGTCGGAACACCTCGATCCCCGCTCGGATCTCCCCGAGCCGCCGGTGATACCGGTCGAGCGCAGACAGCGCGGTGCGGCCGGCGAGAGTCGCCTCGTATCCCTTATCGGTGCGCTCGATCAGATCGCACTCGAGGAGGTCGCGGACCGCCCGGTCGACCGTCGAGCGCGACGCGTCGGCCGCCTCGCGGAGTTCGGACTTCTGCTTCGGCCCGTCGAGGATCGACCTGAGGAATGGTTCTCTCGTCCCGATGACGTCTTGGAGCGGTCGGTCGATCCCGGGCATCGACTACGTTGTTAGTGACGGCGGTGATGAGTATTTCGACGGCAGACACGTTCGCCGCTACGGCCGCTATCGAGCGGGAGGGAAACGAGAAACACCGCCGGAACCGGTCGAGGACCGGCGTTGATAGATCAGTCGGCGTCGATTAGTCGGCGACCGGACCCGACTAGTTGTCGCCCGCTTTCGACGTCCACTCGTAGTCGCGTCGCTTCGCGGACTTACCGAAGCCGCACGAGGAGCAGACACTCTTTTTGATGTGGTATGATTTCTCGCCGCACCGGCGACATTTGACGTGCGTCGTCTTGTTCTTCTTTCCTTGGCTCGGGGTACCTGCGCCCGTCATGTTTGTATCGTCACGACGTTGTCGCCGCGTATAATCGTTGTGTCTTCGACCGCCGTGGCGTCCAGTTCGCCCGGTACGGCATCGCTGTCTGCTGCGGGCTCCAACACGGCGTTCATGTGCTGGTCGTACCCGGCCAGCGTGCCGTAGTAGGCGGTGCCGTCTTTCAACGTGACCGTGACCACGTCTTCGAGTGCGGCTTCGAGAACGTCCAGGGGTCGTCCGCTCATACCCCAAGCGCCGCCCGTTTCGGTATTAAATGTGCCGGACCAGCGCCGCAATCGCGTCAGCAGAGAGCGCTCCGCTCGACGCTCGATCCCGCCGATGCGGTTTTCACTCGGGGCGCCGAGAGACGACTGTGGTGTACATCACGCGCGGGCTACTCGACGCGCTGCTGGAGATGGCCGCCGCGGAGGAACCGTCGTCGATCAGCGTCGTGCTCGCGTCGACGCCGGCCCGCGAGTTCGAGGCGGATCTGGGGCTCGAACCCGAGACACCCGTGCTGACGCACTTTTACTTCCCGGAAGCCAGTGGCTCCGTGACGGCGGTATTCGGCGTCGACCTCGGGACGCCCGCGGGTCGGGGGCGCGCCCGGTTCGTCTCGCATCCGCAGGGGCCGCTGGAAGCGACGCGCGAGGACACCTTCGCGGCCGCGCTCGTCGTCGCGGTGCCGCCGTGGGAGGAGACCTCGTGTGCGGCGTTCGACCGCAACGACCGCGAACTCGACCTCGACGTACTGGACGTCGAGCCGCCGCGGGAGACGGTCGCCGAAGAGTGACGAGCGTCGAGGGTACCGATAGCGGCGGCGTACCGAATGTTATAGTAGCGTTTGCAAGTCTTGACACACTCGGCCACACGACATCGTGCGGTCGGATGTGCAATCAGTTGCAAACGCTACTATACTACCGGTCCAGATACCCCAGATCCGCGAGCTGTTCGGCGATGTCCTCGAACTGCGCCTCGGTGAGTTCGCCCTCCCGCTGGTACTGGATGACGATGCTCCGCAGGAGGAATCGCACGAGGTCGCTGGTGCTCGAAAAGCTCGTCCCCTCGATCGTTTCGTCGACGCGCTCGGCCAGGTCTTTCGGGATCGAGACGGTCGTGTACTCGGTCATCGTCCTGTGCGGTGTGAGGCGTCGGTCGGACAAAACCCTGTGGAGTCGATGCCGGGCGGTCGGCTCCTCGGACCGGGGGCGACGCACCGGGACTCGAGCGCTCCCAAACCGGAGCCGGGGGTTTTTCCACCCCCCGAGCCGTAGCCGTCGTCGATGGCTGTCAGACCACCGCAGCAGGGCGGCGACGACCCCGACTCCCTGGAGTTCGGTATCGCGGCGCTCACTCCCTATCTCGCGGAGTCCGATATCACGTTTCCCGCGACCACCGACGAGATCGTCCGCGCCCTCGGCGACCCCGAGATCTCCTGCGACGCCAGCGGAAACGCGGTCGCGCTCTCGACGGCCCTCGCCGCCGTCGAGGCGAGTCAGTTCGACACCGAGCGCGAACTGCTGGACGCGTTACACCCCGTCTTCGAGGAGTTCCGGACGTCCGGCGGCGGGATCTTCTCGCAGCTTCGGGCGTTACTTCCCTTCTAGGTGGAGCGTTCACGGTGATGCAAGGCGGAACCCCACGACTTCAGTCGTGGGTTATTCTCCCGTCACTGTGTGGACCCACAACTAGATGTGTATTGGGTTATGTATCAGTTCGTAACAAGATGTATAGGACCCAACGCTACATTATTGTCGAGAGGCCGATCGGCCGGCCGCAAATAGACGACTCCCGGTGAGATGACTGACACGCCGATAACGACACAAGCGGCCAGAGAAGCGTTGTATGACGTTATTCGCAAAGAGATACCCTTCGAACAGAAGGCACGCGAAGCGCTTGAACTCGGCCGGCGATATCTCGACGCGGACAACGGACATCTAACGCAGATCGATCAGGAGACCGGTCACTGGGAAGCGATCGTCAGTACCGACCCGCCGGACGGACAGTTTCCGGCGGGGCTAACGGTCGATCTGGGAACGACGTACTGCCGTCGCGTTATCGAGACCAACTCACAGATCGCCCTTCACGATGCGCCCAATCAGGGATGGGCCGACGACCCCGCGTTCGAAACCCACGGTCTGCACTGCTATCACGGCACACCGCTTATCGTTAATGGCGAACCGTACGGGACCGTTTGTTTCGTTTCCGAGGATCCGCGGGGAGAGTTCAGCGACGGCGAAACAATGTTCGCCGAACTCATCTCGCAGCTCCTCGAACGCGAACTCGAACGAGAGCAGCACGAAGCCGAGCTCACGAGACAGACGAACCTCGCCATCGTCCTCAACCGAGTCCTTCGTCACAACCTCCGCAACGACCTGTCCGTTGTCCGCGGGTTCACCCAGATGATGGCCGACGAGTTAGGTGACCACTCGTACAGTCAGACCGTCCTCAGGAAAATCGACGAGCTCATCGAACTCGCCGAGAAAGCCCGCCAGTTAGATCGCACGGTCGCCGCCGACTTCGAGCGCGAACCCACCGACATCACCGGGCTCATCGAAGAGGTCGTCGAGACGGTCACACGACAGTACCCGAAGGCGTCACTCTCCGTCGAATCCGCCGACGGCGTTACCGCGGCAGTGATGCCGAGCTTCGAACGAGCACTACAGGAACTGATCGAAAACGCGGCCAAGCATAGCGGTGACACCCCCACCGTCACTGTCTCGATCGAAAACGCGCCAACCGCCGTCGAGATTCGGATCGCCGATGATGGATCGGGGCTGGCCGATCACGAAGCTGACGTGCTTCAGACCGGTACTGAGACGCCCCTAACGCACGGAAGCGGGCTCGGACTGTGGCTCGCTCACTGGATCGTAACCAGTCACAGCGGTTCGATCGACGCGACCGTAACAGATGAGGGGACGGTGATGACGATCTCTATCCCGCGGAATCCGGCCTCGGACGTGCAACACCAACTGACGGAGCTACGACGGGCACGCGATCAGTACCAGGCGGCGTTCGAGGGGGCCAACGACGCGATGATTATCCTCAACGACGACGCCCAGATCATCGAGGCAAACCCTGCAGCGAGCGACATCTACGGGTTGGCACAGCAAGCGCTGCTCGGCCAGTCAATCCAGCGCTTTCTCCCCGCGGATTTCGACTTCGAGAGTTCGTGGCGCGCGTTCACGGATGGCCGAGAGGAACGTGACACGGTGACGATCCTCGGAGCGGACGGCGTCGAACGCCAAGTGGAGTACGCCGCCACGACCAACGTGGTTCCAGGCCAACACCTCGTCGTCAGCCGGGACATTACAGAGCGCGTCGAGCGCGACGCGGAACTCCAGTCGAAAACACAGGCGATGGACGAAGCCCCAGTCGGGATCACACTCGCGGATCCGAACCAAGAAGACAACCCACTCGTCTACGCCAACAGGCGGTTCTGTGAACTAACCGGGTACGAGGCGGAGGAGATTCTCGGCCGGAACTGTCGGTTTATACAGGACGATGATACCGATTCGGCGGTGATTTCCAGAATCCGCGAGGCGGTGGAGGCGCGGGAGTCTGTCACGGAGACGATTCGAAACCGTCGGAAGGACGGGACCACGTTCTGGAACCGGCTCACCATTGCGCCGGTACGGGACGAAACAGGAGCGCTCGTGAGCTTCGTGGGGTTCCAAGAGGACGTGACTGACCGGATCGAACGCGAGCAGGCCCTCGAAGCGACGACGCAGCGACTACACGCGATCATCGAAGCCGCTCCAGACGCGATACTCGCGCTTGACGCGGACGGGACGATCCAGTTGTGGAACGAGGCTGCCGAAGACGTGTTCGGATACGACGCGGATGCAGTGATCGGTGAGTCGATTCGATCACTCGAGTTTCCCAGTGAGAAGGAACGGTCCGAATTCGAACAGCGGTTCGCGCGTGCACTACACGGTGAAACGATCAGCAATCACGAGATACAACGACAGACGAAAGACGGCACCCGTATTCGGCTCCGGCTGTCGACGGCGCCGATCAGAGACGAGTCCGGGGCAATCACGGGAGTGACGGGCGTGATTGAAAATCTCGCGGAGGACGTCGAATCGTCCGCTACCGAGTGACGAAATTACTCACGGCGTGGTGTCCGACAGCGGCTGCGAGGTCGCCTCAGTCGCGCCTTTCTCCTCCGGTTTCCAAGGAACTCTGCTGTAGCGACGCCGACTTGGCGACATCGTCGTTCCCACTCACCGCCCGCCTACTCCGAGGTCTCCTCTTCGATCTTGCGCAGCGTGTCGCGGTGAAGCGACAAGATCAGGTCCGCGAGCACGCCGAACATCAGAAGCTGTACGCCGACGATCACGCCGAACCCCGAGACGACCGCGAGCACCTCGTGAGAGATCCCGGCGGTGATCCACTCGACGACGACGTAGACGGCGATGAGGAGGCCGGTGACCGTCGAGAGCACGCCGAGGCTCCCGAAGTAAAAGAGCGGGTTGTTGGTCTTCGCGCGGCGGTAGAGTTCCAAGAAGATGATCCCGCCGTCGCGGACCGGCCGGAGGTTCGTGTCCGACCCGGAGGGTCGCGGGAGGTACGTGATCGGGACGACCGCGGTCTCGACGTTCCGCTTGACGCACTCGACGGCCATCTCGGTCTCGATGCCGAAGCCGTCGGAGGTGAGTGCCATCCGAAGGAACGACTCCCGCGTGAAGGCGCGGTAGCCCGAGAGGATGTCGCGGAATCGCTCGCCGTGGACGAGCGCGAACCCGCGGTTGATCATCCGGTTGCCGAGTTGGTTGAACCGCGTCATCGCGCCGTCGCGCAGGTCAGCGAAGCGGTTTCCGATGACGTGCGCGGCGTCGCCCTCCAAGAGGGGCGTCAGCATCGCGTCGGCGTCCTCGACGCGGTAGGTGGCGTCGCCGTCGAGCATTAGCACGTACTCGCGGTCGACGTGCGCTTCGACGCCCTCGCGGACGGCCTGTCCCTTGCCGCTCCCAGATTGGTAGACGACGCGCGCGCCGTGCTCCGCGGCGATGTCGTCTGTCCCGTCGTCGGAGCCGCCGTCGACGACGAGGACGTCGTCGAACCCCGCTCTGCGGAAGTCGTCGACGACCCGACCGATCGTCTCGGCCTCGTTGTAAGTGGGCACGAGCACGCACACGTCGTCGTAGTCCATCGTGCGGACTGCGTCGGGGACCGGTAAAAATGGTTCCGGGACGGACCAGCGGAAGCCGCCACCGAGATGAAGAGGCCACCTTCGAGGGCCGGCGGGCGGGGGGCGCCGCTGGGTGCCGGGGTTTTTCTCCGAGGTCGGCGTAGGTCCGCTCGATGTTCGGGACCAGCGGTATACGCGGACCGGTTGGATCGGCGGTCACGGCCGAGGTCGCACTCTCGGTCGGCCGCGCGCTCGCCTCGACCGGGGCGGAGACGGTGATCGTCGGCCGCGACGCGAGAGAGAGCGGTCGGATGCTTCGCCGGGCGCTCGTCGCCGGCGTGACCGAGTGCGGCAGCGACGTCGTCGACGTCGGCGTCGAACCCACGCCGACGATCTCCCGGTACGTCGGCGCGGTCGGCGCCGACGCCGGCGTGGCGATCACCGCCTCGCACAACCCCCCCGAGGACAACGGGATCAAACTCTGGTCGCCCAGCGGGCAGGCGTTCGATGAGGCGCGAACGGCGGCGATCGTCGAGGCGATCGACGCCGAGGCGTTCGACCTCGCCGACTGGGAGAGCGTCGGCGCGCGAACGGCGGCGGACGACGCCCGCGAGCGACACGCGAGCGCGCTGAAGGCGTCGCTGTCGGCCGCGGGCGCGGGGAGCACACCGGCGTCGGACTCCTCGATCGCGGACCTCTCGGTCGTCGTCGACCTCGGGAACGGGACCGGCCGCGTCACCGCAGACGTGCTCGACGGGGTCGGCTGCGACGTCGAGACGCTGAACGGCCAGCGCGACGGCGGCTTTCCCGGGCGGCCGAGCGAGCCGACAGCGGCGAACTGCCAGACCGCGTGCGCGCTCGTCGGGGCGACGGACGCGGACCTCGGGATCGCCCACGACGGCGACGCAGATCGGATGCTCGCGATCGACGAGCGGGGGCGGTTCGTCTCCGGCGACGCGCTGCTCGCGCTCTTCGCCCGTCGAGAAGCGGGTCCCGGCGATCGGGTCGCCGTCCCGGTCGATACCTCGCTCGCCGTCGCGGACGCGCTCGCCGGGCGGGACGCCGAGGTCGTCTACACGCGCGTGGGCGACGTTTTCGTCGCGGAGCGCGCCGCGGAGCCGGACGTCGTCTTCGGTGGGGAGCCGAGCGGCGCGTGGATCTGGCCCGACCAGACGCTGTGTCCCGACGGCCCGCTCGCGGCCTGTACGCTGGCCTCGCTCGTCGCGAGCGAGGGACCGCTGTCCGCGCTCGTCGACGACCTGCCGTCGTATCCGATCCGCAGGGAGTCCGTCCGAACCGACGAGAAGGCCGCCGCGATGGACCGCGTTCGCGAGCTCGCCGCGGCGGAGTACGCCTCGTCGACGACGCTCGACGGCGTCCGGATCGACACCGACGAGGGGTGGTTCCTCGTCCGCTCGAGCGGGACGGAGCCGCTGGTTCGGATCACCGCCGAGGCGCGCGCGGAGGCGGACGCCGAGTCGCTCTTCGAGGCGGCGCGGTCGCTCGTCGACCGCGGGATCGACGCGGCGAACGGGTGACCGAGGCCCGGTCGCCGACTAGCCACTTAACCGTGAGCCGCTCGTACTACCCGTGTTCAGATGGACAGCGCAGCCCCGGGCGACCACCCCCAGTTCGGCGACCTCCTCGTCGAGATCATCGAGACGCTGGAGGCGGCCGGGCTCGACTCGAGCCAGTACCAGTTGCACGATTCGATCGATCTCGACGCGTTGGAGCGGATCCTCGCCTCTTCGAACGGCGAGGTCTCGGTGCGGTTCTCCGTCGAGGGGATCCGCCTCGCGGTGACCTCAGCGGGCGTCGACGTCGTCAACGACGACCGCACCGACGTCAACGGTCGATAGCGGGTCGAAACATCGCACAACGCCCGCGATATCGGACCCAGCGCCTCGATCCTGACCGTGTCGTCGTCGTCATACGAGATGGAATCGACCTCGATGGGGAGCGGCAGATTCGGATGAGCGATCCCACGCGTGAACGCCTCTGGCGCCGACGACGTCCCCGTGGCTCCCTCCGCGACCCATACTGCGACCTCGGCAGCGAGCTACTCGGTGAAGCACTCCGTTTCCTCGATCAGGACCGGGGCAGTCGTCTGCGCTGGGGAGACGCCTATAGATCCGGCGATCCACTAGGTTCGGGTTGGTGATGCCCTTTTGAGTCCCGTGACAGACGGTCGACCCAGAACTAATAAATATAAATACAAAAAATAAAGTAACAATATTTTAAATCGGTAATAAACGAATCGAGCAGAGGCTGTGAGTCCTCAATAGCTTCAGTTGTGCTTCCGACACCGCAAATTCTAACTCGATCTGTCCGGGACTAGCGCGGCGGAGAGTGCTTGGCACATCAAGCGCCCAGAACACGCTATACCTATCTTTCACATCCGTATCTGAATCCCCCGGTCGCGGTAACTAGCGCGTGAATTGTGATGGTCGCCGAACGCTTCGAGCCAATGTTTCTCAGCCGCTCTCGAGACGCTGCTGATAATGTATGTTATTGTATACTATTACTGTTCCACCTCAAAAATTAACGTTCAATAGTAGTCCGGGGTCACGTTGCGAATCGCCTGAAATCGATAGCCGCCTTCTGCAAGAACTGGGCCTATAGTCGCGTTTGCAACTGATTGCCCATCCGACCGCACGACGGCGTGCGGTCGAGTGTGTCAAAACTTGCAAACGCGACTATAGATAGTGCATTATGATCATCTGTTCGTCAACGGCAAACCGATACGCAGAAATTGTCGATATGAGCTTTATATCGGTTGTATGCGCCGAGTTGTGAATAGCAACGTGACTTCGGTCCATCCCAGACCTCCGGGTGAATTCACTCACTTCGCGCAGAATATATCCCGGACAAGCGACAAGCCAATTCACGTGTTGCGTTCGCCGAGGCGTTCGAATCCGCCTCACTCTGAAATCGAACGCCTCGTCCTCGAACGGAACACGACCAGCACCGCCGGGTGAGCTTTTTTACCGGTGCCCGCGCAGACTCTCCTAGTATGGACTCCAAACCGATCCGATCACTGGACCTGCTTCGTCCCCAGAATCCCGACGAGGCCAGGCCGCAGACGAACGAACCGGTAACCGTGCATATTCTCGACGGCGAGGAGACGGTGCTTTTCGGCACGGGATTCGACTCCGGCCTCGAGACGCTCACCGCGGCCCTCGACGCGTACGGCGGCCCGGACGTCATCGTGGTCGAACACGGTGATCCCGACCACTACGCAGCGCTCCCGTCACTGCTGGAGCGATACGATGCCACGGTGGCGATTCCCTCGCAGGATGCGCAGGCCCTCGAGGGTATCGGTGTGACCCCGGACGTCAAACTGGGTCACGACGAACACCACTGGGGCGTCAGGACGGTTCACGTCCCCGGCCATACGCCCGGCAATATGTCTTTTCTCCACGAACCAAGCGACACGCTGATCGTCGGCGATACGTTCGTTCACCGGAACAGCTTTGCCGCCGCGCCGGGCGAGTGGTCGGGTCGGTTCGCTCCGATCAAACCCGAACTCAATGCCGATGATCGCCAGGCGCGCGAAAACATCGCAACGCTGCGGGGGTATCCGTTCGACACGGCGGTGACGACGCACGGTCTCAACGTCTTCGAAGGCGCAGCGGCGGATCTCGAAGCGCTCCTTGCGGATCTCAACCTGGCATAGCGCCGTAGCCGACCGCGACGCCGTCGAACGACGCTCGGGCCGCGGAATGGAACGGTCGCAACCGCTCTCCGAGGTTATCCCGACAGTTTCTCGGTGGCGCTCCGGCCCGCGACTAATTCGGCTATCTTCCACTCATCGTCGACGCGCCGGAACGTCGCCTCGTACTGGCCCACGCCGAAGTACAGGGGCTCATCCGGCGGCTGGTACGTGATAATGTAGTACCACCTCCCCTCGGCGTCGTCGCCGTCGACGCTGATGACGGGATTCATCGACAGGTGGGCGACGAAGTCCCACTTGTCCGCGACGGTTTCGACGATCTCCTTCCGTTCGTCGTCGGTTTCGGCAACGCCCGTCGATCCGGCGACAAACCTGCCGTCATCGGTGAAGAGCTCCACGAAGTCGTCGGCTCGGCCCTCATCAAGTGCAAAGCAGTACTCGTGTAACAGCTGCTGGATCGCCAGCAGGTCTTCGCTGGATGACATGGGAGAAACTATGTCACCGAATAGAAATAGCTACCGGTCAGCGGAGCGCCCTCGCCGCTCGGCACGCAGAACCAATACAATTTAACTGCCGTCTCGAAGTTCGATACCTATGAACGGAACCGCAGACGACCTGCTCGCGATTCAGCGACTCCACCACCGGTATTTGTACTGCTTGGATGCCGGTCGGATCGACGAATTCGTCGATCTGTTCCACGAGGACGCCACGCTCGCCCTCAGTTCGGGCGACCGTTCCGGCCACGACGACCTTCGAACGTTCATTCGAGACCGGTCCGAGCGGGACCTCGGCGAATCTGTTCACATGGCGGCGAACCCGGTTGTCTCCATAGACGGGACCGAGGCGGAGGGGCGTTGGTACTACGTGGTCGCAAAGCGGTTCGACGACGGGTCGGGTGAACTGGGATTCGGGACACACGAATCGACCTACCGTTCGGCGGATGGAACGTGGAAGATCGACACGATGTCTGCCTCACGACTACAGACCGTCGAATTCGACAGCTAACAGTCGCCAGAACGGGATCTGGTCGCCGTTCTCTGCGGGGGCCGCGTCACTCCCCACCGACGACACGTCCGTCTGCCCCGAACGTGATCTCCGACTCCGTTCCGTCGAGGGGCATCCATACTTTCTTGTCAGACGCCCGCTCACGGAGCAGTATGGAAGAGCTCGGCGACCCAGGATTGATCGTTCCACCGATGACTCCGTTCACCGCGGACGGAGACATCGACTACGACGCGTACGAAGCGCAGATTGAATACATCGTCACCGAATCGGGCGCAACGGCTGTTCCACTGATGGCCGTCGAAGCGCAGGAGTACCGTTGCCTCGACTTCGAGACTCGACAGGAAGCAATTCGACGGGGTGCGGAGGCCATCGACGGACGGGTTCCAGTCGTAGTCGGTGCGTCGGCTGATAGCGTCGACCTCGCCATCGACGTCGGACGGGTCGCGGCCGAGGTCGACGCCGCTGCGTTGCAACTGCTTATTCCGCGCCGTCCCCAAGGGGGCGACCAGCCGATTGAGGAACTCATCGCGTTCTTCGAGCGAGTTTCAGAAGCGCTCGGCCTTCCAATCGTCGCCTACCACAACCCTGGGCCGGGTGCCGACCTCTCAACCGATGAGATGGTCGAGCTCGCTCGTTCGGAGGCCGTTATCGCCTTCAAAGAAAGCTCACGGAACCTTCGCCACGTTTCAAACCTGATCGAACGGATCGATCGGGCGGGTCTCGCGAACTACTACACGACGATGGAGATGCTCTTGGTTACGTTGCAACTGGGCGGCTCGGGTGCCACGATGCCGGCTCCTCCCGCTGAAATCGCCGCCGAAATACTGCAGGCAGTGCAGGCGGGTGCGATTGAGCGAGCGGCGGACCACCAGCGGAAATTCGCCGAGTTTCCGGGGCCCTTCCTCCACAACGGCTTCCCGACCGTAATGAAAGCCGCACTGGATCACGTGGGTGTCGACGGCGGCCTCCCGTATCCCCCGGCCGACCCGATGGACGAAGCGGAGCGAGTCGAACTGGGCAGGGAACTCGACGAGATGGGACTCGAGAGCGGTCCGTGACCGGTACCGTATCCTGATATCTCAAATGTGGGGAACCCCTCGTCTCGACTGCTACAACGGTGATCCGGTGAAAAGACGACCCAAGAGTTGCCCCTATAGTAGCGTTTGCAAGTCATTACACACTCGATCACCCGACTGCGTGCGATCGGCTGTGCAAGCTGTTGCAAACGCTACTATAGAAGGGGTCTTTTGAATCGCCCCTGTCGAGGAGTCGGCGGTTATTCGGTCGCAATCGGGTGCAAACGATCGTAGCGTCGTCGAACAGATCAATGTCATCGCGGTGATCGAATCGAACGGGCGTGAGGGGTGTACCAACTGTACGGCGGCAACGAACGCTGCCGCCATCGCTTTTGGTCGGGAAAACTGGTGGCCACGTTTGATCAAACGCCCACCAACTACAGAGGGCGTGGCCCTGATCCGAATACCGACTGGTGCACCGAATGGCGGTCTCTCGTTGGGATCAAACCCATAGAAGCCCCCAGAGTACGATCATCCCTACGCTGACGGTGAGGATCATACTTTCGGTGTACCACGCGACGACGAACGCGACGAGACCAGCGAATAGCCGGGGGTTCCCAAGAGCGGCCAGACCCGACCCATCCGCCGGTACCAGATTCGGCGCGATAAGCGCGGCCAGCACCACGGCGGGGATGAACGGCAACACTCGTTTGAGCCATGCGGGGAGTCCACCCAGTTTGTTGATGCTCAGGAGGAACGAAGACCGGAGCGCGAATGTGGCTAGGCTCAAACACACAACCATCAGCCATACGGTCTCGGATTCGATGGCGGTCACCGCGACCACCCCGGCAATTTCCCTTCCGCCAGCAGACCGACGCCGGTCCCGCAGAGAACTGCCACCAGCAAGCCGGTGTTAAATGGCAAGGAGGCGCCGATAACGGCAAACCCACCGGAACTGATTGCGGCCACCCCCGTCGCTTTGCCTTTGATCTGCGGTGCCAGTAGGGAGATGAAAATCAGGGGAATGGCGAAATCGACGTGGAACCCGTCTCCGATGACTTGGCCCACCTGCGCACCGGCCAGCGTCGACAGTGCGAGAACCACGATGAACGGGAGGCTGGCACCGAGAAAGTACCAGCCACGGTGGCGTTCGTCGGGATCAGTATCGGCGTATCTGGCCTCCGCAAGCGCGTAATTGATATCAAATAACGGAAACGATATCGCGGCACGCCAGTAGCGCGGAAGGTGGCGGACTTTCGGCGCGAGCGACGCGCTGAAGAGAACGTATCTGAGGTTGATCAGAAGCACCGTCGCGACGACTACCTGCAGGCCGGTTCCCGACTGTAGCAGCTCTACGGCGGCCAACTGTGCAGTCGCCGCGAAGGTGAACACCGACATTGCTGTCGCCGCGATCGGCGTGATCCCTGCTTGCACTGCCGTCGCACCGAATAGCATTCCGAACGGTATATTCGGCGGTAACGCGGGCGCAGCGTCCCGTATACCAGCAGTAAATTCAGAGCGGTCCATCAACCGTCACCGGGACTTCGACGAACATAAACGTAGGGCATTTGATCTTCGGTGAAACCGTCGTGGAAACCTTTGATACGAGGATCGGCTGATCGGATTTATCGAGTCGAAATACGTCGATAGTGACTGTTAGCGCTCCTACCAGTGTTTTTTGAGAAGATATCACAGATAGTAGCGTTTGCAACTGAGTGCGCATTCGATCGCACGCAGTCGTGCCATCAGATGCGTGAACACTTGCAAACGATATTATATTAGTCCGCGAGATCCTCGGGTTGCGTTCCGATCTCCCCAATCCACCCGACGGGCTTAGCGGCCGACGGCTGTGCGAACTCTCGCTTCAACACCATTGGTGTTCGCTCTAGCGACAGCACCAACTCGTCATCCTGATTAAACGCCCGGAGTTCTGTCGTTATGATCCCGACGTGATCTCGGGATTCACTTTCTCGTTTATCTATAACTTCACTTTCGGAGAATATGGTGTCGCCGTGGAAGACTGGGCTATGATGACGAATATCGTCGTACCCGAGGTTAGCCGTGGCGTTTGCAGAGATGTCGATTACACTCATTCCAACAGCGAGTGCGATCACGAACGTACCGTCCACAAGTCGTTCCCCGAACTCGGTTTCCGACGCGTACGCCTCGTTGAAATGCATCGGATTCTGGTTCATCGTTAGATTGGTGAACCAGACGTTATCCGTCTCAGTCACCGTCCGTCCGTAGGGATGCTTGTATATGTCTCCGATTTCGAAATCTTCGTAAAACCGACCTTGCCAACCGGTTACGAGGCGTCTGTCAGAACCGTCAGATGCGTCTTTAGTTCCCATATTCCAGTGACAATACGTTGGGGTACGGTCAAGAATGTTTTCACCGAACAAGGGGTAGTGGTTATAGTAGCGTTTGCAACTGATTGCGCATTCGATCGCACGCAGTCGTGCGATCAGATGAGCGAAGACTTGCAAACGCTACTATAGTTAGGAGTATTGAGCCAAGCAGCACATGCTTGGAGCCACTTTTCGGCGGTTTTCTGCTCAACGTGGCTGACGCAGTTTGAAACGAAGACGTTCTTCGTTTGACTTCGCGGAGAATCAGTTCGATGACGTTCCGATTTCACCCTATCGTAGCGGGGATATTTACCCGCGATCCAACGACCATCGGGTAGACCATCGCGTTTACCCGCGTCTTCGCCGTCTCGATGCTGTTTTTCGGCATTTTCTTCCCGCTCGCGGGCACGTTACGCGGTTCGGGTGACACCCGGACGCCGTTTTACGCCAGATTCGTCGGGGTGTTCCTCTTTTTGCTCGGGTTCTCGTTCGTCGCCGGTATTATCTTGGGGTACGGGCTTCCGGGAGTCTATGCGGGACTTTTCCTCACGCACGTCTGCTGGGCGGACATCGGAACTGCCGGGTTTCTCTGGGGCGATTGGGCCGACACAACTGCGACGATGATAGCGGAGCGGTCGAACGCTTCCCCAAACGAGTGACGATCCGTTTCCCCGCTATCTGTCCACCGGACTCGCGAACGAAATCGGTCGGTCGTCCCGTTCGGGAGGCTGTCGAAAGAAGGTATGAGACATCTCGAAGCAGCCGACGGAGGCCGTCTCTGCTACCCGTACGTCGCCGTGATCGGTACGGATTCGCTTCCCCACACAACTTCTCACCTCCGGAACGGTATATAGTAGCGTTTGCAACTAATTGCGCATCCGATCGTACGCGGTCGTGCGATCAAGTGAGCGAAGACTTGCAAACGCTACTATAGCTACGGTTGGGACCGTGTTGGTCGGTACGGTCAGGAAAACCGGTCAGTTTTAGCCACAGAACACGTCACACTGAAACCGATGCGTCGACAGATCAGAACGCACGGTTCTCGAACGGGGCGTTTCAGATGAAAGAGCACGACCCGAGGGAACTGGAAGAACGGGAAATCGCGAGAATCATAAAAACCGCGGTCACGCCGCGGCCGATCGCTTGGATCAGCACGACCAGCGAGACGGATGTCGATAATCTAGCGCCGTTCAGTTCGTATACCTACGTCGGCTCCAGTCATCCAGTCGTGGTATTCAACACACCGACTGAATCCGCCGGCGGACTGAAAGATACCGCCCGGAACACACTCGAGACCGAAGAGTTCGCTGTTAACGTCGTCACAACCGCTACCCTCGAGAAAATGGACACCACGGCGGCGAACCTTCCCCGAGACGAGAGCGAATTCGATCTCGTCGAACTCGACCGGGCGCCGTGTCGACGAATCGGTCCACCTAGGGTCGCAGACGCCGCTGTCACCATGGAATGTACTCTCTACGACACGGTGACCGTTCACGACCGACTGATGATCTTGGGCGAAGTGCAGTACTTCCACGTCTCGGAGGAGGGAATGAAAAACGGACAGATCGACTCAAGAGAGCTCGACACAGTCGGTCGCCTCGGCGGTCCGCACTACACCCAGTCGAGTCCGATCGAATTCGAGCGCCAGTTCTGAAAGAGGGGTCGAGGCCGCACCTCGGCACGCACGGGTCACGTGCTCTTCGTGGTCGAGGCCAAGACGAGGGGCGCTAACTCGAGTATCACGATCGGAGTTCGATGCTCGTGACAATGCCGGCGCCGATAACCAGACACGCAACGAGGGTGATAAACGAGGCCGTGTAGCTTTCGATCTCCGCGATGAATCCGACGTAGGCGGGGCCGAGGGCGCCGAATCCGATATAGAACGACCGTATAGCGCCGAGGTCCCCACCCATGCTCCCGTCCGGGAACAGGTCCATCAGGAACGCTTGCATCACCGGTGGGAACGACATCAACCCGGTCGCGAAGACACCGATGGCGAGAAATATCAGTGGTGTCGTCGATGCCACAATCAGTCCCACGAGACCAACGATACCGATCAGGAGGGCGCCGACCGCTGTAATTGCGCGACCGACCCTGTCGCCAACGAGTCCCGCGAGTGGTTTGATGATCGAACCGATGACAAAATACAGTGCGAAGCCAGCGCTCGCCAGACCGACCGAGAAGTTTTTCTCGACCTGTAGCAGCGTCGGTAAAAACATCGTGGTACTCTGCCAAGTAAACGCGAACATAGCGTAGGCTGCAAGGAGCCACCGCAATCGTGCGTTCCCGAGTAGCCGCCAACCGGTGGACCTGACATCGAGAGAGATCATCCCGACGGTGTATTCCTCGCGGCTCCAGACGTGGATCGCCAGTAGTGTCCCGGCAAGCAGAATGACTATGGGGAGAAATGCCGCCTGCCACGTCGCGAGGGCGACCGCCGCCACTGCAAGACCAGCCGCGGACGCATTCCCGATATCTCCCGACGCGGTGTGGAGACCGAATGCCTGCCCGCGACGAGCAACGAAGAGATCCGAGGTCAACGCTCGAGCGGCTGTCGGATAGAGCCCCGCACCGACACCGATGACGGCGAGTCCGAACAGGAATGCCCCGTAGGAGGTGGTAACTAAGAGAACAAGAAATCCGATGACGAGCGGAATAATTCCGGCTGCGAGAACCGTTTTTCGCGAGAGCCGGTCCGACAGTCGACCACTTGGATACTGGAACAGGGCGTAGAGACCCCACATCATCGAAAGCGCTACGCCGGCTTGCGCCGATGATATTCCAAAGTCACTGGTGATATTCGGTAACAATGGCGGGATGAGCTGCCGTCCCATCTGAACGAGCAACCACCCGAACGAGACCGTCAAGAACAACCGTCCCGAATATCCGCTGATCAATCGTTCCTTCCCTACAGCCTTATTCACAGTGACTTCTCACCGACTGCCGGCTTGGTGGTACCTCTTGCGGCAAAGAAGGGCAGTAACCAGTACTTCCTAAATGGTTGCCTCACAACTGCCACCGGACAGATGACGTGAAGCGGACACTTCTATCGAAGGTAACTGCAGATAATGAACGGATTATCACACAAGTGGGAGATCGAGTGCCGAGGCGGTTGTCGATAAGTTCCCCTCGGAGGAGGTACACGCTTCTGCGTAGACATCATACCGTCCGAGCTAGCAAAAGTCATCGGAGAGGAGATGTATTGTGACCGTCCCCGTTTGACACACCGGTCGCCTCGAATATCGATAGGAGGGGAGCACTCGTGTTCGGATACCTACCGAGACGGTTTCGACGCCATCGCCCGAACCGGGGCGCCGTCAGCGTCTCCGAGTTTAATTGGCGCCACGAGGAGCGTTACGGTTTCTCCGACGAGATCCGCGGTATTTGAGAGGTTCTCCAGGATGATCACGTCGTCATCGAGGAGCGTCGTGTGAATGGGGTAATCGAAGCCTTCGGGTCGCTCGCTCGGTGGCATATCCGGCGTCAGGAAATCCATTCCCACGAGGTCGACGCCCTGTTCCACAAACCACTCTGCGAGGTCCGGGGTGAAATACGGATGTTCGTGATAGGTCTCCGTTTTGGCGTGGTCCTCCCAGCCGGCTCGAACGATAACGGCGTCGCCGGAATCGAGGTCCTTGAGAGCCGGCGCCACATCGTCCACATCGATCGCTTGGAGCGGATCAGCGTCCACGGCTACGACGTGGGCTGTCGTGACGAACCTGTCGACCGCCAGCTCGTCGATCGGGTCCCCATCCGCGATCGCGTGGGATGGCGCGTCTACGTGCGTTCCGATGTGGGTCGTCAGGCAATAGTTGGTCACTTGAAGAGACGTTTCGCTCTGCTCGCTGACTCGTTCAAACTCCGGACAGGGGAGGACCGGCATTTTCGGCACGGTGGGATCGACGGTAATTGAAAGATCTATCCATTCCTGTGTATCGAGACTGTCTACCATATCCCTCAAATTACTCTAGCCCGTGAAAAGTCTATCCCGACGCGGTTGCTCTGTGTTCTCATCTGTTCTCTTTCCCAACAGGAAATGAAAGACTCGCGTGCGAACTTCACAGCGGTTTCCAGTCAGCCGATGGGATCTGGTATAGAACCGGACTGCAGTGATTCTGCCATAGAATCGTTCAGAAACGGCAATCCGGCGTTGATACACGACGCTTCGGATCGAGAAGATGATATCGGTCTCGGGTATCCTGCTCAAGCCTTGACACCGCCGCAGTAGCCCGACTTCGGAACGATGCAGGGGGGGACTCGTTTGCGTCGCTCTATAGTAGCGACGTCGCCGACACACAGATATCGAATACGACGATCGGTCATCGTTCTCGCTCACGGTGAACCACGGGGAGACCGTCACCGATATTACCGATATAAATCGGGCGCGAACGATAAACGCGCTGGGAGAAGCAGCACGTGACCCCTCGAGGACAGACTTTGACACGGAGCTCGACGTTCCCGGCCACGTCCCCCGAGCAGCTCTGAACCTTCTTGATGATCGGCCAGGTCACGCTGAGTTCGGCGCCGATCACCCACCGCTACTCACAACGACGAGTAGACGCCTGCTCAGGATCCGATCGACAGAAAGTACAATATACTCCGCGATAATGTATCGATTGATGCCAGACGTGACAGAAGTTCGTGACGGAATCTATGACATAACAGCCGTAGAAATGGATGACGGAAGGCGTTACCGGGCATATCTGGTCGACGGCCCGACTCCGACCCTGTTCGACACTGGGTTCGACGATAGTGTTGAGAGTCTAATCGCCGGTATCGAGGAAACCGGTGTGGTCCCGGAACGACTCGTGATTACCCACGCTGACGGCGACCACATCGGTGGAGTAGCGGGCATCGTCGATGAGTTCGATCCCCAAGTGTTGGCGTCCGAACAGTCCGACCTCGACGGCTTTGACGCCGACCGGCGGTACGACGATGGGGATCACATCGGGGATTTCGAGGCGCTTCACTTGCCGGGACACAAACCCGACAGTTACGGCTTCGTGAACGAAGATGCGGGGGTCGTTATCTCAGGCGACATCGTCAGCGGATCCGACCAGCGCGGTCTCCCGGCGGGGTACCCCATTCTACCCCCCGGACCGTACAGTACTGACCTGATCGGCCTCGAAAAGAACCTAGAACGACTTCTCGAGTACTCCTTCGACACGATACTGGTCTATCACGGATCCTCCATCCTCGATGATGCACACGAGCGACTCGATAACTTCGTCAACTTTCCCGGAAAGCCCGTCGACGACTGACCGGCGGTAGGGTTCTCCCGTTGGGAGCACACACTCGCTGAGGGATGTTGGTTCGACATATTCGAACCGTGTGAGTCGGTGCCGCATCGGTCCATACTTATTTTCCGTTACATACTGGTGGTAATAACACGTGTACGACTGTCATATCGATGTGTTTCGCGTCGCGCTCGGACGGCGGTGGATCGTATTTGATCGAACATCTATAGTAGCGTTTGCAACTGATTGCACAGGCGACCGCAATTCGTTTCAGGCAATGCGACCGTTTTCGAGCAATAGGCGGCTTTCAGGTCTCGGCTTGAAAACTCGTGTGCTGACCCACTTGTGCTTAATTGGAGTGATGAGAATTGATGGACACTCGATCGAGGTGACGACCGGCCACAAACGTGGTGTGTTCGCAGGCGACCGAATTGATACGACATATACGAATAGAAACCAACGTTTATTATTCCTCGGTTTCTGGTGGAGTGTATGAGTCACGGTCAATTATCAACGATCAAGATCGCGTTCGACATCTTGGAGCATCTGGGAGATGAGAACCTGTCCACACCGACAGAAATCGCGGAAGCGCTTGATATGCCGTTGAGTACAGTCCATGGGTACCTCTCGACCCTAGAGTCGATCGGGTATCTGCAGAGTCAGAATGGGAGGTACCAAGTGAGCGCAACCACGCTCGAGATCGGGGTAAACGCGAGAAAGAACGACGCGCTCTACAACGTCAGTAAGCCCATCATCGAGAACCTCGCCGAGGACCTGAAAGAACAGGCCACGATCATAACACGGGAAGGCACCGATGCAATCGTGTACTACACTCTCCACGAAAACAACGACATCTATCTCGACACGTATCCTGGCCTCTCACTCCCTCCACACGCCACGGCGGCGGGGAAAACGACGCTCGCGTTTTTGCCCCCCGATCGTCGCGAGGCGGCGATCGAGAAGATTACCTTCGAACCACTGACTCGCTTTACGATAACTGACAGAGAGGAATTTGAGAAGGAACTCGAAACGGTTCGTAACGACAAAATCGCTGATGTTCACGAGGAGTACAAACTCGGAATCTCGGCGCTTGGTGCACCGGTGTTTTCAGACGACACGCTCGTTGGCGCCGTCTGCGTAGCCGCGCCCGAAAAACGGATGTCCCGTCAGTCGTTCAAACGGGAAGCGACGAGGAAGGTAGAAACAGCCTCGAACACCATCGAAGTGAACCTACGGAATTACTGACCAACCGGAATTTTCGACCGCGGGGTCGGCGCATCAGATCGCCTCGAGTACACATATCGTGGTTCGCTGTACCGAGATTCGATGCGATAGATTCGATATAACGGAATGGTCGCGAGTCTTCGCAAGTAGGGGCCTCTCTGGGCAGAGCAGACTCACTGGTGGGCAAGAACCAAATAATATTTATACTAGATCTGACGAACGCCACAGTTACTATTACCCTCACCGGAAAATGAAATCAGTATGGACGAACGAATCGCTTACGCAAGCAGTTCCGAGTTGCTGGCGCAAATCGGTCGCGGCCAGTGTACTCCGAGTGACGTAGTCGATGCCCATCTACAAAACATCGAAGCGCGCAATCCCCGACTCAACGCGTACGTGACCGTTCTGGACGATGAGGCTCGGACCGAAGCGAAACGACTCGAACGGGCGGTCCAGAACGGAGAGACGCCGGGTCCACTCCACGGCGTATCGGTTGCGGTGAAAGACCTCTCGGCATTCAAGGCGGGGTGCCGACACACGTTTGGATCTGAACTGTTCGCAGACCACGTTCCGGAGGAGGACTCGATCGTCGTTGAACGGTTCGAACGCGCAGGAGCGATCGTTCTTGGGAAAACGAACACGCCGGAATTCGGCCACAAGGGGACGACGGAAAACTCGTTGTTCGGGCGAACCGCAAATCCGTTCGCACTGGAACGAACTGCCGGCGGGTCGTCCGGGGGAACGGCAGCAGCCGTCGCTGCCGGATTAGCAACGGTCGGTCAGGGATCTGACGCAGCCGGATCCGTACGAATTCCAGCGAGCGCCTGTAGTCTGGTCGGGCTGAAACCGTCACCCGGACGGATTCCGACGCGGTCCCGCCCGAACGCATTCGAGGGCATCACTCCGTTCGTCGATCTCGGTCCGATAACTCGGACGGTCGAAGATGCGGCACGCGTACTCGATGTCGTCTCCGGACCACACGCGGACGATCCGATGAGTCTCCCGGCCCCGAGTGACCGCTTTATCGATGCCAAAAGCGATAGTATCAGAGATCTCTCCATCGCCTATAGTCGGACGTTGGACGGGTTGTTTCCGATCGACTCGCAGGTCTCGGACGTCGTCGAGGCGCGAATCGATGACCTCGAGGACGCCGGGGCACGGACGGTGGCGGTCGATCCCCCCATCGGGATCTCGTACGAACGCCTCAACGAGGCGTTCACAACGGGGCTCGAGGTACGTACGGCGTCGAGATATCGGCAATTCCGTGACGAATTTGATATCGATTTGCTGGCGGAGGACTCTGTCAGTGACCCCATTCAGGCGCGTATCGAGGCAGGAATGTCCCTATCTGCGGATGAGGTCACTCAGGCGAATGAAGTGCGGACAGAACTCTACGACGCCGTCCAGCAGACTCTGACCGATCACGACGTGATCGTAACACCGACACTTTCCGTGCCGCCGTTTATCGACGATGGATCGTGGCCGTTCCCGACCGCCGTTGATGGGACGGAGATCCACTCCCACCACGGATGGACGCTTACTTGGCCGTTCAATATGACCGGGAATCCAGCGGCTTCGTACCCTGCCGGATTCACCGCGGAGGGTTTGCCGATCGGGCTCCAAGTAATCGGTCAGCGCCACGATGAGCGGACGGTGCTGACTATAGGCTTTGCACTCGAACGAATACACCCGTGGCACCACGTCTACGCGGAGACGATCATCGGATGAATGTGTTACACTCCCGGTGGACGGTACCGGTCTTAGGCTCTCACTGAGACGTACCGTTCGTAGACACATTCGTAATTGAAGCTGTACCCCTCATTCGTGCGGATGCGGATTTCAGAGTCGGTTGAGGACAGGGAACTGACGCTAGGGTGGTCGAGGATGGCTATCGGGAGGTTTGCGCCCAATACTCATACTCGTCCTATCAGTCTCACCGGCCCGGGGCCACAAGTAGATTTAAATGGGCCGGTGGCAATGCTATCTTTCATGGAAGTCCATGTCTTCCACCTAATGCCGTGGACAGAGGTAGAGGACGAAGTCGCCTGGCCGTTTTCGGATGACCAGTACGACCCTGACATCGGAGAGGAACTATACCAAGATTACATCGACCAGCTGGAATACTGTGAGGAGTTGGGGTTTGATGCACTCGCTCTGAACGAACACCACTATTCCGCGTACGGGCTGATGCCGTCGCCTAACCTCATCGCGACCGCACTGGCTGACCGGACGAGTGATATCAAAATCGGCGTGTACGGAAACGTCCTTCCGCTCCGGGGTCACCCGGTCAGAGTGGCTGAGGAAACTGCGATGATCGACAACATCAGTGAGGGTCGACTCATCAGCGGATTTGTACGCGGTGTTCCCTCGGAGTACGCAGCGTACGGAGTCGATCCGAACCAGTCCCGATCCAGATTCGAAGAGGCATGGGCGTTGATCATCAAAGCTTGGACCGAAGAGGAGCCCTTCGACTGGGATGGGGAGCACTACCAGTACGACGACGTCTACATCTGGCCCCGACCAACGCAGGACCCACACCCACCGCTGTGGATGCCTGCTGAAAGTGAGCGATCGATCCGTTTCGCCGTAGAACGGAAGGTACCCATCGCTCGAACCATCGCGACGCCTCAGAACGTCTCGAACACGTTCAACCAGTACCGCCGAATCGCTCAAGAAGAGCACAACTGGACGCCGGGCGACGAGCACTTCGGCATCTCCCGTATGGTGTACGTTGGCGAAACGGACGAGGCAGCGATTGCGGAGTCGAAAGAACACATCGAATACTACTACGACAAGTTGCTTGGCGGTCTCTACCGGTCCGGCGCCGTCAAAGCCGTCGGAGATTCCGAGTACCGGGAGGACAACGCATTCGAGTACGAAGAGATGGCAACCTCGCGCGACGAAAAAGGCCGCAAAGCGATGGAAGCCGACTTCGACGAACTCCACGAGACCGGCGAGGTCATCGTTGGAAGCCCCGAAACCGTCATCGAAAAGATAGAGGACCAATACGAGATCACCGGCGGATTCAACCGACTCATCACCCGGTTCCAGTTCGGGACGCTCTCGCACGAGAAAGCCATTGAGAATGCGGAACGCTTCGCTGACGAAGTCTACCCCGAAATCGAAAACCTGTAATCGAGACCGGGCAACCGCGCTGTCTGAAACAGCCGAAGCTATAGTAGCGTTTGCCAGTCTTCGCTCACCCGATCACACGCTGTCGTGCGATCGGATGTGCACTCAGTTGCAAACGCTACTATAGACGTTCACTCTGAACGGAGTGGTCTATCACCCGCAAGATCGGCAAATTCGGTGACCACTCTGGCGAACTCCTCAGGGTACTCCCTGAACGGAAGGTGGCCACACTGGTTTATGACCCGCAGTCGTATCGTCTCATCGGCGGCTGAGAGCATATCGAACAGCGCGGTTCCAGCTGAGAGCGAGACCGTCACGTCGTTTCGACCCCAGCAGACGAGGGTCGGAACCGATAGTTCGCCGTTCGCGATTCGTTTGTGCGCGTCCGAGATCGTCGAAGCGAGCGATGTTGCGAACGTCTCACCGGCTTCTCCCTCGAAAGCCTCATCGATGCGACGGGACTCGTCCGTACAGGCCATCCGAGCAGTGGCATCTAGGTCCGCATCCGTGACGTGATCCGTCGAGTAAGAGTACGTCCCGTATCGGTACTCCGCCCGTTCACGTTCCCGTTCGACGCTTCCGTCAGCGGGGGGAATACCGCGATTGAGTCGAGACATCCTGTGTCCGAGGTCGCCCTTCGCCGGTGAGATAGTGGCGCTGTTGAGCAGGGTCACTGTTTCGATCCGGTCTGTCTCCTCAAGTGCGGCAACTGCCGCCACTCCGGCACCGCGAGAGGACCCCACGAGGTGGTAGCGTTCGATTCCGACCGCGTCGATGAATCCTCGCGCGTGCTCGACCGCTTCAGGGAACACGAACCGGTCAGTGTCGGCTGGGGCGCCAGTCAGTCCGCAGCCAAGTCGGTCGAACGCGTACACGCGGAAATGCTCGGCCAAGTGCGAAAGCGCCGGTACCCACGTGTTCGCACTGCTTGACCCTCCCCAAGTACCGCCGTGAATCAGGACGAGCGCTGGACCCTCCCCGAGTTCGTAATATCTCGTCTCCAATCCGTCGACGGTAACGAAGCGGGGTTCGTAGTCGCCGATCGCGCCATCGTCCGGTACGCTAGTCGACATACCCGGTCCACGTCGAGTGTCCACCTAAGAGTAACGGCTTTTCGATCTGCTACCCGCCGGGAAGACTCTACCCCCGGGATAGCACCGATCAGGCGGTGATCCCAGTCGCGAACTGGGGTTCGTGATCGCGGTCGTCGTGCGTCGAGCACAGCGAAGATCGGTCGGTTGATTCAGACGCGCGCGTCGTCGGTAGTACCCTCGACGTTTTCTTCGAGCGCCCGCGTGATAACGAACAGGCTCCAGATGAACAACCACAGCGCGATGGATGGCGCGAGCACCCACCACCAGGCTCTGGTGAACAGAGCGGCGTTGAAGACGTCGTGGAGCATTACACCCCACGAAACCATCGTCGGATCGCCGAGCCCGAGGAAGCTCAGACTCGCTTCCAAGAGAATCCCCCACGTGGCCCCGAACATAAAGTAGACGACGATAAGCGGAAGCAGATTCGGAAGGATGTGGAAGTACATTATTTTGAAGTGCGATGTCCCAACCGCTCTCGAGCTCTTTACGAAATCCTGTTCTTTGAGCGAGAGCGTCTCCGACCGAGTGACACGGGCGATCGTACGCCAGAGGACGATCCCGATCACGATGATGATATTCGTCAAACCGCGTCCGCCCACGGCGACGTAGACAATGGCGAACGGATAGAAGGGAAGTCCGTACATCAGATCGGTGATACCCATAAACAGGGAGTCGATACGTCCTCCGAAGTATCCCGAGATGAGACCGATGTTCATCCCGATAAACACCACCATCAACGCGGCACCGCCGCCGACGATGACAGAGACGCGGAACGAATTGATCACCTGACTCAAGACACTGTATCCCGCTTCGGTCGTTCCGAGGGGGAACTGCAGGCTCGGAGATACGAGACCGACGTATTCCCCACTGCTAGTCGTTTGTGTTATGTACGGGCCAGGGATGGGAAGCATCGGGCCGATGAGGGCGAGGCCGAGGTATGCGAGCAGAATCGACAGGGCCGTCTTCCGCAGTTTGGACTCGAACACCGGCGAAACGAACGACCGAGCAGAGTATAGCGATCGATAGAACCGCTCAGTATAGCGTTTCCGTGTGTTTCGGTTGACCATTGTCTAGGACCTCCCGTAGGTAATTCGCGGATCAAGGTAACCGTACAACAGGTCGATTAACAGGTTCGCCGTGATGACGATGACGCCGATGAGCATAAACGCCGCCTGTGCGAGCGGATAATCCTGTCTGTTGACCGCTAGAATAAGTTCACGACCGATGCCAGGCCACGAGAAGACCACCTCGATGAGTATCACGCCACCGAATGCGATGGCGACGAGGGTAGCCGAATACGTGACGAGCGGCAACAAACTGTTTTTCGCCGCGTGGTTTCTGATGTCCTCCTCGTGCAGCCCCTTGAGACGGTGGAGACCGATGTAGTCTGCGGACCGTTGGGTGACCATATTCCCGCGCATCAGTAAGTACGGGTCAGATAGATAATGCAAGATAACAGTCAGGAACGGAAGTACGGCGTATTTATATAGGGATGGGGTGGTCACCAGTTCCTTTGCTCCCGCATTTTCTGCCGAAATCGGACCCATTCCTCCCGTGGGGAACCAACCGAGCCAGTAGGAAAATATCATCAGGAGAACCAGCCCCGTAACGAAGTGAGGGATCGCACGGAGCGAAAGGAACGTGTACGAGCCCAGTCGCTCCTTGAACGAGCCTTTCTCCCACCCCAAGCGCGCTCCGAACACGTAGGCGCCAAGAACAACGAGTGACATCCCGGGCAACATAATGATGAGGGTGTTGAGAAGTCTGGGATACAGCACCGACAGTACCGGATCTTGGTAGAAGAATGAAACGCCCAAGTCTCCTCTTAGCGCATTTACCAAGAATAGATAGTACTGTTCGTGGAGCGGTTGGTTGAGCCCGAACTGCTCCAGCATACTCTGTCTCGCCTCATCGGAAAATGTCCCCGTCACCAGCATCGCCGTAGGATCGCCAGGCATCACCCTAAACATAAAGAAAATGATAGTAAGTAGGGAGAATAATACGAGGAAGTACCGTCCAAGCCGTTTTAGTATGAATTTTACTGGCATATACCCTTACCCCGATTATTCAACAGCAATTATAAAAACGTTTCCCAAGTGGCAGCGGTCCGCTTCGAGCAATCACGCTGTCTGATCGGTTACTATGCCTGTCGAATGGGACATAGATTCAAACCCGCTCCTCCAGAACCGGCCCCGCCCGTATGGATGCCAGCACTGTGTCTCATCACGGGGCTATGTTTATAATAGCGTTTGCAACTGATTGCACAGCCGACCGCACGCCGTCGTGCGGTCGAGTGTGTAAAGACGTGCAAACGCTACGATAGGTAAGCGATTACTGGCCGGAAAACCGCGAGCGGGCGAGACTGGATGGATTCGTCTCTCGAGAAGACGGGCGACGGTATTGTGCGTTTGCGCGCACATCCGATCGAACGACCGTGCCAATCAAGTGAGCGAAAACTGGCAAACGCTACTATTGGACCGCAGGACGGGCAATGCGGACCGCAGCGAGCCCATCGAGCCGAGCGCTCGATTCTCTCCACACAGTCCCAACGATCTCACCCCTCACGAAACAGTGCCGTCGCGAGTAGGGAAAATAGTACAAGTGTAACGCCGCCAACTAGACGTGAGAGGTATCACAGTGGACTGCGCCCTACTGGGTTCAAAGACCGTTTCCAGTGACCAACTCACGGGAGGAGTTTTACTATCGAATCGGTGCCGTGTAGACTCCGATAGATATATGTATTGGGATTGTGAGTTCGTGGATATGGTTAATGATAGTGAGGAATACAGGTATAACCGTCGGACATTTTTAAAAACCGGCGCGGTAGGGACATCGATCGCGATGGCCGGGTGTACGGGAGGCGGCAACACGCCGGGTGGCGAACAGGTCCCAACAATTCAGATCAAAGCGCCACAGTTCAAAAATTACGTCCCCATTACTCGAGAACTGGCAAAACAGTGGGAGCGTGGCCTGGGGATTACGACCAATCTTGAGACCTTGTCATGGTCGACCTACCTCTCGGATATTTACACGGGAGGAGAGTTCGAGCACATCGCTCAGAACACGTTTGGACCTTCCCCTGACCGGATCGATCCGGAGTTCTATCTGTCCCTATGTCAGTCAGAAAACACGCTGAACATCTCGCGGTACGAGAACAGCGAATACGACGAGAAATATAGCGAACTGACGACGACGTACGACGACGAACGACGGAACGAACTGATAACCGAACTCCAGAACATCTGGTTCGAGGATCTCCCCCGAATGTCGGTGTTCCGTCCGTATATGACGACGCCAGTGAATACAAACCTCTGGGACATTCCACCAACGAACACGGTTGGCGTTCACATTTCGGCGAGTAAATCGTGGTTCGAGGCGACGCAGCAGGGCGGTGAGAGTACCCTAATTATCGGTGGAGAGGGCCAGTACCAGTCACCAAACCCACTCGCCCCGTCCGGCAACCCACAGCAGTTCCTGTTCAAACTCTCCTACGACACGCTGCGGAGAGTCAACCTAGACGGCGAGTTCGAGAACTGGGCGGTCCAAGAATTCAACGTTCGGGACGACACCACAATCGACCTCTACCTCCGCGAAGATATGTCCTTCCACGACGGGGAGGACGTCACCGCGGAGGACCTGAAGTTCACGTTCGACCTGCTCACCGAGAACAGCTTCCCGAAATACGATCCGCACACGGCGAGCATCGACAGCACCGAAATAAGAGACGACGGTGCCGTCAGGGTGAACCTCTCGCAACCTGACGCCCAGTTCCTCCGTTCTGCGTCCGTGTTCCTGCCAGTTCTCCCCGAGCACATCTGGAGTGGTGCAGCCGAATCCGACGAACCCGTCACTTGGGACCTCGCTCCGGAAGACCACATCGGAAGCGGACCCATGGCGGTCGAAAGCGTCGCCACCGACCGGGTCGAATTCAGCACGAACGAGGATCACTGGGCCGCACCGGACTACGACGGCATCATCTACATCGCCCGAGGAAGCCTCGAGGCCCTTCGAGCAGACCTCGAGGAAGAGAACATCCACGTAACGATGACTGCACCCGACCCCAACCGTGCGGCTGAGATGGCCGAGCCAGACAGTATCGAGGTCGCAACCTCGCCCGGCCTCTCGACAGGCGAGTGGGTGTTCAGGATGGACCAGCCACCGTTCGACGACATCGCGATGCGAAAGGCGATTCGCCACGCGACCGACGCGAGCAAAATCGTTGAAGTGTATATGAACGGCCAGGCGGACATTCCGGACGGAACCGTCGTTCACCCCCAGCAGAGGTGGGGAACTGACGAGCACCCATCGATGGCCGAAACCTTCAGTCGCGATAAGGCACGCTCGGTGCTCGAGGAGGCCGGCTACGGATGGGACGACGACGGCCAGCTCTACTATCCAGAAGAGTAGACGACTTGAATTCGCACGACCAGGATCACTTTTTCGCGGCGGTCGACGTAATAGGTCGATAGCTGCTTCAACAGACGAACCCCTGATCCTTCTGCCCATCCCCACCAGCCTCCTTCACTGGAAGTGAGATCTCCTAGTCACTATTTTGACGCGGGTCCACTCGTCTCCCTCGCCGCAGTCATTGGGAGTCAGGAGGCCGACCAACCGTTGAACCCGCTCCCACGGTCCCGGTCATTGCGTTCAGCCAGAAACTGGGAGTGACCACACTGGTCAGATGGGAGAGATTCCCGTCGGATCCCACAGCCCGTCCCGATCGAAACCCGTTGCTGCGGTACGTCCTGAGGTGAGAACGCCGTCCAGACGAGATGGAGTAAACCGAAAACAGTACTCCTGTCGTTCTACTGGTCGCTCCCGTCGGATTCGAATACCGTTTGCCCCCCGTCAGTGGTCACCTCTTTCTCTGACGCTCGCTGATTCCCAACGTCGGGCATCTTTGACCCGTCGATGGTCTTGTCGTGGTGAAGGTAGCAGGCGACGTTGCGACCTTCGGCTTCGGCGAGCGCTGGTTTTTCTTTCGAGCAGGAATCCATCGAATCGGGGCACCGGGGGTGAAAGGGGCAACCAGAAGGAACCGTGGAATCGTCGTGTTCTCGATCCGGGAGGATAACGCGTTTTCGTTTGGTCCGTAGATCCGGAAGACTGTCGATGAGCGCCCGTGTGTACGGATGTTTCGGATCGTGAATGATCTCCTCGGCCGTTCCCTCCTCGACGACGTTTCCGCGATACATAACCCCGACGCGATCCGAAACTAGGTTGATCATAGAGAGGTCGTGTGAGATGTACAGCATCGTGAAATCATACCGATCCTGAAGGTTGTCGAGCATTCTGAGGATACCCGCTTGAATGGATACGTCAAGCATCGACATAGGTTCGTCTGCAACCACGAACTCTGGTTCCACGATCAGTGCACGAGCGATGTTGATCCGCTGGCGCTGCCCGCCGGACAGTTGGTCGGGATACGCATAGAGGAACTCCTTAGGCGGTCGAAGCCCGAGTTCGGCGAGCAGGTCGGCGACTCGGTCCTCCAACTCGGAGTGAGAGAGATCCCTGAAATTTCGAAGCGGCTCCGACACGAGCTTGAAGATCGTCTTTTTCGGGTTGAGCGTGGAATAGGGATCTTGGAAGATGATCTGGGCATCCTCGCGGAAACTGCGCAGTTCGGACCGCGAGTACTCGGTGATGTCTTCACCATTGAAGTAAATGCTTCCAGACGTCGGTTCTTCCAGACGAAGCACTGTTTCACCGAGCGTCGACTTCCCCGAACCGCTCTCCCCCACGAGCCCGTACACCTCTCCTCGTTCAATCTCAATATCGACGCCGTCGACGGCGCGTACGACCTCATCGTTCCCGAACAACGACGAGATGAACGTCCCCGAACCGTAGTTCTTTTGCAGTTTTTCGGTGACGACGTGACGACTATCACTCATAGACCCAGGTCACCTCCGAAGACGAGGCCTGATCGCGAAGCACGCTGGCCTCGCCAGCGCGATAGCAGGCTGCTTCGATACCGTCACGGACGGCTTCCAAAGGCGGGTGGGCCGTTTCGCACTCCTCGGTCGCAAACGGACATTTGTCGATGAATCGACACTCGTCCTTGATCGAGCGGAGGTCCGGCGGGTTCATATCCATGCGAATCAGCTCTTTCGGATCGCCGTGGATGCTCGGCAGTGATCCGCGGAGGCCCATCGTATAGGGGTGAGACGGCTCGGAAAACAACTGCCGACTCGGCCCCCGTTCGACGATCTTCCCACCGTACATCACCGATAACGTATCGCAGGTTTCGACGAGGTCGGCGATATCGTGCGAGACAAAAAGCACGGAGATACCGAACTCGTCCCGATACCGCTCTAGATCGTTCAGTATCCGGTCTCGAGTGAGAACGTCCAATCCTGTCGTCGGTTCGTCTGCGATGATCAAATCGGGTTCCAGCACCAGTGACATAGCGAAGACAACGCGCTGGCGCATACCGCCGGAAAGCTGATGTGGGTAATCGTTCAGACGCTGCGGACTGATATTGACGATGTCGAGGACCTCTTCAGCTCGCTTTCGGGCCTCCTTATCGCTGTGGTCGCGGTGAGCCTGAATTGATTCGATGATTTGATCGCCGATTCGAGACACCGGATCGAGACTCCCCATTGCGTTTTGTGGAATGAACGCGACCGTTTCCCACCGTATCTCGCGGAGCCGCTCCTCGGACACCTCGAGTATGTTTTCGCCGTTTACGAGGATTTGGCCGGACTCGACCACGGCGTTGTCTGAGAGAGACCTGACGATACTCTCCGTGAGAGTGGACTTGCCACACCCCGACTCCCCGAGCAACCCCCGTATCTCGCGGTCATCGATATCGAGATCGACCCCGTCTACTGCATGGACCTTTCCGTCGCTCACCTCATACGACACGCGCAGGTCCGTAATTGATAAAACTGACATCCTCGTTCTTCCTCTCACGTACAAAATCGAACTGGATAAAGATTCCCCTCAGGGACCGCGTGGCAGTACTATTGGGGTTCCGTTCTGAACGCCGTTCGTTCGGTTCGAGTATCTGTATAACTGCATCCGTTTATTCGGACCAGTCTCCGTGCGTATCGCCGGGTCGATCGTGAGGAGTGACTCACAGGTATTGGCGGCGGTGACCCGCCGCGGCCAAGTACGGGGAGAAACGGGGGCTTCAAGAACGAGCGGTCAAGACTCTGACCGCGCGGTGCGGACAATTCTCGAGTTGTTGGTTCGCCGCCCCGATCGAATTCGTCGACGAACAGTTCGCTCAGTCCCTCCGAGAGAGGACCACGAGAATCGATCGAACGCAACTTCTCGACCGGATAGTGCGTCGACTAGACGCGTTTCTTATCGGAAGAGACCCCGTTAGACTGTCTCCTCGACGACGGAGTTTCGGAGGGTGCCGATCTCTTCGTACGTGATCTCGACATCGTCTCCGGGTTCGATCGTTCCCGGATTCGCCGGACTCCCGAAGGCGACGACGTCACCCGGAAGCAACGTGAACCGGCGCGAGAGGAACGAGATGACCTCGTAGGGGTCGAACAACATTGATTCTGTATTGGCGTCTTGGCGTACCTCGCCGTTGATTTCCGTCTTCATATCGAGTGTACGCGGATCGAGGTCCGTCTCGAGCCACGGGCCCAAGGGTCCGGAGGTGTCGAACGCCTTTCGAGCTGTCCGTCCAGATTGATCGAGGGCGTCGACATCGTTCAAGATGGTGTATCCTCGGACCTTCGCCGGGACGTCCGCGGTGTCGACGTCTCGACATCGCTCGTCGATCACCGCCGCGAGTTCCCCCGCGTAGGTCAGTTCCCCCGTCCAAGACGGGTATCGGATCAACCGTTCGGGCCCGATCAGGGAGGCGGGCGGTTTGATGAAGAAGTCGGGTACCTCTGGGCGGTCGTAGTCCATCTGATCAAGCGTCTCGACGTAGTTGCGGCCGACACAGTACAGCGCCGACGGCAAACAGGGATAGGTGAGGGATCCATCGCGACCAACGACGTACGTTCCATCGTCGGCGGTGACAACGCCGTCCGCATAGCGGCCGCTGACAGGTCCTTTCGGTGTCTGAATCCGTGCGATTCGCATAGCTTCTGTTACAGAGTCGAGGTGAAAGTTCCGTCGGAGTCGGTACACTGCACTCAGAAGACGGTTACTGCCTTTTTACTCTGGCCCTGCCGAGACGGTCGCGTTCAGATACGTTGATGCCATACGAGAGCGAACGAACTCAGCCACTCGTTAGCAGTTTCTGCCTCTACCTTGCTGAACTTAAAAATATGACACTTAGATATTCATCCGCTGAGAAACACGTCAAACGCTGCCTTCCAAGTCATACATCGTTCGTATTTAAACTCGAGCGGCGTCCGCAAACCGCAGCGAGCCCATCGAATCGAGCGCGCCGGAACATTCGAGGTATTCTCCACACCGGCTCTAACGAGTGTCCCCATCTTTAGCAGCAAACTCGTTGCTCGGTAAATTTAATGCCTTCCTGTGGAACCCATAAACGTGGTTGATATGAACGTTAATAGACACTACACACGAGAGTTCGTGCGTACGTTCTTTACATCGCCAGCTGCCGTTGACGGTGAAGACGATTCAGCTAAGATGCTCAGGAATGCGGCCCAACTCAGAGGAATGCAGGCTCCGGACGTCTGGGTCCCGGACAACGAGGACGCGACGGCGCCACCGATGCGTACAGAAGGGGTTGAGAACGTCATCGAAATCGTCGCCGAATACGGTCGTGATTTCCCCGGTGAGATCCACCCGCGCGTCGTGTGGCACCGCGAGGATGCGACAACGCGATATCTGGGTTTTCAGCAGATCCTGAAGATCACCACTTCCGACAGCGGTGCGATCGAACACGTCGATGGCTTCGTTATCCCCGAGGTGGGGGACATCGACGACTGGAAGAAGGCCGACGAGTGCCTCACAATCGCCGAAACCGAGGCCGGGATCGAAGTGGGGAGCCTCTCTATGTCTGTGATCGTCGAGTCCGGCGAGGCCGAGTTAGCGCTGACGGACCTTCGCGAGGAGATGGGAAAGCCTTCCAACAATCTTGAACGCCTGTTCTTGCTCGTCGACGGCCAAGTCGATTACACCAAAGATATGCGCGCAATGACGCCGACCGGCGAACTACCGTCATGGCCAGCACTACGTCACAACACGTCTCGAAGTGCTAGCGCGACCGGGCTGATCGCGGTTGACGGCCCATACGACGACATCCGCAACATCGATGGCTACCACGAACGGATGGAGGAGAACCGCGCGAAGGGAATAGTCGGGATCTGGTCGCTGACGCCCGGGCAGGTCGTCGCGGCGAACAAAGCGCCTCTTCCCCCGACGCGTGGAAGCTGGCTTCTGGAAGTAAACGGGCGGCAAATACCACTCGAAGATGAAGACGACCGTCAGGTCTACCAAGGTGACGAGCTCGGACTCAAAGAGACCGGCGATGGCCGGTATGTCCTCCGTTTTAGCGATGACAAACGTTCTCTCACCGTCGAGGAACTCCACGAGACACTTCAGGACCTGACCTCGTACATCCCCAGTATGAACGACATCGTTGACTCGACGGAGGAGTTCGAGACGGCCAAGGCGGCCGGAAAAGGCGCAGTCTCGATGACCCAGTCGACGACGCTTGTCATCGACGGGATCAAAGTCGATCTCACCAAGGATCGGATGTGGGACAAGGCGACGTATCAAGCCGTACAAACCCCGATATTCCTGTTCCAATACGTATACGAGAACCGTCCCGATCAGCACGAAGAACTCGCGGAAATGTATGGAACCGACACCGTCGAACGTGCGATGGCTGTCGGTAACTGAGACTGTCGTCGGCAGCTGATTGTATACTACGTTTGCAACTGATTGCATATCCGACCGCACGCCGTCGTGCGGTCGAGTGTGTCAAGACTTGCAAACACGACTATAGATAACGAATGTGTGGCGTCTAAATCCGACAACTCAGCAATTGCCGCAGATGCTGAGCTTCATCAGCAGCCTCGGCGTCGCTTCTCGTTCAACAAACTCTAATTCGAGATGGTCGAGACTATCCTCGAATGAGCGTCGAGAATCAGAGGTTTTCGAGATCCCAGCCAACGAATTCTGATTCGACCTCGACTTCGAGAGCTTGGAGGACGCGACTGAGTCCGAGATAACAACCGCTAAGCATTGCAACGCCGAGTATGGTTTCCTCGTCATAGTGTGTGGCAAGCAACTCGTGGGCTTCGTCGTCGATAGTTCCCTCGACTAGCTGGCTCGCGTACGTAACAAGGGCGGCAAATTCCGGTGATATCTCGTCGTGTTGCTCGCGCGAAATAGCGAGGATTTGCGCTGGCTTTAGCCCCTTGTCGAGGCCGACGCGAACGTGCTGGTGCCATTCGTACGGCGATCCGACGTAATAGGAGGTCGCGAGGATAACAACTTCGCGCTCGTGGGGTGAGAGCCCGCAACTCTCCCAAACGACCGTCATAAATCTTCGAAATCCCTCGAGGAGGGGGAGATTGAGACCGAGCGTCCGGTACACGTTCAGCGTCCCGCCCCTGAGCGAATGCCCCCGGTCACCGTCCGTATTTTCCTCGTCAGAGAGGGTGTCAAGCAAATCACGTTTCTCAGATGGCAACTCCGCCGGGTCGACGTGTGAGAATCGCGCCATACGATAGTATTTTCCAGAAGTGATAATATCTTTGCGCTGCCTGTCTGTTGTGGTCCCAGAAGGATTCCCTACGAACGCGAATGGTCTGAGCCAACCGTAGGCAGTTTCTGCCCCAAAATTATTTACTACTTGATATTTAGTGAGTATAATATATTATCTTATAAGATATTTAATCGATGCTGTTCCGGTTCTCGTGTTTCCATACCGCGATCGGAGTTCATGTCAGTGGTATGCATCCCGCAGTGAGTTAGCGTCATCGACGAGAAGTACGGTGTCTTTGTCGTCAGTTTGTCACGGAGATCAAGGAAGAACAAATAGACGATAACGTTATATCTGACTCGCTTAAATTTGGTATTACGTAATTCTCCGGACTGACAGCAACGATCCGCCAGTACTGCTCACCGTGAGCCGGTTTACTGTTTTATCGCCCCAACGTGATCCGGTGATCCACCGGACTCAAACGGTAACTCGTCCTACTGAACTTCACCGCATATGAATCACCTTTACATACGTTAAAATTCATAAATTATATATTTAGTAGTTTAGAGCATTAGTTCGGAAATGAAAACAGAATTCTGCGCTTTATCAGCAGCCGTGGTGCCCCCTCTCGGTCAACAAAACCTAATCCCGTCTGGTCGAGTCTATCCCCGAGACGAGTGATCTCGGGGTAGAACCACGTAGAAAACGCCACAGTTCCACCATTCAATCCGTATCTGAACACTGCCTCGGGATGGTTCCAGAAGCTGGCACGTCCCGCGGACTACGGCAGGTGCAGCGTCCACGTCCCGTTGCCCTCAATCTCGAAGCTGCCGTCAAACAGCGGTCGCAGCGTGTTTATGGTCTGTTCGTCGTGGGCGCGGGGGTCGAGGTGGAAGTGCGCGACGGCGCCTTTCGACGACAGCCAGCCCGTGAGAAGGTGGAGAAACCGAAACACTCGTTCGAGATCGGCCACCTCGAGCACGTCGGAGACGGAGTGAAAACAGACCACCGACTGCCGATCCGAGTCCTCCCACGCCGAGATCCACCTGTTGATCTGCATCCCGATCGACTGCAACTCTCCGGGACCGACCACGGGGTCGACCCGGATCGGCGCGGAGTGATCGCCTCCGGATCGATCGCCGTCAGGGAGGTTCCCGACGGCCTGTGTCGCCGACGAACGCGTGAAACCCTCCACCGTGATGAGTGTGGTCTCTGCCGGGTCGCCGGGCTCGAAATCCCACCGGTCGAGCGGGTCCGTCCCCTCAGGGTCGAGGTCGACGCCGAGGACGTTGGTCCGCTCGAACCCCGCTGTCGCCTCCGCCGTCCCCGTGGCGTGTGCGTCCGACGCGTCCGCTCCCGGCACCGCCGCAGTCAGCAGGGCGTTGCAGGCCGCCTCGTCGTGCCCGCAGTCGGTCGGTGCCAACACGAGCACGTTCGTTCCCGGCGCGAGGTCGCCCCCGCCGGGCGCGTCGATATCGCGGACGGTGACCGGTCGCTCCCCCGTGACCGCGACGTCGTACCCCTCGTACTCAAAGCGGACTTCGGGGTACGGCCTCCGCGCGGCGTCGAACAGAGCGTTCAGCGCCGCGACGTCGACAGTCCGCTGGAGCGGGGTAAGGGCCGTCGAACCGACACCCTGCAGCCACGCCACGGCCTCGATAACGCGGACGCTCGGCGGTGCGTCGGATCCGAACGGGTCCGGTGAGGAGTCGTCACGTACCATTGTCAGCGGTTCCGCCGGCCGGTGTGTTCGTCGCGCTGTTCGACCACACCGCTCTGCGAATACATCACACATACCGTCTATCGGCATAAATGACCCTATCGCGGCCCGTCACCGGGGCACACCCGCATCGATCCGTCCGGCGAGGACCGAGACCGTCCGCGCTCGCCGGGCGCTACGTGGGGGAGCACCGCAGTCCCTATACGCCGCCGGTCCGTCGGTCGATCATATGTACGGAGTGGTGCTCGCGGCCGGACAGGGAACGCGGATGCAGCCGCTGACGGACCGGCGACCGAAGCCGCTGCTGCCCGCCGCAGGCCGCCCGCTGCTCGAACACGTCTTCGACGCCTGCGTCGACGTCGTCGACGAGTTCGTCGTCGTGGTCGGCTACCGGGGCGAGGACGTGATCGAACGGCTCGGCGAGTCGTATCGGGACACGCCGATCAGCTACGTCGAACAGCGGGACCCCGCCGGGACGGCGCACGCCATCGAACAGGCGCGACCGGTCGTCGACGAGCGCTTCGTCGTCCTCAACGGCGACGTGCTCGTTGATCCCGACCTCCCGGCGGCGCTCGCGGCTGCCGAGGGCCACGCGATCGCGACGACCCCAGTTTCGGATCCTCGGTCCTACGGCGTCGCCTCCGTCGGCGACGACGGGTCGCTCGAAGCGATCGTCGAGAAGCCCTCCGACCCGCCGACGAACCTCGCGAACGTCGGCTGCTACGCCTTCGATCCGGAGGTGTTCGAGTACATCGACGACACCGAGCGGAGCGAGCGCGGCGAGTACGAGATCACCGACACGCTCGAGCTGCTGCTCTCGGACGGCCGCGACGTCTCCGTCGTCGAGTACGACGGCCGCTGGCTCGACGTCGGCCGCCCCTGGGAGCTACTGCGGGCGAACGAACTGCTGCTCGCGGACGTCGAGCGCGACGTCCGAGGGACCGTCGCCGAGGGCGCTCGTCTGGAGGGCGCCGTCGTCGTCGAAGACGGCGCGACCGTGCGAGACGGCGTGCACATCGAGGGGCCGGTCGTGGTCAAAGCCGGCGCGGAGGTCGGCCCGAACGCGTACGTTCGGGGCGCGACCACCCTCGGTCCCGACGCCCGCGTCGGCCACGGCGTCGAGGTGAAGAACTCGATTCTCTTCGCCGAGGCGACGGTGCCGCACCTGTCGTACGTGGGGGACTCGGTCTTGGGTCGGGACGTGAACCTCGGCGCCGGCACGAAGGTGGCCAATCTGCGCCACGACGACGCGTCCGTGCGGATGACCGTGAAGGGCGAACGCGTCGACACGGGCCGGCGGAAGCTGGGCGTGGTGCTCGGCGACGCCGTGAAGACGGGAATCAACGTGAGCCTGAACGCGGGCGTGAAAGTCGCAAGCGGCGCCGGGATCGAGCCGGGGGAAGTCGTCTTGCGGGACGTTGAGGGAGAATAATCGACCGAAACGCAGTGAGCGACAGGATGCGAACAACGACCCGAGCGCCGCGTCGAGGTGATCGAGCGGTGGGTGGAAACCTCCGAGTCACTGACAAGCCCACGACTTCAGTCGTGGGTTACTGACAACGCGACGCTAACCGATCACGCGTCGTCGGGCCGCGGCATCTGCTCGACCTCCCGGATCCGCGGCGTCTTCTCGACCGCGCGATACTGCCGCTGCCACGCCTCCCGCGGAAACAACCCATTTGCATCGAACAGGTGGCGCGCCTCGTCGGTGAGCGAGTAGAACTTGTACGGGTAGTCTCGATGTCGCTCCCCCGGAGCGAGCGCGCGCTCGCTGACGACATCGACGTCACGGAGCGTGGCGAGATGTCGACGGATCGAGTCTTCGCTGAGGTCCGGGTTGAGATAGTCCAGCTCCTCGACGGTGATCGACCCTCGCGGATGGCCGACGATGTCGGCGATGATATTCGCCCGCTTCCTGTCGGTCGCCTTCTGCAGCGCCGCCCACGTGTCGAATCCGGCCTCCGAGCCCGTCGCGCCCGCTCGCCGCTCTGCGGTCCCCGTCGGTGTCATACGTCTCTATTGGGGTTCTATCGACATAAACACTCGCACTCAGATTCGGTTAGTACCGCAGTTAATACTGCAATTGATTGCTCTACAAGACCCGAGATTAATACCAAGAGGAGTTCATCGGTCACTCGATGACGCCAGACGACGATGATCGGGGCCCTCGCGACTTCGACGCCGATGCGTTTCCTCCGCAGGACGAACTGATCGCGGGACTGGAGGACGTCACGCTCACCCCGACCGAACACCAGACGATCAAAAACCTCGTGAACGAGGATTTGGACGAGTTGAAAGCCTACGAGCGGCGGTACCTGAACGTCGGCGCGGGCGGTGAGACAGCGGCGACGGCCCGTCGGAAGAGCGTCTACGACCTGCTCGACGCTCGGACGAACCCGCCTGCAGTCGCGTTTCGACTCGAGGATTACGGGTTCACGCCCGAGGAGATCCGGCTGTGGTGTCGCGCGTTCGATATCCTCTGTGGACGCGCGACGCACATCGTCGCCGTCATCGAAGATTTCGAGGGCGGGTACGTGTGGGAGTTGGGGTTGCTGTTCGCCCCGCCGTACCGGGATAAGGCGTGGGTCCTCAAGCGGCGGTACGCCGACGCGGAGACGGAGCGGGCGAAGTACGAAAACGGGATGGCCGCGTCGCACGTCGAACTCCTGCTGACCGGCCCCCGGTGTCACGAGTGGACCGACGCGTCGGAGTTACGGGAGGCGGTCAGAGCGATTCCTTGACATCCTTTCCGGCATGGAGAGCGCGGTCATACCGGACTGTTCTCGAAGACCGTCGACCGGAACGTCGCGGAGATGCCGAACAGGACCAGAAAATACGTCGTCGCCCCGACGGCGACGAGAAGTACCACGGTCGCGAAATTGTGGTTCAGGCTCGTCGCCGTCTCGATGAGAATCTCGGCCGCGTAGACGACAGCCGCCATCGCCGCTCCCGCGCCGAACTGTCGGAGGATCTCGCCGAACGGGATCGCGAAGGCGACTTCCGAACGCAGCGTGAAGAGGGCGACGACGACGCCGACGGCCGCCGAGACCGCCGTCGCGATGGCGGCGCCGACGAAGCCGACCGTCGAGATCAGCGCGACGTTCAACACGACGTTCACGCCGATGAAGGCGGCGTTGATCCGGAACGCCGCCCGCGGTCGGTCGATCCCGTTCAGGGCGTTCAAGAGCTGTTTCTGATAGCCGTACAGCAGCGTGGCCGCGATGAGTATCCAGAGGACGGACGCGCCCCGAACGAATTCTTGCCCATAGATCCGCAGCAGCCGATTCCCGAGCAACATTCCGCCGAGGAGCCCGGGAATGAGTACGAGCCCGCCGTACGTCAGCGAGTCCTCGACGAGCGTTTCGACGGCGTCTCGCTGGCCTTTCGCGTCCGCCCGACTCAGCTCCGGAAACAGCGTCGAACTGATCGCCGAATCGAACAGCGTGAGGAACGTCGCGATGCTCCAGGCGGCGGAGTAGACGCCGACGAGCGAGGGCTGGACGAAGACGCCCAAAAGCAGCACGTCGACGTCGTTGAACGACCGCGACTGGAGCCCGCCGAGCCACGAGAACTTCGCGTACTCGTAGAGGTCCTCGAAGTGTTCCCGAGCGGGCCGGACGAACCGGACGGAAAGCAGCGAGAGCGCGACGACGCCGACGAACACGCTTCCGACCGCGTAGCCGACGAGCATTCCCACGAGCTCGAATCCGACGACGACGAGCCCGATCTGGACGAGGCTCCTGACGGCGATGCCGACCGGCGTGAGCAGCCCCGTGAGGTGGACTTTCCGCTCGCCGTTCAGCGCCGAGTTGGCGACAGAGCCGAACAGCCCCACCAAAAGGAGGGCGACGACCAGCGGGGCGATCGGCTCGCCGACGTAGGCGTTCACCGGGCCCCTGAAGACGACGACGAGCGCGCCGAGTACGAAACCGAGCGCCGCGATGGTGACTGCCCCGGCGCTGGCGTACGCCGACGGGGATTCCCCCTCGCTCATCCGCTTTGTCACTGCCGAAGAGATTCCGAGGTTGCCCGCGAGCGTGAGCCACGCGACGAGCGCGAGGACGAGCGCGTACTGCCCGAGCACTTCGGCTCCGAGGGTCCGGGCGAAGTACAGCGTCGCGACGAAGCCGAGCGCGGAGCCGACGAGCTTCGAGGCGAAGACCGCGAAAGACGTTTGTCCAATTCTCATCGTTTCGGGAGGGCGAAGGCGGTCTGTCGTGGCCGGCCGTTCACGGTGGCTCTATCGTGTTCGACTCAGATAAGGCATCCCAAACCAATCCGTCTCGGTATCGGAGGGAGAAGACGAGTAGCCGATTGTACGGCCACAGAATCTGATTGCCGGGAGTCCACATCAAAGCCCTACCCTCAAGGACCGAGGCGCACAGCGCCGAGGGAGTAGGGTAGGGTAGTTTACAGTTGAGGGAGATCACCGCGCTGTTCCCTGCGAGCGAGATCGCGAATGAATAGGCGAACCTGACGTACGAGGTCCTCGCGATCGGTGTACGAATAGACGCGGGCGTCCCACCGCTCTTGTATCGCTGCGATCATCGCGCTTCGGACGCCGGACTCGTGAGCGAACACGACTCGCTCTGCGTGATCACTTGGGTTGTTCTCGTCGGATGTGCGCTCTCCCTCGCGGTAGATCGCTTCCAATACTGACCCTGCTTCGATTCCCACGCCGAGGTTGTCCCCGATCTTCGGTACAAGGTAGACGATCGCATTACTCGTGAGCGCGAACTCGATACTCTGCGTGGCGGCGTCCATCTCCTCAAGCGGGATATCGATGTCGATCGCGAGAAAGGCGTTCACGCCCGGATCGGTCCGGAGTCGATCTCGAACGTCGAGTAGGAGGTCGAGCACGGCCTCTTGCTGTTCGAGATCGACATCGGCGTCCACGAGCGTCCCGAAATCCACGCTCTCGGGAACGTGCGTCTCGACACGGTCGGCTTCGGTACCGGCCTCGAGAATTTCCTCGACGTCGAACGCCTTGTAGGGTCCCATCAGGTACACGAGAAACTTCGAGTGAGCGAGGTCGCCGAGGCTGTCGATCAATCGATCACGCATTACCGGTCTCTTTCGCCACAGTATATAAAAAACTCTGTTTTCTAATTTCGCTGAGTCAGTAAACACTTATTGACGCGGGCAGTGAAGACAACGTATGGCCGAGACGGATCCTTCAGGACACGGTTCCGGTGACCACCCGCGGTTGCTGCCCGAGCACAGCCTGCTTTCGCTCGAGGAGTATCTCGAGATGCAGCGGGCGATCGGTAACGAGACCCGCTTTCGCATCCTCGACCGGCTCGTCGAGGCCGGTGCGCACAGCGCTGCGGAGCTCCGAGACGCACTCGACGTCGAGTCGAATACCCTGCACTATCACCTAGACGCGCTCGTCGACGTCGGCCTAGTGGAGAACCGCAAACGGAAGGAACCGTCCAGCGACGGCCTCTACTCCTACTACCGGGCGACCTCACTCGGCGAGGGGATCCTCGAACACGGCGTCCGCGAGCTAATGCGAGAGGAGTGGGAGTTGCTGAAGGCGTATTCCGGTGAGTGAGTGTCCGTTTCGTGTGTTCTCCCAGAGAGCAACCATTGAACCGAATCGGACCGGGAACGCAAAACGAACGCGACGGGGTGAACCCGTTCTCTGATTTTCGATATCTTCTCTCTATGAGAGATAACTATCGAGATACCGACCTCCGGAACGAACGATAGACACAAAATATTGAACACACCTCGTCTCGACACTCTTCGTATGAAAGCAGTCGTCCTCGCGGCCGGAGAGGGAATGCGGCTCAGGCCGCTGACTCGAACGCGGCCGAAACCGATGATACCGATCGGCAACCAGCCGCTTCTCGAACACGTCCTCGAAGCCGCCAAGGAGGCCGGCATCGACGAGTTCGTGTTCGTCGTCGGATACAAGCGCGAGCGCATCCAGAGCCACTTCGGCGACGGCGACGACTGGGACGTCGATATCGAGTACGCCGTCCAAGAGACGCAGCTCGGAACCGGACACGCCCTGCTGCAGGCGGAATCCCACGTCGACGGCAACTTCCTCGCGCTCAACGGCGACCGGATCGTCGAGCCGAGCGCCATCTCGGCGGTGATCGAGGAGCGGCGGGAGACGGGCCGGCCCGCGATTGGGGTGACGCGCCACCGGAATCCGGAGAACTACGGCGTCGTCGAATTAGACGGGAGAGCGGTGCGCTCGATCGAGGAGAAGCCGCCCGCACACACCGTCAAGACGGACTACATCAACGCCGGCGTCTACGGGCTCGGCGAGTCAGTCTTCGACGACCTCCGGGAGGCCGAACGCGAGGGGGAACTCGAGATCACGTCGGTCCTGCGGGAGTACCGGGACGCCCTGCGCGCGGTCCGCTTCGACGGCCTCTGGCTCGACGTCTCCTACCACTGGGACACCCTGTCCGTCAACAGCGGGATGCTCGACCGGGTGCCCGCGCCCGTCGCGGAGACGGCGACGATCGACGAGCGAGCGACCGTCGTCGACGGGACCGCGATCGGCTCCGACGCGCGCGTCCGGCCGGGCGCGACCGTGCTCCCGGGAACGGCGCTCGGCGACAACGTCGAGGTCGGCTCGAACGCCGTCGTTTCCAACTCGGTCGTGCTCGCGGACGCGACGATCGGCGACGGCGCGGTCGTCCGCGACTGCGTCGTCGGCGAGAACGCCTCGATCGGACCGAATTCGACGATAGAAGGCGGCGAGGCCGACGTCGTGGTCGACGGGCGCGTCCACGGCGACGTGCGACTCGGGGGCGTCGTCGGCGACAACGCGACGCTGGGCGGCGGCGTGACGGTCGCTCCGGGGACGGTGCTCGGAAACGACGCGCGCGTCGAAACCGGGGCCGTCGTGGACGGCTGGATCGAGACCGACGCGATCGTGAGGAGGGGCTGAGATGTGCGGAATCATCGGCTACGTCGGCAGCGAGGACGCGCTCTCGATCATCCGGGAGGGGCTGGCGAACCTCGAATACCGGGGGTACGACTCGGCGGGGACCGCGCTGTGCGGCGAGACAGTCGACGTCTACAAGCGAAAGGGGGAGCTGTCCGCACTCGAGGGCGTGCTGCCGTCGAGTTCGACGGCGACGACCGGAATCGGCCACACGCGGTGGTCGACCCACGGCGAGCCCACGGACGCGAACGCGCACCCGCACACGAACGAATCGGGCGACGTCGCCGTCGTCCACAACGGGATCATCGAGAACTACGACGAACTGAAGGCGGAGCTGGAGGCGCGCGGGCACACCTTCGCGAGCGAGACCGACACGGAGGTCGTCCCGCACCTCGTCGAGGAGGAACTGGAGTCTGGTCGGAGCCTCGTCGACGCGGTCTCCGCGGTCGTCGACCGGCTGGCCGGGAGCTACGCGCTCGGCGTGGTGGCGGCGGGCCACGAAGGGGTCGTCGCGACGCGGAACGGGAACCCGCTGGTCCTCGGTCACGCCGAGGACGGGACGTTCCTCGCGAGCGACGTCCCGGCGTTCGTCGAGCACACGCGGCGCGTGAGCTACCCCGAGGACGGCGACGTCATCCATATCACCCGGGAGGGGGCGACCGTGTACGCCGACGGCGAGGAAGTGGATCGGGAGGTCATCGAGGTCGACTGGGACGCCGAAGCCGCGGAGAAGGGCGGCTACGAGCACTATATGCTCAAAGAGATCCACGAGCAGCCTAGGGCGCTCAGACAGACCATCTCCGGGCGCATCGACGAGGTGCAGGGCGAGGCCGACTTGGAGATCGACCTGCCGACGGAGTATCTGAACTCCTTGGAAGAGATTCAGTTCGTCGCCTGCGGGACCTCCTATCACGCCGCGCTGTACGCCGCGAAACTGCTGGAGGAGTACGCCGACGTGCGGGCCTCCGCGGAGATCGCCTCCGAGTACGAGTTCGACGGCGGCCGCGACCCCTGGCGGACGCTCGTCGTCGCCGTGACCCAGAGCGGCGAGACCGCCGACACGCTGTCGGCGCTGCGGCGGGCCAAGCGGGCGGGGGCGCGAACGCTCGCGGTGACGAATACCCTGGGCAGTACGGTGACGCGGGAGGTCGACGATACGGTGTTCATTCGGGCCGGTCCCGAAATCGGCGTCGCGGCGACGAAGACGTTCTGCTCGCAGGTCGCGACGCTGGCGCTACTGAGTGTGTACGTCGGCCGCGAGCGCGGGGCGATGTCGTCGGGAGACGCTCGGGAGTTGCTGTCGGATCTCCGCGGGCTGCCGGGCGCGGTGCAACAGGTGCTGGATCGCGAAGAACAGGTGCGTGTTGCGGCCGAAGAGTACGCCGACGGCGACGCGTTCTTCTTCATCGGGAGACGGCTCGGTGCGCCGGTTGCGCTGGAGGGGGCGCTGAAATTGAAGGAGATCTCCTACGACCACGCCGAGGGATTCCCTGCGGGGGAGTTGAAGCACGGTCCGCTGGCGTTGGTAACCTCGGAGACGCCCGTGCTGGCTGTGTTGACGGAGGGGTCGAATGCGGACGAGACGCTGAATAACGTGAAAGAGGTCGAGTCTCGCGGTGCTCCGGTGATCGGGTGTGCATCTTTGTCGGTGGACGCGGAGAAGTACGTCGACGAGGTGTTCGAGGTTCCGGAGTTGGGGGAGTTAGAGTCATTGGTGGCGAACGTGTACTTCCAGTTGTTCAGCTACCACGTGGCGAATCTGAAGGGACGGTCGATCGATAAGCCGCGGAATTTGGCGAAGAGCGTGACCGTGGGGTAACGATTGTGATCCGGTCTTTAGCCCTTCTGGACTGACAATCTGTGGATTTGTTTCTGCGAAAAGCGCTACGGCGTACCACAAGAGGTATGTTCAAATGGAGGATTTTTCCCATCGATGCGCGTCTCCGTCGTCATCTGTGCCCACGATCCTGATCTATTCGAGCATCTGCAGGAGGCGATTGAGAGCGTCCTGAACCAGACGTACAACGACGTCGAGACGGTGGTCGTCGTCGACGGAAGCGACAAACTCGCCGCGCTGGTGGCGGAGGCGTACGGTGACAATGAGGACGTGCTACTCCACCAGAACGAGACGAACCGTGGACTATCGCGAAGCCGAAACGCCGGTATCGATCGGAGCACGGGCGAGATAGTGGCATTTCTTGACGACGACGCAGTCGCGCGATCGGACTGGATCGAGACGCTCGTCGACACGTACGAGCGTCGGGACGCGATCGCCGCCGGCGGGCGGATGGCCCCCCGGTGGGTCGCGGGCGAACCGTCGTGGCTCCCACCGGAGTTTTACTGGCTCGTCGGCGTCACGCACCGCGGTTTTCCCGAAGAAGAGTGCGAGGTCCGGAACACGTTCGGATCGAACATCTCCTTCAGGCGGGAGGTGTTCGATGAGATCGGTGATTTCGATCCCGACCTCGGCAGGCACGGTGACCGACAGATCCAGGGCGAGGAGACCGAATTCGCCGCGCGGATGTACGACGCCTTCGGGAAACGAGTCTGGTACAACCCCGACGCGGTCGTCGAGCACAAGATATTCGACTACCGGACCGATCCCCGATGGCTCCTCGAACGCGCGTTCTGGCAGGGGTACTCGAAGCGCGTCCTGGTTGGGGCGGGGAACCTATGCGGGATCGTTGCGACTCATTCGTTCGCGTCGATAGCGGCGTCCGCGGCGTGTGGGAAATATATATGGGATTGTCGCGACCTTCAATTACGAAGCCAAAATAGGAGGAGAACGTAATGGTCATCCCCTCGAATCGAAAACTGAGTATTCTATGGCTTCGACCGTCTACCGGGGAAAACGTAAGTACTCGTCGTACTCGAATCGCAGAACATCTTCGAAATCGGTCGATATCAGTAACGTTCCGGAACGTGAGCACTTCTAGTCCGTTATCGGATCTCAAGGCACTCACGTTCGGCGATCACGACGTTGTGATCGCGAACGTCAGATTACCCCTTTACGTGAGCTATCCGTTCGTCGAAATCCTTCGAAAACCGTTCATTGCCGATGTGAGTGATCCAATTTCCCAGATTTCAGACCTTCCGAATTCTCTCTATCGAACGCTCTATCGATACGAATGGTGGATCCTCCAACGATCAGATATGGCTATGTTCGCCGAGACCGAGTCGTACGAGGCTGCTCGAAGTCGAGGAATCGATGCCGTTCTGGCGAAGAATGCAGTCAACTACGAGATGTTTTCTGATCCATCCACTGATGTCGTCGATTTCGCACGTCACGAACTCGAAGCTGCCGGAGTGGAGCTCGGTTCGCCGATCGCAATCTATCCCGGTAGCTTCTCCTCAGTCTATCACATTACCGAGACGCTCGCCGCTGCAGAGATAGCCGAAGACTGGGAGTTCGTCTTCATCGGTGAGAGAGCCCAGCAGGACGCCGTCGAAGAAGCGGCAGAACGGAAGTCGAACGTGTACTATCCGGGATCGTACGCACACGATCGAGTTCCCGGATTTCTCCAGCATGCCGATGTCGGATTCTGTCTGGTCAACATCGAACGACCACTGAAAATCCTCGAATACGGTGCAGCCGGACTTCCAGTACTCGGTATGCCGGGCGATCTCCAGAAAGAATTCTCCGAAGATCAAATCTGGTTCGTCGAACCGACTCCCAAAGAGATCGCTGGCGGACTCAAACGGATACAGAACAACCCCGACAAGGCGAATCAGCGGTGTGAAAACCTCCGAAAGACCGCGAGTGAAAACAGCTGGAGTGCGGTCGCAGATATGTATCTCGAGGCCATTCGAAAAGTTGTCGAATGACGATAAACTATGACGAGTCGATGCGAGTATATAACTCCCGGAACAATCACGGCCAACGAAACCGACAATGAGCGAGACATATCAGGGAGAGGATTGCGAGATCGATCCGGGAGCCACGGTGGGGTACGAGTACGCAGAAAACATATCGCCGGCCGAACTCGGAGATAGAGTCGTTGTTCGTACGGGGAGTATCGTCTACGGTGACGTCAAGATCGACGATGAAACACAGACCGGACACAACGTCCTGATTAGGGAACACACCGAAATCGGTCAGAAGTGTATCGTCGGAACGAATACAGTTATCGATGGATACTCCGAAGTGGGAGACAACGTGAGTCTCCAGACTGGCGTCTACGTCCCTGCACAGACGACGATCGAGGATCGGGCGTTTGTCGGTCCCTGTGCTGTCCTGACGAACGATCCGTACCCGGTCAGGCAGGATGTCGATCTTGAGGGACCGACACTCAAGCAGTCGGTGTCGATTGGCGCGAACGCGACGGTTTTACCGGGAGTTACAATTGGAGAACGGGCGTTCGTGGCGGCCGGGGCCGTCGTTACAGAGGACGTCCCAGCTGAGACGCTCGCTGTCGGGGCACCCGCGACATTCAAATCACTTCCTCAGCAACTCCAAGAAGAGAACGGTCTCTGATGATTCCGATAGCAGATCCCAAGCTAGGCGACAAGGAGCTCGATCGCGTTCGATCCGTGCTCGAGAGCGGGATGCTTGCCGACGGACCGGAAGTTCGCTCCTTCGAGGACGAGTTCGCATCGTACTGTGGAACCGAATACGCCGTCGCGACTTCTAACGGAACGACAGCGCTTCATGCGTCGATGGAAGGGCTAGGGCTCGGGTCCGGCGATAACGTACTCACAACGCCGTTTTCGTTCGTCGCCAGTGCGAACGCGATCCGGCTCTGTGGTGCCGAACCGGTCTTCGCCGACATCGACCCTCGAACCTACGCGCTTGATCCGGATGCTACCCGTGAGGTTCTCGAAGAACGAGACGACATCGATGCGATCGTTGTCGTCCATCTCTACGGGCTCGCAGCAGATATGGATGCGTTCTGTTCGATTGCCGACGAGTACGATCTCCTGTTGATCGAAGATGCCGCCCAAGCTCACGGTGCGGAATACGACGGAACACGAGTCGGCTCCTTCGGTGACGCCGCCTGCTTCTCGTTTTATCCGACAAAGAATATGACGACTGGGGAAGGCGGGATGATCACGACCGACCGGGAGGAGGTGGCCGACGCTGCTGCACGGTTTGTAAACCACGGGCGAACCGACGGCTACGAACACGTCGAACTCGGCCACAACTTTCGGATGACGAGCCTGGCCGCCGCGATCGGCCGTGCCCAACTCGAACGCCTGCCGGAACTCACCGAACAGCGTCGGAGTAACGCCGGACGTCTCTCGAACGGTCTGCAGGAGACACCGCTGACGCTCCCCCACGAACCCAAAGACAGACGACACGTGTATCATCAGTATACGGTACGGGCTGATGACCGGGACAAACTTCGTCGTCACCTCGAGGAATCGGGTGTTGGTACCGGGATCTACTACCCGAAGTGCATCCACGAACAGGAAGCGTACGCCGACGTAGAGTACACCGCGCCGATGGCAGAGGCGGCAGCCGAGGAGGTGCTGTCACTCCCAGTTCATTCGAACGTTTCGGAGTTGAACATCGAAACAATCACAACAGCGGTACGGAAGTTTTACGCTAATGAGTGAGAGACCGGTCCCAGTCGGCGTAATCGGCGTCGGCAGTATGGGGCAGCACCACGCTCGTGTTTACAACGAACTCGCAGATGCGACGCTGGTCGGTGTGTACGACGTGGATTCAGAACGGGCGAAGCAGATCGCTGCTGAGTACGAAACCGATGCGCTGTCTTTAGACGAACTGATTACGGCCGTCGACGCTGTTTCGATCGCCGTCCCAACTGAGTACCACTACGATATCGCTCGAAATTGTATCGAGAGCAATATTTCGATTCTCGTCGAAAAACCGTTCGTTTCCAAAGCTGAGGAGGGAAAAGATCTGATCGAGCTTGCAGACCAACACGGCGTACAGATACAAGTGGGCCACATCGAGCGATTCAATCCGGCCGTTGAAGCCCTAGAAGAGATCGTTCCGCAATTAGATGTGACTGCTGTCGATGCCCGTCGGCTCGGCCCGGATCCCGGCCGCGAAATCAAAGACACCGTCGTTTCGGACCTTATGATTCACGATGTCGATATCGTGTCGTCATTGATTGATTCAGATATCGCGTCGATCCAGACTGCTGGGACCGCTGAAGGCCGATATGCCGCATCGACGCTGACATTTGCAGATGGCACTGTCGCCTCACTCACCGCAAGTAGACAGACCCAACAGAAGATCCGAGAACTAACGATTACCGCGACCGATCGATACGTCAAGGTCGATTACTTGGACCAGTCGATCGAAATCCATCGACAATCCGCCCCTGATTTCATCACTGATGATGGCAGTGTGAAATATCGGCACGAAAGTATCGTCGAGAATCCTGTAGTCGAGAATGTCGAACCTCTCAAGAATGAGCTACAGTCGTTCTTGGAGGCGGTAGCTGCAGACACTACACCTAGTGTTTCAGGAACAGAGGGTTTGGAAGTCGTCAAAATCGTCCAAGAGATAGACGAACAGGCGTTCGGAACTGAGGAGACAAATGAAGCCCTACAATAACCGCGAACAAGAGCTCCGAGAAGCATTTACTGGTGGTGATATCCCGGTCACGGTCTACGGTCTCGGAAAAATGGGGCTCCCACTCGCGGCGGTGTATGCAGACGCCTGTGGTTTGGTCACCGGTGTCGATGTTGATGAGACAGTCGTCGAATCCATCTCATCCGGAACTGCGCACGTGAACGGTGAACGTGGACTGGACCAGCTTGTCCAGCGGACCGTCGAGTCGGGCGCTCTTTCGGCGACAACCGACGAACAGCAAGCAGCGGCAAACGCCAGTATTCACGTTATTATCGTTCCGACGTTAATTACGGACGACAACGAGCCCGATCTGTCGGTGGTATCCGACGTCGCCTCTGACATCGCCACCGGTCTCGAACCCGGTGACGTCGTGTTCATCGAGTCGACTGTGCCTCCACAGACGTGTCGAGACGTCGTTGAGCCACTCTTGGCTCAGCAGAGCGGTCTCGATGTCGACGAGTTCGGCGTGGCGTTTTGTCCCGAGCGAACGTCGAGTGGACGCGCGATCGAGGACATTCGCGGCGCGTACCAGAAGATCGTCGGTGGGACCGATCCCGAAGCGACGCGTGTCGCACAGGTCGTGTATAAGGAAATTAATGACTCGGGCGTGGTGCCCGTGTCAGACGCGACTACCGCTGAGGCGGTCAAGGTGTTCGAAGGTGTCTATCGGGACGTCAACATCGCCTTTGCCAACGAGTTAGCAAAACTCACAGACGGCTTGGAGATCGACGTTTTGGAGGCGGTCGAGGGTGCCAACACGCTCCCGATGTGCGATATACATACCCCCGGCGCTGGTGTCGGCGGCCACTGTATCCCGTATTATCCGTACTTCCTCATCAATCAGTTCGACGGACCGACGCCGCTCATGGAGACGGCTCGGAACGTGAACGACTCGATGCCCGAATTCGTGACCGAGAAACTGATCGACGGATTGACCGAGCGAGAGACGGCGCTTTCGAACGCGACTGTGGTCGTGCTCGGTCTCACGTATCGGGCCGGGGTCGCGGAACTCAGGCACGCGCCGTCTATCCCGATCGTGGACCGGCTCGTTACACAGAACGCGGAGGTGTTCGTCGTGGACCCGTGGTTGGAAGACTTCTCCACGTTCGACGGAGCCACACCGATCGATCAGTCAGAGATCTCCGAAGTGGATCCCGACGCGGTCGTATTGGTCACCGCACACGGCGAGTTCGAATCGATCAATTGGCACGCGTTCGACCGATCGCTAGTCGTAGTGGACGGACGACAGGCGCTCGACTTGGGAGAAACGGATCACTGGGTGTATACGATCGGACGTGCCAGAACGTTCAATAGTTGATCCAAAACGGATCTACACAGATTATCTCCCAAATGTGGCACTACTGGTCAGTTAATCTGTTGTAGAGTTCGAGGAGGGAGTCTCGCTCGCTTTCCCAAGAATATTCAGTCTCTACCCGGTGTCGACCTGCTGTACCCATCTCTTCTCGGAGTGTACTATCCCGTGAGAGCGTTTCGAGAACTGACGCCGTCGCGTGTGGATCGTCATATGGTACGATTTCACCGCAATCGCTCGGGAGATACGCTCGGTTAGCGGTCGTATCGCTTGCCACGACCGGAATCTGCGCGTACATATATTCGAACATTTTCGTGGGGACGCCATATTCGTAGGGACCCGAATCAAGAAGTGCTAGCCCGACATCGGCGGCGGCGAGGTATGCGAATATCTCGTTATGTTCGACTCGCCCGAAAAATCGAACAGCATCATTCAATTCGTGATCCCGGATATAGTTTCGAGTACGGCGTTCAGTCTCGGCATTGTTGAACGCTCCAAGTAGCCATAAGCCCGCGTCGACACCGCCTTCTCGTAAGAGCCGAAGGACTTCGACCATCCGATGAATTCCCCGTGTCGACGTGAGGCCCCCGACGTACACCAAGACGAAATCGTGGGTTCGATTGACTCCGGTAGCGTCGATCACGATGTTTTCGGTGATCGGAAAGTTACGGACGAGCTGTACCGAGCTATGACCCAACCCCTCGAAATCCTCTTGGATCCACTCCGTGGCAGCGATGACTGCATCTAGCGGCTGGCAAAAGCCGGACTGAACGTGGGGAAAGATATGTTGGAAAAAGGGATTGAATACGTCTGGTGGAAAATCGTAATCTCGGAACGAGATATCGTATTGCTCGTGACAATCGTAGATGACCCGAGCATCGGTGCGAACTGCGAGTGCGGCACCAACTGGAAGCAATCCCGGATCGTGAAAATGATAAATATCTGTATCGATATCACGGGCGATCTTATACATTTTCGGGAGATCGACGAGACGATCGAGATGTGAACTCGCGTCTTCAACAGATATTATATCGATACCGTGTTGTGATTCACTCTGGGTGTGATGTGCGATAAGATACACATCATATCCATCCTCTTCTAGAGTTCTAGCCTGTTTATGGAATATTCGCGTATCGTCAATTGGATGTGCCGACGTAAGAACGCATACAGAGGTCATAAACGGTAATGATAGTCTCTCCGTATCAGTCTTATGAGGACTGTCGAATAGCGGTCTCATCGTGGACAGTCGCTCCATTGAGTTGGTATGTGAGCGAATGCCACTACTGACCCTCAGATTGAGGGGGAACATTATTTTCGCTCAAAGAGACGCTATCCACCAGAGCAGGATGGAAACCAGAGGTAACCCGTCCTCACGGGGCTCAGTTGCCACTGAACGTTAAAACCACTTTGTGACACGACTACCTTGTTTCGTCGCGACCACTTTCCAATCGGTGTCTGCGGGTAGCCAGCGTACAACTGTTCGGCCGCGTTCTCGTATCGCTCGTGGAGTTCTGTAGCCGAGACCTCGCCAGCGGTGCGAATCAGTTCGTAGAGTACGTGATGATGCAGCGGAACCGAGTTGAGGTTCGATTGCCGAATACGGTGGAGTGCTCGGTCGTACGAATCGCCGATGTCCGTGTCGGATCGTCTCGTGGGAGCGTTCGACTGCTATGCAGCTGCGTAGAGTGACTGAATCCCGAACCGTGCGACACCGGCGACGTGATTCGCAATCGATCTGAGTTGGTCCCGAGTGACAAGATCCTTCACGAGCCCCCTAGTTCGCACGGGCCTCGAGAATATCTGCGAGTTCCTCCGTGCTGTATCGACGCAGCTGAATGTACCGATCCCGTCAAACGAATGGCTGTCACCCACCGGCACCTGAGCGAGCCACGACTGCGGGTCGTGGCAGATCGCAACGATCGACATTCGGGGAATAGCGTGGAGGCGTTCGATCACGTCGTGGTGGTAAATATTGTCGGCGGCACTGTTCAGATAAGGTCGAAGAGTGAGGCGGTCGTAGATTGTTGGTGCCTATGCCAAAACCCAACCGCCTCGTCGGATGTAGCGACTGGCCTGAGTTAGGATTTGTGGTGCGAGAGGCGACACCCGAGCCGGCGATAAAGCTAGGTATCCAACTGCATTTGGCGGGATTATCGCTGGCTGATACCGTCTCAGTCCTCGCTGGCTTGGGTGTCGAACATTGTCGCTCTACCGTTCACAACTGGATTCAGAAGGCCGATCCACAGCACACAGAGGGACAGAATCCGGGTTACGTTGCGGTTGATGAGACCGTAATTCGAGTGAATGACCAGCGCTACTGGCTGTTTGCGGCGGTCAATCCCGATGCGAACCGCCTGCTGCACGTGCGGCTCTTCCCGACCAGAACCCAAGCGCTGACCGAGATGACGCGATCTTCCTGGTTGATAGAGCGCCGTGGTTGCAGGCAGCCTGCCACCGCCACGCACTCCGATTCCAACACGTCACCCACGGGAATCGGAACGCCGTCGAACGCGTCTTCAAAGAACTCAAACGCCGAACTGAAGCCTTCGCCAACCACTTCAGACACGCTGATCCGAACACAGCAGAAACGTGGCTCCAAGCATTCGCCGTCTGCTTCAATCAGCTTATCTGAACAATGCCATATATTTTCCGAAGCAATCAAGGATGTTGCTTCTGACACTTGTCGGAAGCAGATTGTAGGTCACGGAGATCTGGCGCTACAGAAGCGTATCGGAAAGGGGTGACGCTGCCGCGTCAACCGACGAAGGATGCTCCCAGTCAAGGGGTTCGTCTCGAAGCGTTGGGCCGCAGACCTGCTGGGACAGGTTTGCTGCGTAACGGTCTCAGTTGCCTACGCTGTCGTGGCGAATCTATGATTCGATACGGCAGCTATCGAGTGTTTCAGCGGTATCTCTGTGAGAATTGAGACCGCACGTTCAACATCAGACGGGCACTATCATCGAACACTTGGCGGTGGCACTCAGAAAGTGGTTTCTCTCCGTCTACACCTACATCCGGTTTAAAACGCGTCTCAGACAGCTAGACGTAAAAATCGACGTTTTCTACAAGACGATCTACCGGCGCGTCCAGCGCTTCCTGCGAGCGCTGGACCTCACATCGCCCGCAGCTGGAAGGACCGGTCGAGATCGATGAACTGTACGTGAAAGCTGGGCTCAAAGGGCGCGAGCGCGACAGGCTGTCGCGCTCGCGTGGCCTGTCTACACGCGGGCATAGAACATATGTCAAGGACAAGCCACCCGTGTTTATTCTGGCTGATCGTGGCACCGATGAGCGGTACGTGATCCCAGCGAAAGCCGCCACGGAATCGACGACTTGACTCCTGCTTGCTGACCGCAAAGAGAAGACGTTAACCGTCTATATTGACGGCTTTCGAGCGTACGACCCACTCGACGAGGACGACACATTCGTCCGCGAATACGTCGTCCACGGCGACGGTGAGTACGTTGATGGAGACGTACACGTGAATACGTGCGAGAGCCACACGTCGATGACGCGACCGTGGCTCTCGCCGCATCGAAGTGCCTCCAAAGACAAACTTACGCCATATCTCAGAGCGTTACCACTCCGACGTGAAGTCTTCCGAAAACTTGGGGAAGAAGCGCTGAAAATCATCCTCAAAACAGCACTCTAACTCACCAATAATCTACGTCACAAGAGCGACGAGCATATAACAAATAATAAGATACCCACACCAAATCTTGCAATATGACCGATAGAACCATTCTCCTCACTGGAGGCGCGGGCTACCTCGGCTCCATCCTGTCGCGACAACTGCTTGATGACGGCCACGAGGTTTTAGTATACGACGCTAAGCTTTTTGGTACCGACGCTATTGACTCGCTCCGAGAGCGGGACCGATTTGAGTTTGTCTCGGGAGACATTCGAGATACAGACGACTTGGAGCCTGTCGTGGAGCGAGCGACGGATGTGGTCCATATGGCCGGCATCGTCGGCGAACCAGCGTGTTCCGCGGACGTGGACGCGACGATAGAGGTGAATCTCAACGCGACGGTCGAACTCAAGCGACTCTGTGACCGTCACGGCATCAATCACTTCGTCTTTATGTCCACCTGCAGCGTCTATGGCAACTCCGAGGACGAACTTCTCACCGAGGTGTCCTCCATCAATCCCATCTCGGCGTACAGCCAGACCAAGCGCCTTTCCGAGGATTCGCTGCTTTCCTCGGAGGTGTCCTTTTCGCCGACCGTCGTCCGCCTCGCCACCGTCTACGGTCTCTCACCCCGCCCGCGCTTTGACCTCTCCGTGAACTTCCTCACGAAGAAGGCCGTTCGCGACCACGAGGGTACCATCTACGGGGGCGACCAGTGGCGCCCGTTCATCCATACGACCGACGTGGCGCGCGGCGTCCGTGCCGTCCTCTATGGGGACCGCGAGGATGTTGAGGGACAGATTTTCAACGTCGGATCCACGGATGAGAACTATCAGATGAAAAAAATAGGGCGCATCCTTGACGACGTGGTGGCCGACGCGAAAGTTGAGATTGACCAGTCGATGGTGGACAAGCGGAGTTACCGTGTCTCCTTTAAGAAAATTGAGGAGGTGCTCGGCTTCAAACCAGAGATGACCGTTCGCGACGGCATCGAAGAGGTTCGGGACGCTCTCGTCTCTGGGGAGATTACCGACCCGGACGACAACCAGTATTATAACTACGTGCCCAAGGAGGAAGAGGAGTAAGATGGCGGACGGCGACCCGATTCCGCTGTTCGAGATAGACTGGGACCGACAAGACGTGCTGAACGCCGTCAATTCTATCACGCGCGGTAGCTACTGGGCCAAGGGACCGTACGTGGACGAATTCGAAGAGCGAATCGAGTCCTACCTAGACGTTGAGCACGCGGTAACGTACAACTCGGGAACGACGGCGCTGGTCGGAGCTCTTCAGGCTGTCGGGGTGGAGGAGGACGATGAGGTTGTCGTCCCTGCGTTCACGTTCATCGCTACTGCGAACTCCGTCCGCCTCGTCGGCGCAGAACCTGTGTTCGCGGATATCGAGCGGGACCGGTACGCCCTTGACCCCGACGCTGTCCGGGCCGCGATAACGGACCGGACCGCCGCAATCCTGCCCATCCACTGCTACGGCAAGCCGTTCCTGATGGCCGACCTGCGAGCAGTCGCAGACGACTACGATGTCCCACTCATTGAGGATGCCGCGGAGGCGTTCGGGGCCTACGAGGGCAGTGAGATGGTGGGGACAGTCGGCGACGCGGCCGCTCTCAGTTTCTGTCAGAATAAAGTCGTCGCGACCGGAGAAGGCGGCGCCGTCGTGACTGACGACCCGGAACTCGCCGAGCGACTGCGTCTCTATCGGTCCCACGGACGGAGTAGTAGCGACTACTTCAGCGCCGCGGACAGCGGCGAGTACGTCGCTCTCGGAACGAACAACCGGATGGCGGACGTCGTCGCGGCAATCGGCGCGGGACAGATGACCCGCGTCGAGGACATCGTAAAGCGCCGTCGGTCGGTCGCAGCGGACTACCGCGATGCGCTTGCGGGCGTGGACGGAATCAACCTCCCAAGCGAACTTGCCGATGGCCGCCACGTATACCAGATATACACCGTGACCTGTGCATCGTCAGCCCTCCGCACGTCTGTCCTCAACGCACTCGACGCCCACGATGTGTCTGCGAAGGTGTACTGGGACCCGCCGGTCCATCGCACCACGTTCTATGGGGATGACGACTACGCAAATCTCCCAGTTTCCGAGGACCTCGCGAGTCGAGTGCTCTCACTCCCTATGCATCCCAACCTCTCCCCCGAATCGGTGGCCCACGTCGCTAAGGCTGTCCGAGCGGGCGTGGCAGCCCATAGGGACTGAAGTGGACTAGGTAGTGTGATTCTATGTTATCAACGAGAAACTCGGTGTCACCGGGCTGGTCGCCTGATGTAGCTCGGTCGAAACCACCGCGTTGTTTTGTTGCGGTCAGATAGAAGCTTACGTGGAGGATCTTGTTCGTGTGAGGATCAACTGAGCCGTATAGCCAGAACTGCTGAGCGTGGAAGAGGATCATCTTCTCATCAACCGCGAGTTGACTCGCTGAGACGGCGAAATCAGCAGTAACTTAGCTTTATGACCCAGTTGTGAATAGAAACGACCCCCCATTAATCCGTATTCATCAAGAGATTTTTCATATAATAGATTGATATATTGGACAAGTAACTGCAGATCTCTACTTTAATCGCTCATCGGGGCGTTCTATATCGCTCCCCAAACCATATTTTATCCGCGCGATAATATGGTGAGTTGATATAATTCTGGCATAAGCACTCAGATCTCGTCTGTCTCATTTTCTAACTTAACGCGACCACTGTGGTAGCCAAAACTACTAAATTCCGACGCAGGAAGGTTGAGGTATGCGGATTGCATTTGTCTCACACAACGAATTGGGGTTAGCTTGTCTCGAAGAGTTGATACAATTAGATGCGGATGTCCGTTACGTGTTCACGAAACCTAGTGATCCTAATATTTCTGATCAGGTCGAATTTGAATCGCTCTGTCGATCTCACAGTGTTCCTATTACTGAGACGGAATCTGCGAACGATGATTCGGCGGTGGCAACGATGCGCAAGTGTGATCCTGATTTACTGTTCGTGATTGGATGGTCGGAACTGGTTTCCTCAACTGTGCTGAATATTCCGTCAGTCACCGCCCTCGGAATGCATCCGGCACCCCTCCCCAGAGGTCGGGGGCGAGCACCACTCGCATGGTCGTTGATTAAAGGACTGGACGAGACGGCACTCTCATTTTTTCATCTTGTTGAGGAAGCTGATGCCGGCGACCTCGTCGGCCAACAATCGCTCCCGATCGATATTGGCGATAACGCCGGATCGATGTATCAGAAGATGATTGACGCTGGCCGCGCAATGATACGTGAGTACTATCCGAAATTCGAACAGGGATTTGTACCGCGAATACCCCAAGAAGACGAGGAAGCGACGTGGTGGCCGCGGCGGAGACCAGAGTATGGGATTATCGACTGGAACAGTGCTCCACGAGATGTGTACAACTGGATACGAGGACAAACGCGACCGTACCCCGGTGCGTTTTCTTATATAAACGGACAAAAGGTGACGATATGGGACGCAAACCCGCCAAACGAGAACACTACCTTTGTCCGACCCAGTGAGATATCGTATCAGAATGACGACGCTCTCGGTGTCGGTGTGTGGGAGGGTACGATCGAAATAACAGAACTCCAGATCGAGAATGATGAACCAGTAACGGGCAGAGAGTTTTTAGAAGACTACGAATTTAAGATAGGTGATTCATTCAAGAATGCCCGGGAGTTCGGTGAGTAATTCTTTTGATGCAGCTTACTTAATTAGAACATATGGATATTGTGTTCCTCGGGATCAATGATACTGGCCGAGAGATTTACCAGTGGCTCTGCAATCGGGACGAAGTAAGGGTTCGTGCACTACTAACGACTAAGGAACAGCTTTCTCTGGTGGAAGATATCCAACCTGATGCAGTCGTCGCAGCAGGTTATCCATATATTGTGCCTGAGGAAATACTTACAATCCCTGAACGTGGCTGTATTAACGTCCATCCTGGATATCTTCCTCAGGGTCGTGGATATTACCCGAACGTCTGGAGCATCGTAGAAAACCTTCCCGCAGGGGGAACAGTCCACTATATGGATACTGGAATCGATACCGGAGACATCATTGCCCGGAAGCGGGTGGAGAAGCAGTTTTCTGACGATGCAAAGTCTCTCTACGAACGGATCGAACGCACTAGCGTCCGTCTATTCAAACAGGCTTGGCCGGAGATTGAGTCGGGAGACGTAACCGCAACCGAACAGAGCGACGACAAAGCAATCTATCATCGCAAATCAGACTTCAAAGATCTCTGCCAGATCAATCCGTCTGAAACGCACACTGCACGGGAGTTTCTTAATGTGCTCCGGGCACTCACTTTTCCCCCCCACGAGAACGCTATGCTTGAAATGGATGGTAAACAGTACACCATTGAGATTGATATCACTCCAGTTGGAGATCGTCCCAGTTAAAAGCAAAAACTGAATATAGTTTCAGCGCGATCACTCTTCCTCCTTAACGAAACACGACCGGATATGGGCGGCTGGAATGTTTAATTTTGCAATCATTCAGATCTCTCTATCCCGAGCTACCACGAGCGAAAACGCCTCAGCGGCTTCGAATCCGGCTTCGACACCGCGGGTGGTCGCTCGTGCCCGGATCGCTCGTTCCGAGCGTGGATGTGGAAACTCTCGCACCTCTGTGTTGTACTCTATGAACGACTTAACTTTCGTATCGACGTACCCGGAAATGTTGACATATCGATTGGGAAAGAACTGCCGTCTGTCGCCGCCGGTCCACTCGGTCGAAGAGGGAGTCTCATATGCGTAGATTCGGTCTACCCCTGATCCGGGACGGGAAGCGACGAGTGTCGATTCGTAGACTGCAACGTGGTCTTTGTTGACCTCGTGGGGTGAGTGGGTGTATATCACATCCGGATTGACAACCTCTACAGTCTGCTCAATCACAGAGTTGACCTTAATGTGAGCCGTCGCATCAAGTTTCATATCAGTGAGATCACCGAAGTGGACATCTTTTAGGCCGAGTCTATCAGCGCACGATCTAGCGGCCGTTCGCTTCTGTTCAACGAGGGACTCGTCGTCGTATTGCGTGGTCGTTCCTTCGGTGACGATCAGCGCGTGAACCTCATCGCCGGTATCGGCGTGTTTTGCAAGTGTCCCACCGGGTCCGAGCACTTCGTCGTCGGGGTGTGCACCGACAGCTAACACAGTTTGTGGCATATAGGATCCCTTCTAAACCCAATTATTTCTCTCTGCTGGTCTGCCGATTCTCACTCGGCAAGGACCTCATCTGTGATCGGATCACCGAGAGCAACCAAATTGGAGAGACGGTGACCAAGAATTTCCTCGTATCGCCCGGCTAAAGGCCGTTGGATGGACGAATGGCCCCGATATAGTCGGCCGTGAGCGTCTTTCCGCCCTCAACATCGGTAGTTGTGTACAATGACTTCCTAGTGATAAAAGCCCTATACATCTCATCAGCGACGGGCACTTCTCCGGAGATTCTTGCGCTCGTTCAGCATTACGTATAATATTAACTGATTGACTCAGTTTGGCTGAGACGGGTCACACCGTCACGCCAGCGAATCTTTTGGAGTAGGTCCGCGGCTCGATGCTCCGAGACGAATGTCTTGATTGAGAACATCGTTTGTCGGGTGACGCGGTCGCGTCACCCCTGCCCGCTGTGATTTCCAGCCACTGCTGAGAACTGACCAACAATCCTCTACCCAAGAGTGAATAGGTAAGCAGGTCCTCGATTATACCACATATGAATTATTGAATTTATGAACAACTGAGTCTATATTATGCGTTTTTTTCACATATTTCCGGCTTTTCTCACCATATTTTTTTAATTCGCCTCGGCAATTAACAAGATTTTCCAGACAGTCGCTAAGATTCTCTGGATTGGCCTGAATAACCGGATTTCCCTCCGGCAAATATGTTTTTACTGATTCACTTAGGGACGCAACAACCGGCTTTCCAAGCGCCATTGCCTCTTTACTGAACATCCCATATATTCCATAATCTGAATTCATCCAGCCGATGACGATATCTGCCGTTTTATAGATCTCTATTGCCTCAGAGTGGGGTGTATCCTCAACAATCTGAAGCTCCACATCATATCCTCGAAATTTGAGAGTTGAAACTGCATCAATGATATGTTGTGTTCCTTTTATTTCTCGATCTGTTGGTGCATGAACTATCTTAATTGGTTTTGAACTATTTGGGTCAGGGTAATGTGGATCGAATGAACTTGTATCAATTGGTGTGGGAACCCAAGTCGCAGTGTCTGGAGCCCAATCTAGCAGATCAGGTGTAGCGACAAGAATTGCATCCGAGAAGTTTCGATAGAACCATGGAACACCCTTCCACCGGATATCGTGGCCATGGAAGTGCATAACAATATGTTTTCCTTGAGCTTTCCATAGGGGAAGATCGAGACCGTACGGAATATAAAACTTTGAGTAGGATATGACACTCCTATAGTGGAAATGAATCACATCAAAAGATGAAATTATATTCTGTATAACTTTCATCTTGTTAAATAATTCTATACAATTGGTAAGATACATAGGAATATATTTCGGTTCTGGATGGACCTGAATAATACGATCTGCTCCAAATTCATAGGGATCCTCATTAAATACTACCACGGTACTTTCCATCCCCAGATCACGCTGCTTCTCAGCAATTACAGAGGGGACACCAGCAGTATTGCCAATATGAAGAACAGATTTATCCAAAGGGTTATGATCAGGATGGTCAGTAGTAGAAGAACTAGCGCGTCCTTGTTTGTCCATAGCCCAAGTAAAGTCATCAACTAAATATATCTTGTGAGCACGGGGTAGTTTCGTTTTAATCGTTAGTATCTAGTGAACCGTCAGACGATATTGGGTTGTAGTGCTTTCCTGTCTTCCTAAAACCGACAAATCAGTTCGTCACCGGTAAATTCCTCGAGTTACAGTCTCGATTGCTCCAGTATGACAACATAAGAGACGTGATATTTACACAGAGTCACTGCCGTATGATGATTCAGTAGAGCCGAAGGATTCAACAGAGCCAAGATAGAACGGATTTCACTATTCTTATACACATTCGCCTGAAACACTCGCCAATTCGATGACCTCCGCAGACGAACTTTCGTGGGCCGAAAAGATAGCGGCCCTCCGACGTGTGGCCGCCTATCGCCCCACATTCACTGTCGTTCTCGTCCTTTTCGGTGGCTTGGCCGCAGTCCTCGAGGGCGTCGGGCTGGGCTTCATCTATCCCATTCTCGAAGTCGCCCAGACCGAAGGTCCGGTCGAAGGCGGCGGTCCGGTCCTCGAAACCTTCCTCTCTTTCTACGACTTCGTCGGCGTCCCGTTCACGCTCGGGTATCTGATCGTCGGCGTTGCGCTCGTTATGATCGTCCGCTATACGTTCTCCTTCTTGGTTGCCTGGCTCCGGGCCATCCTCGCAAAAAACTACGAGAAGTATCTCCGAACCCGAGCCTTCGGGAGCGCACTCGACGCGCGAATCGGCTATTTCGACCAAGAAGGGTCAGACGACGTACTCAACGCCATCATCACGGAGACTCGCTATTCCGGCCGGGTCATCCGCGACGGCGTCCGGACGATGGAATACGTCTTTCTCGTTATCGTCTACCTCGGAGTTATGCTCTACATCACGCCGGCGATGACCGTGTTGGCCATCGTCCTTCTCGGTGGAATTACTGTCCTCCTACGCTTCGTTATTGAACCGGCGGTGACAGTCGGCAACCGGGTCGCCGAGGCCAACGAGGAAGTCCAAGAGACCGTCCAAGCAGGTACTCAGGGCGTTCGAGACGTCAAGCTCTTCGGACTCTCCGATGAGGTGTTTTCCTCCTTCCGCGATTCGATCGAACAGTACGCCGATTCGAGTATCAATCTTACCCGAAACAAGGCCGCGATCCAGAACTACTACCAGCTCGCCGCCGCATTGACGATCTTCGTTCTCATCTATGTCGGCTTTACGTACTCCGGGCTCACGCTCGGCGAACTCGGCATCTTCCTCATTGCAATGTTCCAGCTCGCCCCACGTGTGAGTACCCTCAACAGTTTCTTCTACAACCTCGAAGGGAACATCTCCCATCTCGTCCGCACCCAAGGCTTCCTTGACCGCCTTGATGAAAATCAAGAACCGGACGGCAATAAATCGGTCCAGTCTGTCGAAGAGATCGAATTCGAGGACGTCTATTTTTCTTACGAGCCGGATGAACCCGTTCTGCAGGGCGTCTCCTTCGGGGTCGAACGTGGCGATTTCGTGGCCTTCGTCGGTCAATCCGGCGCCGGAAAGTCCACGATCGTCTCGCTTCTGGCCCGACTGTACGATCCTGACGCGGGCGAGATCAGGGCCGACGGCACTCCAATCGAGAAATACGATCTCGACCAGTGGCGCGAACGCATCGCCGTAGTTCGCCAGCAGCCGTACATTTTCAACGACACCCTCGAAGCGAACATCACGATCGGCAATCGGGGCGCCTCGCGAAAGGAAGTCGAGGAAGTCTGCGAGATCGCCAAGGTCGACGAGTTCTTGGACGAACTCCCCAACGACTATGACTCTCAGCTGGGCGACGACGGCGTCCGCCTCTCGGGTGGGCAGCGCCAGCGCGTCGCCCTCGCTAGAGCCCTTCTCAAGGAGGCCGACTTCCTCGTGCTCGACGAGGCCACGAGCGACCTTGACTCGAACTTAGAACGCCAAGTTCAGCGGGCGATCGAGTCGATGGACCGCGATTACGGGATGATCGCCATCGCCCACCGCCTCTCCACGGTGAAAAACGCTGACCGAATTCACACTGTAGATTCCGGGGAAATCGTCGAATCTGGCACCCACCGAGAGCTACTTAACACCGAGGGAGAGTACGCCGAACTGTACGCAATTCAGTCGAAGGAATAGCATTATCGGGTCCTATTGAAGCGACATACTGCGTTGGAATCATTGGGGTTACGTGGTATGTAGACGAGATACATCAGGACGACTGCATAGATCGAGTGAGTGATGACGCGCAAACGCTACTAAACAGTGAGATCTATCCACCAACAGTTATTTGATTGACCCTCGAACGGACGTGCTATGGGATTGCTCAGGAGATTTATAAACCGGTTGAAATCGGATGGGTTGTTTATGACCTCACATCTTACGTTGAAATATCTGACCGGATTCAACGTAATTAATATTTTTAACGCGGTTCTTTTCCGCGAACACAAGATATTGATGTCGTGCGATATCTCGACCGTTCTCCCAGCAAGTACAGAGCTTCCACATCCCGTTGGGATCGTTGTTGGGCACGACGTTGACGTTGGGTTAAACGTTCTCATCCGTCAGAACGTCACGATCGGAAGAAGAAGCCCAGAGCGTTCCGCAGGCTACCCGACAATCGGCAACGGCGTCTCGATCGGAGCAGGGTCTGTTATTCTCGGCGACATCGAACTGGGTGATGGCTGTGTTATCGGGGCGAACTCAGTCGTTTTAGACGACGTGGACGCAAACGAAACGGTCGCTGGAGCCCCTGCGAAGAACATCAACACATAGTTCTTCGACCTCTCGCCGAAATTCGCCGCAAGCGGTCACGAAGAAATAATTCTAATTCGGTTAACGGACAGATACAATCCGTATGTACCTAAAGTTGACAGACGTTCGATTCTTTTCCGCTCGTCGCGTTCCGCGTATCGAACACCAGCGACGACCAATCGGCGATCCGATCGAAGTCGATGACCGAATGGTCGGTCAGCACCAACACGCAGTCGGCGTCGCGCAACCGTCCCTCAGCCAGTGGGACTGATTCGTATTCGCGCCCCTCGACCTCGAACTCGGGAACGTGCGGGTCGTGGTACACGATTTCGGCTCCGTAATCGTCCAGTAGGCCGATCACGTCGTAGGCAGGAGATTCCCGGACGTCGGAGACGTCCGGCTTGTAAGCGACGCCCACAACGAGCACCGAAGACCGCGACACCGCGAGACCCTCGTCGTTCAGCAGTTCCATCACGCGCTGGACCACGTGCTTCGGCATCTCGCGGTTCACCTGATCGGCGAGATCGATGAATCGCGTCTGGATGTCCTGTTGTCCGGCCTTCCAAGAGAGATACAGCGGATCGACGGGGATGCAGTGTCCGCCCAGTCCGGGACCGGGGTAGAACGGCATAAACCCGAACGGCTTCGTCGCGGCGGCGTCGACGACGTCCCAGACGTTCACGTCGAGTTCGTGGGCGATCTGTGCGACCTCGTTGATCAGTCCGATATTGACCGCCCGGAAAGTGTTCTCCAGCAGCTTCACCAGTTCGGCCTCCGTCGCCGACTCGACGCGGATGACCTCGTCGAAGACCGGTTCGTACAGCGCGGCAGCGTGGTCACCGCATACCAGCGTAACGCCGCCGAGCACCTTCGGGATCGCTGTGATTGGGTAATCCTCTCGTCCCGGATCGATCCGTTCGGGTGAGAAGGCGACGAAGACATCCTCGCCGACGGTTCTGCCGTTCTCTGAGAGCGTCGGAGCGACGAGTTCCTCGGTCGCGCCCGGGTACACAGTGCTCTCGAGGACGACCGTACAGCCGTCCGGGATGACTGTGGCGAGAGATTCCGTCGCGTTGGCGACGAACGAGAGATTGGGCTGGCCGGTCTTCCGAAGCGGCGTCGGCACGCAGATCGAGACGCCGTCGACCTCGTCGAGATCCTCGTAGGACGTCGTCGGTCGAAAGCCCGCGTCGAGGGCGCGCTCGACTTCAGCGTCGCTCACGTCCGTCACGTACGATGTGCCGCGCGCCAGCGCATCGACGCGGTCATCGTTAACATCGACGCCGACGACGTCGTATCCGGAACGGGCGAAAGCGAACGCCAACGGGAGGCCCACATAACCCAGTCCGACGACGCCGACTGTCTCGGCGGTTCGCGTACTCATTGACCGTCCCTGCGTCACCGCGGCTTGTTAGGCTTGTTATTCCGAGCCGAACTGCCTCCGCTACCGCCACTTGACGATCCCGTACAAGTATCCGAACCCAACCAGTCCGGTCAACAAGAGGAGCCAGACGAGCTGACTCACACGCGCTCGCGAGGGGTCCCGAAACAATCGACGGAGCCGGTCGGGAACCGATTCCAGAAGTAAATACCGGAGGAAGTCCGACTCTTCGCCGCTTTCGGCATCGGAGATCAACGTCTCCAGCGCGCGCTTCGAGTAGCCCTGCCAGAATGCGCGCTTTGCCAGCCATGCCGGATCAGTTCGGTAGTCGAATACCTTGTGCGCGACCTTTGCGTCAGGGTTGTAGATGACCCCCCGGCCGAACTCGCGTCGCAATCGCGTTCCGAGTTCGGACTCGTGCGCTTGGATTTCGGCGTCGCCCTTCCGGCCGACGTGCGGATCGAATCCGCCCAGCTCCTCGATCACCTCACGCCGAAACGAGATGTTCGAGCCGAAGGTGTTTCGCACCTCCTCTCCGGGCTCGGCAAATCCCCGGTGAGTGACGCCGATCAGCCAGTAGAACTCCTCGGGGAGAAACGAGGGCTTGCCGGCGACCCACGCGGCTGTCATCTTCCCGCCGACGGCGATGGCATCGGTGTCTTCGTATACGCCGACGAGCTCTTCGATCCACTCGGGATCGGCGATCGCGTCGTCGTCGATCTGGGCTACGATATCGCCGGAGGCATACTCGATCCCGTGATTGCGCGCCGCCGAGATACCGACGTTCTCGTCAGTCATCGTTACGACGACATCCTCGAGATCCCCGTAGTCATTCCGCAGACGCTCGAAAGCCGCCTCGTTTCCGTCAGAGACCAGAACGATTTCGACGTTGTCGTACGTCTGATTCACCACGCTCTCGACGGCCTCCTCGAAGTGCTCGTAGCTGTCAAGCGTGTACGTACAGATGACGACGGAGACTTTCATCGGTCGAGAGATGCCGACGCGGTACCGTAAGGGTTGTTACTCGTCTCAACGTCAGTTAATGGCGAGAAATAGAGATCTCGTCGGTAATAGCGACGGGAATCAAGATACTGCTCACACCGATATCTCTGACGGTGAGAATCAAGATTCCTTTCACGGTCTTGACCTCAAATCTCGTCGACTTTACTCTGAGTTTCGTCGCTTACACACGTTCTCGCCGGCGATCTTCCACGCGTGTCACCTCGTGCAGCCGTCGGACCGCGGCGAATACGAGCTTTCGGACGCGATCAACCTGCTCATCCAGTCCGGTCGGACGATCGACGCCATCCGGATGGACGGCTGGCGCATCGACGTCGGCTACCCCGAGGACCGCGACGAGGCCGAACGGAGACTCGAAGAGGGATACGAGGTCGACGAGGCGGAATCGAGCGTCACGGCCGAGTGACAGCACATAGGGGGGCGGCCTGCGACCGCGTCGACGCTCGTCCGCTTAACAAAAGGCTTATTCGCGCTTTCCGAAACAATCTCTTCATAATGGGTTCGCGCAGCGAAACAGACGGCGGTGGGGACCAGTCCGTTCTCGATATCGTCGAGGACTGGTATCACGTTCCCGCGCTCCTCCTCGTGGTCGTCGCGATGGCGGCCATCCGACTCCAGTCGTACAGCAACTTCATCCGAGACGGCGACGTGTTCTTCTCGGGCAACGACGCCTGGTACCACTTCCGGTCGACGATGTACGCGGTCCAGAACTGGCCGTCTACGATGCCGTTCGATCCGTGGACGGGCTTTCCCTACGGCACCTTCGCCGGGCAGTTCGGGACGCTCTACGACCAGATCGTCGCCACCGTCGCCCTGATCATCGGGCTCGGCTCACCGAGTCCCGAACTCGTCGGGAAAGTCCTCCTCGTCGCGCCAGCGATCGCCGGCGCGCTCACGGCAATCCCTGTCTACGTGATTGGAAAACGTCTCGCCGGCCGGCTCGCGGGACTCTTCGGCGCTGTCGTCCTGCTACTGCTCCCCGGATCGTTCCTCAACCGGACGCTCGTCGGCACCGCCGATCACAACGCGATCGAACCGCTCGCGATGGCGCTCGCCGTCGCCGGTCTCGTGGTCGCTCTCCAGAAGGCCCAGCGAACGATGCCCGTCTGGGAAGTCGTCCGCGAGGAGCTCATCGAGAACCGCACGCTCGACACGCTCGAAGAGCCGCTGAAGTGGAGCCTCTTCGCTGGCTTTCTCACCGGTATCTTCCTCTGGATGTGGCCGCCGGGCGTCGTCCTCGTCGGTATCGTCGGCGTCTTCGCACTCGTGAAGATCACGAGCGACGTCGTCAACGGCCAGACGCCCGAGCCGACGGCGTTCGTGATCGCGACAGGGATGCTCGTCGTGACCGTGATGGCGTTGCTCTCTTTGGAGGTCGTCGGCTTCGATACGAACGATCCGTCGCTCCTCCAGCCGCTGGCCGCCTTGAGCGTCGCCGTCGCGGCGGTCGTCCTCTCGTGGCTCGCACGCGTGTGGGAGGACACCGATCTCGACACGAGCCTCTACCCGGCAGCGGTCGCCGGCATCGCGATCGTCGGAATCGGCGTCCTCGCCGTCCTCCCGCTCGGAATTACCGATCTCGTCGTCAACAACCTCCTCCGTATCGTCGGCTTCTCCGCGGGCGCGTCGGCTCGGACCATCGGCGAGGCCCAGCCGTTCATCTCCCCCTCGAACCTCCAGCGCTACGGCGTCGACGCCGCCGGACGGATCTCGCTGGAGTACGGGCTGACGTTCTTCACCGGACTCTTGGCCGCAATCTGGTTCCACGGCCGACCGCTCGTGAAGAAGGGAACCCAGCGCGCATACGGCTACCTTGCCGGCGGGCTCGCGGTCATCGCACTCATCTTCCTCGTGCCCGCGATCCTCGGCGGCATCGAGAGCGTCGTCGGCGTCGACGACCAAGTCGCCGGGCTGCTCATCGTCTCGGCGATTATCGTCGGCGCGACCTTTATTACAGAATACGACTCTGAGAAGCTCTTCCTCGTCGTCTGGGCGGTGTTCATCACCGCGATGGCCTTTACCCAAGTCCGATTCAACTACTACCTCGCGGTCGTCGCCGCCGTCTTCAACGCATACCTCTTCGGCCAGATACTCTCGTGGGTGGATCTCGACACCTCCGCGCGCGAAGCGGTCGACGACATCGACGGCTATCAGGTGCTCGCGGTCGTCGCCGCGATCCTGCTGATCCTCGGCCCCGCGCTGATGGTCCCTATCACCGTCGGCAACACCTCGACCTCGCCCGCGTGGGAACAGGCACAGAGCAACGGGCCCGGAGCGGTCACCGTCTGGGACGAGTCCCTCGAATGGATGCAGGGTAACACGCCCGAGGAAGGGAACCTCGGCGGCGCGGGCAACGCCGATCAGCTGGAGTACTACGGTACCTACGAGCGCACCGACGACTTCGAGTACCCCGACGGGGCCTACGGCGTGATGTCGTGGTGGGACTACGGCCACTGGATCACCGTCCAAGGAGAGCGGATTCCGAATGCGAACCCGTTCCAGCAGAACGCCGGTACCGCGGCGAACTTCCTGCTCGCGCCGAACGAGACTCAATCCGAGAACGTTCTCACCTCCCAGAGCACCGAGGGGGACCAGACCCGATACGTGATGGTCGACTGGCAGATGGCGACGCCGGGATCGAAGTTCGGTGCGCCGACAGTGTTCTACAGCGCCGAAGAGAACGTCTCCCGCGAGGACTTCGTCCGGACGATGTACCGCTTCGACGACGCGAACGAGGGGCAGTTCGTCGGGACCACCTCGATCCGCACCGACCGCTTCTACGACAGCACGATGACGAAGCTGTACTACTACCACGGGAGCGCACAGGAGCCCTCGCCGGTCGTCGTCGACTGGGAGACCCGCGAGGTCCAGACCACCGGCGGCGACTCGCTCACCGTCCCCGCCAACCCGCAGGGCGAGGACAGCTTCGTCCGGACCTTCGATAATATGAGCGCCGCCGAGGAGTACGTCGCGAACGACGAGACGTCGCAACTCGGCGGGATCGGACAGTACCCGGCCGAGCGCGTCGAGGCGTTAGAGCACTACCGCCTCGCGCACGTCAGCGACACCTCCGCGAGCAACTCGATCCTGCGGAACAACTTCCAAGACGCCCGAGTCGCCGGTGTCAACCCGCAGGCGACCGTTCCGAGTAACCCCGCGTGGGTGAAGACCTTCGAGCGCGTCCCCGGGGCGACCGTCGAGGGCAGCGGCGCGCCCGCGAACGCGACGGTGCGCGCACAGACCGAGCTCCGGATCCCGAACACGAACTCCACGTTCACCTACACGCAGCAGGCGGAGACGAACGCCGACGGGGAGTTCGAGATGACGCTGCCGTACTCGACGACCGGATACGACGAGTACGGTCCGGACAACGGCTACACGAACGTGAGCGTTCGCGCGACCGGTCCGTACACGCTCTCGACGTCGCCGACGATCACCGACAACGGCTCGCTCGTCACCTACCAGTCTGACCTCTCGGTCTCGGAGGGTGCGGTCAACGGCGACGCGGACGGCACCCTGAGCGTCGAACTCGAACGGAGCGAACAGGAGCTCCAGATCGGCGGCAGTTCGGGCGGTGACGGCTCCGAGAGCTCCGAGAGCGCGGGCGGATCGACCGATGACGGATCGACCGATGACGGATCGACCGACGACACGCAGTCGGCGCTGCGCGGCTCGGCGGTCGCGATCGACAGCGCGCGCGCGAGCTGATCGTCGTCGTCCGTTTCGGGTGAGATCGGTTTCCAGACCCGGCGTGGGTTCGACGCTTCTGTGCGGGAGCGGGACGAATCCGTCGTCAGCGGCTCTCCTTTCGGCGCCCAGACCTCACGCTACTTCGACGCCGTGCGGAACGCGCGCACGGTGTCTCGCCGCATCGATCGGACGTCGACTTCGACCAGTCCCAGATCGGTGAACACCCCGTTCCAGTCGCGGTAGTAGAGCGGGACGTCGTCGTTGACGTAGTTCACCGCCGGGTCGGCCGATCCCGTCCGGTCGGGGTCGCCCTCGTTCTCGACGGTGACGAGGAGTTCGTCCGTGATCCGAGCCAGTTCCTCGAAGACCCACGCGGAGTCCGGATGGATGTGCTGGAGCGTCTCCACGGAGTAGACCGCGTCGAACTGACCGTCGTCGAAGTCGCCGACGACGTCTCCGATCGCGCCGAGGTAGAACTCCCCGTTCGCGGCGAGATCGGGGTAGACGTCTTCCATCACGTCGAAGGCCTCGTCGTTGATGTCGACTCCCGAGAGGTCCTCGAACCCGCAGTCGTGGAGGTGCGAGAGGTGCCGTCCGGAACTGCACCCGAGTTCCAAGACGGCCGCGGTGCGGTCGACGTGTCGGTCAAGAATCTCGCGGAGGACGTCGCTCGTCTCGTTCGGGCCGTGGTAGGCGTAGTACGCCGGCGAGTACTCCCCGGAGCGCTCCACCCACGCTCGTCGAACGTCGTTAGAATTCACACATAACGAACGCGGCGGACACGTAAATCCCCATCGTCGCCCCGAGAGCGCACCGGGCCCGCGGTCCAGATCCGCCCGCGATCACGACACGTCAATCGAGACGTCGCCCGTCTCGAAAAACGCCGTCTCGTAACCGTCGTGGCGGGCGATCTGCGGCGTCGTCGTCGTCTTGACCCGCAGTTGATCGCCCTTGCGCACGTGCGGGGCGGGAGCAACCGCGCCGTAGTGATAGCCGAGTTCCGGATCCAGTGTCGACCGCAGCGTCTCCTCGAATATCGGCTCGCCGTCTCGAGACAGCGTGGCGCGCAGTCCCATCATCGGGAGCGTAATCTCGTTGTGGGGGGTCCGCACGGAGACGTACAGGTACGGCGACGCGCCGAACCGCTGGTCGGTGCTGTCTCCGTCGCTCGTATCCTCGCCGACGAGGAACGCATCGAAGACGGCGTCGCCGGACGCGGTCCGACTGTCCGCCGAGCGTTGCTCGGCGCCCGCGCGCCCGAGGTGTCGACCGGGGAGCGATTCGACTGCGGGCGCCCGCCCCACCGGGATCTCCCCCATCTCCATCGGCGGGACCGCGCCGCGCTCACCCGCGTTCTCCGGTCGAGAGATGGAGACCTTTCGTAGCTCGTCGGCGTCGAACTCGACGTCAAACGTCGCCGTCGCCGCCGACTCGAACGCGCCCGCGAAGCCGCCGGTCCGTCGGACGGAGACGCCGCCGACGCGGACGTGCGCCTCGTAGGCGCCCTCGCCGTCGAGCGCGTAGTTGTCGCCGTAGTGCATCCCCATCTGCTGGGAGAGCATCGGATAGGCGACCTCCTGGGTGACGAGCCCCTCGTCGTTCCGGATCTCGACGTCCAGCCCGGAGTCGACGGGCAGCGCCTGTCCGGTCTCGGTGTCCCACAGCGACACCATCAGGTGGACGTCGTCGTCGGCCTCGACGACTGTCTTCGACGTGTCGGTCCCCGAAAGCGTCCAGAAGCGGTGCGGGTAGGAGTACGTGAGCGCGACGCCGTACCGGCCGGCTGTCGTCTTGCCGTACATCCCCATTCCCTCGGTCATCGCCGGGACGTAGACGGCGTCGGGGCGATCCTCGGCCAGCGGCGGATCGCGCCACGCCGACTCGCGGCGGAAACCGAGCGTCTGTAGACAGCCGGCCGTGCCGAGCAGCCCCCCGGTGGCGACGCTGCCGAGGAACGCGCGCCGGGTCGCCCCCGATCGAGGGTTCGACGGTGGTGACGGCGACATCTTCTCAGTTCGAGACTTTCGCCTCGACGCTGATGACGGTTCCGAAGGTCGGCTGCGTGGCCAATAAAACAATATAGTAGTCCACAGATTATTATACTAATCCGACGTACAGAGTTCATAATGCCCGATAACTCGGACGGCTCCCACGACGTGAACGAGCACGTCAGCGAGGAGTGGGTGAACGACACGACGCCGTTCGAACGCGTGTACGCGGTCGTCCAGCGAACCTACGATCCGCAGTCCACCGCAGCCATCAGCGACCGCGCCCGCGTCTCCCCGACGACCGCGCGCAAACACCTCCGGACACTCGTCGACGCCGGCGAGGTCGTGACGGATCAAAGCGGTGAGGCGACGCGCTATCGGCGGTCCGAAACGGCAATCGTCACCGAACACGCCCAACAGCTCCTCTCGGAGCGCTCGACCGGGGAAATCGCCGAGGGAATCGCGGCGATGAAATCGAAGGTGAGATCCTGGCGTGAGGAGTACGGCGTCGAGACGCCGGAGGAGTTCGCTCGCGAACTCGGCGTCGCCGACGCGGACACGGAGCACGGCGACGTCCTCACCGAGTGGCAAACGACTCGTCGCAACCTAGCGCTCGCGCAGGCCGCCCTCGCCATCGGAGAGGCCTCCCGCACAGGTCGCCTCCTCGGTGGCGACCGTGACGAGGGCGAAAGCGGTTCGTCCGTCGTCGTATGAGCGGCCGGGGCGAATCAGGGACCGAACGCCCCGAGGGGTTCGGTCCGATAGACGCCGGGGCGTTGCGCGAGATACGAGATCTGTTCGTCGAGTCGGAACCGCTCGTCGAGAATGCGGAGTTAGTCGATCCGCTGAATCCACAGACGCTCTCGATCGAGTTCTCCGACGGCGTCGGTGACGCGACGACGGCGCGCCTCGACGTTCGATGGAGCGTCAGCGGACACTACGCGTTCCATCACACCGACGACGCGACGCAGAACTTCCGATTCGACCGCCACCCGAAACCCGACGCTCCGACGCACCACTTCCATCCGCCGCCGGATGCGCCGAGTCGACCCGTCGAGAGATCGTGCATCGAGGTCACGGAACTCCCGCTCGTCGCGCGGGCGGTCCTCCAGCGCTGGCGCGACGCCTACGACCGCGGAACGGTACGCCGACTCAACGACGCGGTGGATCCACCGTAGGGCGCGTCGCTCTCACCGCACGTCCTCGCGCGTGAGCCAGTCGTACTCGGCGTCCGCGTGCCTGCGTTCGTCCTCTCGAATGGCCGCGAAGTTGGCGATCAGATCGGTCGTCGAGACGACGCCGACCACGTCGAGGCCGTCGACGACGACGAGCCGGTGGACGTCGTTCTTCCGCATCTGCTGGGCCGCGTGGCGGACGGACGCCGAGGGACCGGTCGTGACCAGCGGCGCGCTCGCCGCTTTCCTGACGGGAATCTCCGACAACGGGTCGTCAGTTCGGTACGCCGCGTCGAGCACGTCGCTCTCGGTGACGATGCCGCCCGGCGCGCCGTCGTCGGTGACGACCGCGCTGCCGACTCCGGCCTCCAGCATCCGACCGACGGCGTCGGCGAGCGAGGCCTCGACGTCCACGGTGACCACCGACGACGAGCTGATTTCGCTGACGCGCATTGTCTCCTTGTCACGGTCTCACAATAAAGGAGTTCGGGACGGAAGAGCCCGAAAAGGATGTATCAACTCACACGACTTCCGGGTCAGTCCGCTGGACGATACCATCGAAGTCGTCGTCGAAACTCAACACTCGGTCAATGCTGTGGCGTTCGGTAAGCGCGATCGTCGTCGCATCCGTAAAGCTCAGACGCTGATCGTCGTACCGTTCGAATACCGCCACCGCGTCGTCGAAGACGGTCGCCGAGACGTGAAGCATCTCGTAGACCGCCGGGTACCCCCTGACCCCTCGGAGCCGATCGCTCAGGTGTTTGGCGGACGAGAAGGACCCCGTCCTTCTGCGAGCGAGCGTGATCGCCTCGTCGAACACGTAGTCGCTGATGTACGGATGTCCCATCTCCCCATCGTAAACCGCTTCGAGCGCCGCAGCGGCCGAGTCGTGTCTCGTCGCGTCCGTGTCGTGGTCGGCATACAGGACACCTGTGTCGACGAGCACGGTCATCCGTACAGAATCTCGTCGACGTCTCCCTCGTCGGTTTCGACGCCCGAACTGATCCGACCCTCGCGCATCGCTTCTTTCTCCGCTGCAGAGAGCGGTACGGTGGTCTCGCGGAAGGAGTCGATGACCGCTTCGCGCGATTCGTAGGCGTCGTCTATCAACCGCGTCAGGAGCTCCTGCTGCGTGACTTTCTCGCCCGTCCGAAGGCGAATCTCGGCCTGGAGCTCTTCGAGCCGGGATTTTGCGCTCTCATCGACCTTCACTGCAGTAGCCATAGTTGTATCTCGACCGCCGTGGCAGTAAACGTTTCCACCAAGTAAACTATTCCACAGTCGATGAAAAACAGACGCAACGGGAAGGCTACAGGAAGCCTTCGATGTGGTCGGCGACCTCGTTCGGCGTGTCGCCGACGGGGACGCCGGCGTCGTTGAGGGCGTCGATCTTCGATTCTGCGGTTCCCGTTCCGGACCCGGAGACGATCGCGCCCGCGTGGCCCATCCGCTTGCCCGGCGGCGCGGTGCGGCCGGCGATGAAGCCCGCGACGGGCGTGTCCATGTTCTCCGCGATGTACTTCGCGGCCTGCTCTTCGTCCTCGCCGCCGATCTCCCCGCACATCGCGACCGCGTGCGTGTCGGGGTCGGCCTCGAAGGCTTCGAGCGCGTCGATGAACGACGTCCCGATGATCGGGTCGCCGCCGATGCCGATCGCGGTGGTCTGGCCGATCCCTCTCTCGGTCAGATTCGAGACGACCTGATACGTCAGCGTCCCCGAGCGGGAGACGAGACCGACGTTGCCCGACTCGAAGATGTTCCCGGGGAGGATGCCCAGTTTCGCCTCGCCGGGCGTGATGATCCCGGGGCAGTTCGGCCCGAGGAGGCGGGTGTCGGTCTCCGAGAGGCGCTTGTTGACCTTCGCCATGTCCTGCGTCGGGATGCCCTCGGTGATGGCGACGACGAGATCGAGGTCGGTGTCGAGCGCCTCGAAGACGGCGTCCGCAGCGAACGCCGGCGGGACGAAGATCACGGAGGCGTCCGCGTCCTCGGCCTCGACGGCCCCGTCGACGGTGTCGTAGACGGGGACACCGGCGACCTTCTGGCCGCCCTTTCCGGGCACCGCACCCGCGACGACGTTCGTGCCGTACTCGATCATCTGCTCGGTATGGAACTTCCCTTCCCCACCGGTGATTCCCTGTACCACAACGCGCGTGTCGTCGTCGACGAAGATGCTCATTGGCTTGCCTCCTGTGCGTTCTCGACCGCTCGCTGAACCGCGTCCTCGAGGGTCGCCTCGACGTCGACGAGGTCGGTGTCGAGGATCTCCATTCCCTCTTCCGCGTTGGTGCCGGCGAGGCGGACGACGACCTTCTTCGGGATCTCGTCGAACTCGCCGAGCGCCTCGTTGATTCCCTTCGCGACCTCGTCGCCGCGGGTGATGCCGCCGAAGATGTTGAAGACGACGGCGTCGACGTTGTCGTCGGAGAAGACCATGTCCAGCGCGTTCACGACGCGCTCGGCCTTCGCGCCGCCGCCGATGTCGAGGAAGTTCGCGGGCGCGCCGCCGTAGTAATCGACGAGGTCGAGCGTCGTCATCACGAGCCCGGCGCCGTTGCCGATGATCCCGACGTTGCCCGAGAGGCGGACGTAGTCGAAGCCGTACTCGTTGGCCTTTCGCTCGAGGTCGTCGGCGGCCGCCTCGTCCTCCATCTCCGCGAGGTCGGGCTGACGGAACAGCGCGTCCTCGTCGATGTTCATCACGGCGTCCGCGGCGACGACCTCTCGGTCCGCGGTGACCATCACGGGGTTGATCTCGACCTCGGAGGCGTCCTTGGATTCATAGAGGTCATAGAGCGTCGAGAGGATCGACGCGACGTCGCCGGCGACGTCGCCGGGGATGCCCGCGTCGTAAACGGCTTTTCGCGCCTGGTAGGGATGCAGGCCGAACGCCGGGTCGATGTGCTCGCGGGCGATCGCCTCGGGCGTCTCCTCGGCGACGGACTCGATGTCGACGCCGCCCTCCGTCGAGACCATCGCGACGGGCTCGCCCTCGCCGCGGTCCATCGTGATGCCGACGTAGAGCTCGTTCTCGAAGTCGACGCCCTCCTCGACGAGGACTTTCTCGACCGTGTACCCCTTCAGGTCCATTCCGAGGATGTCGTCGGCGTACTCCCGGGCCTCGTCCTCGGTGGTCGCGATCTTGATTCCGCCGGCCTTGCCGCGGCCGCCGACGTGTACCTGTGCTTTGATCGCCGCCGGGAACCCGATCTCCGAGACGGCCTCGACGACCTCCTCGACGGTGGTCGCGAGGTGCGACTCGGGCACCGGAATGCCGGCGTCGGCGAAGACGTCCTTCGCCTGGTATTCGTGTAAGCGCATCGTCCGAATGAGGGGTTCGCGCCTGCATAAAGCCCGTCGATATCGTTTCCTCGACGGCGGGGGTCGACAGCGACGCCGACCGCAACGTGATCGATTCGGGGCGCGAAACTATCGGTGGCTGACGGTGTGACTTACCGCCGACGGCTGACGGTGCGAACTACCGGCGGCGGCCGACGAGCAATCCAGATCCTAACAGCGCGAGAACGGCCGCACCGACGCCCATCCCCGGCATCGGTTGGCTCGTCTGTCCGCCGAAGGCGGTCGTCTTCCGGTCAGTCACGCGCGAGTCCGTCGGCGTCGGGCTGTCGCTTCCGGCGTCGTCGCCGGACGCCGCGGTCGGTGTCGCCGTCTCGACCACCGTCGGCGTCGGTGAATCCGTCGGGGCAGGCGTCGCAGTCGGCGTCGGGGTGTCGTCGCTGCTGTCACTGTCGCTGCCCGAACTGCTCGGCCCGTCGCTCTGCGGGTTGGCCTGGACTTCGACGTAGCCGGCGGAGTAGTTGATGTTCTCGAGTCGGATGCGCGCGCCGCCAGCTGTCTCAGTCACGGTGAAATCGCGGCTCGATCCCTTATACAGCGCTTGCAGCTCTGTCTCCGGGTCGTCGACGCCCCACTCGTCGAGCAGCGCGTCCGGAATCGTCGCTTGGTAGAACCCGGTGTGCTCCTCGCCGTCGACGGTCGTCGACGGGCCGGCGATCCAGATACGCAGGCTCTCGTCTTTCACTGCCGGCGTCGAGAACCGCTGGGCGTTCGTCGTTACGCTCACGCCGCGCAACGTCTCGCGAACCTCGCCGGGAACGTTCGCGAGATCGAATATGCCGATGTAAACCGTCTTGTTGAATCCCTCGTCCGCGCGGTCCTTACGCTCTGTCGGCCACTGAACGTCTCCCGGATCTTTGAATAGCAGCGGACCGACACTGGTTCCGCTGGACCGGGTCGCCTGAAGCGTCACCGGCTTACCGGTGATTGTGACGTCGGTCCCGTTGGTCACGGTTTCGTTCTCGGTGGTCGAGTAGTGGGCGTCGTCGAGGCCCCACAGCAGCGAGTCCGCGCTGAAGTTCGTGACCGTGACGGTGATGTTGAACTCCGTGTCATCACTCACGCCCATCGACTCCAGTTCCTGCGGTGCGCCCACGCTGCTGCCGGGAGTCTGGCTCTCGTTGACCAGCTGAATCTGGAGGAGGCCGCTGGACACCTGCGCTCGGACACCGAGTTCCGCTTCGCTGCCGGGGCCGCTCTCGATCGCGACCGACTTGGCGACAACCTCGGTTTTGACGAGGGTGAAGTCGGCGGTCGAGACGCTGCCGGTCGTCGCATCAACCGTCTTCGATTCGGCGTCCTGACCGCTAGCGAACACCGAGGTCGTGTACTCGCCCGGTGCGACGGTGATGTTGTAGTGGCCCGTCGCGTTGGTCATATTGAAGTACTGACCGTCATCGGAGTCGGCCAGGATGGGGACGTTCGGGACGCCGCCGCTGGAGTTCGTCACGCGGCCGGTGACGTAGGCCCTCTCGGGAACGACGAGTTCGACGTCGGTCGGCTCGCCCGCGGTGACCGATACGCCGGTCTCCCGCTCTGCCGGGCGGCCGCTCGGATTAGTGCTCACCCGATAGACCCCTTCCGGCACCCGGAGCGTGAAGTACCCGCTCCCGTTTGTCATCGTGGAGTTGTAGTACCTGTAGCTGGAGTCGCCCGCCGACACGCGCTCGCCGGTGATCGGCGTCCCGTCAGCGGTGACGACTCTGCCGGTGACGGTCCCCGAAGCGGGCTTCTCGGTTACCGTGAGTCCGCTGACCGTCTCTTGATCCGAGCTAACCGTGAGGTTGGCCGTGAGCTCGAACTCGTAGTCGTCGTTGTCGTAGGCGACGAGGTCGTACTGCCCCGGTTTCAGTCGGAACGAGAACGACCCGTCGGGGGCAGTCGTAGTACCCCGTCCGTCGCTCGTGCCGCGCTCGTCTGCGATGAGGTTGATCCCGCCGACGCCGTTTCCGCCCTGATCCGTGACCGTCCCGTTCAGGTACCCCTTCTTCGTCAGCGTGAAGTCCTGCACCGAGGTGGATCCCTGCGAAACCGTCACGTTCACCGCATCAACGGCGTACGCGGTCGCACTGGGTTCGATCCTGTACTTGTCGGGAACGAATCGGAACGAGTAGTTCCCGCTAGCATCCGTCTGGGTCGACGTAATGTACTCGTCCGTCGTGGCGTTGAACGCCATCACGGACACGCCGGACATCTCTGTCGACGAGTTCGTTACAGTCCCGTTGATATCGCCGCCCGCTTCGATGGTGAACGACTCCGATTTCGAACCGAACGTCTCCGTCGAGTTGTTCAGTTCGATTGAGGCGGTGTGCGTCGTCGCTGTCGACGGGTTCCGAACGTTGATCGCGGTGAAGTTGACGCGATCGCCCTCCGAGACGACGACAGGCGAACCGAGTGTCAGGTTGGCCTTCGTACCGCTCTCGAACGACATCGACTTGACCGTCACCGTGCTCTGATTGGCGGTTACTCCCTGAACGTAGATCCCGGGATCGGTAAGGTCGGCTCCAGTGCCAGTGTAGTTCACGATCAAGTGCTCGAGCGTGCCGTTCGCTCCCGACGGGAGCGTCGCGTTCCACTCGTGGTCCGCTTCGGCGCTGTCCGCCGGGTTGTCGACGGCGATACCCCCCGGCGACGCCGCAGCGGCGCCCCCCGAGAGAACCCCCACAGCGAGCAGTGCGATCACGACGAAAACGAGTATGATGTGTTCCCTGTCAGCTAGATGCATACACGCCGATTAAGGGGGTGCTAAATAATTCTAGCTAATACAAACTACTTCTGACCATCCGGACCTAGCAATCGGCAGTCGGAGCGATGAGGACCCCGTGACGGAGCACAACCGCAGGTTGACATCCTCCTCCGCCTGAAGGCGGAGGAATCCCGAGCGGTGGGAGTTTCAGGTTTGCAACCATCGATGCCGCCACTTTACGGGAGTCCGCATCTAACCCAGTCGTCGTGGTCGGTGGCTGGTTAGCCGTGCCAAGCGGCTGTTACTCCTATCCTCAGCGTCGTTGACTCCCATCTGTTGTGTTTGCCAGCAGGGAATCGCTGACACGTCGCCGGACTCGGAGGTATCGTGGGCTTGCTCGACCGACGGGCACAAGACGAATCCTTCGAGGATTCGCGTTCATCGCATCGGTGTTTCGGATACTGTCTCATTAAGTGGCGGGCTGGCCGCCTCCGAAGGTCGTTCGGAATCCACTCCGTTCCGACCTGACCTTACCGACGTATAGCGGTTCTTGGTACTTCAACGCATGGATTGGAAACTCGGCTCTGCAATTTGTCGGTGAATTGTGTCCCTGAGTGACGGCGCGTATCCACGGCCTGAACGCCGTGGTATTGCGCCTGCCCCGCATAGAAGGCGAGCACCGTTCCTCCGATTTTATCACGCCGCTTCTCCAACCACCGGCTGATGCGCGCAGTCAGATTCCACGAGCACGGCGGTCCCGAGGTACTGACGGTCGACGAGGTCGACGACCCCCAACCCGGCCACGGCGAGGTCCTCCTCGACGTGGCGGCCGCCGCGGTGAACCCGGTAGACACGTACTTCCGGGAGGGCGAGTACCCCGTCCCGCACCTCCCCTTCATCGGCGGTTCGGACGTCGCCGGCACCGTCGCCGCCGTCGGCGGGGGCGTCGACGCCTTCGCCGTCGGCGACCGCGTGTTCGGGACCGGATTAGGAAACGGGCGGCCCGGATCGTACGCCGAGGCGGTGAGCGCACCCGCGGACCTCCTCGCACGCCTCCCCGAGGCGGTCGACTTCGAGACCGCCGCGGCGGTCGCGCTCGTCGGGACGACCGCGTGGCAGGCGCTCGTCCACCACGCCGCGGTCGAACCCGCCGAGACGGTGCTCGTCCACGGCGGGAGCGGCGGCGTCGGCCACGTCGCGATCCAGCTCGCGGAGACGACGGGCGCGCGCGTCCACGCGACCGCCTCGCCCGACGACGCCGCGGACCTCGAGGCGCTCGGCGCGAGCGAGGTCTTCGACTACACCCGCGCGGACCTCGAAGAGGCCGTCGTCGACGCCGGCGGCGCGGACGTCGTCGTCGACCTGCATATGGACCGGTATCTCCAGTTCAACGCGAACGTCGCGAACGCCGGCGCGCGCGTGATCGGCATCGGCAACGACACGGCCGAAGGCGGCTTCGACGACATCGGGATCACGAAGGGCAAGGAGATCCGCTATCAGTTCATGTCGATGTACAACGCCGACGACGTCGGCGCGGTGCTCGCCCGCCTCGCTGACCTCTGCGCCCGCGACGAAGTCGCGCCCGTGATTCACGAGACCTACGACCTCGATGAGACGGCCGAGGCGCAGCGCGCGGTGCTGGAAGACAGCTTCGTCGGAAAGTTGGTCGTCACGCCGTAGGTGGTTCGCGTCATCGACTAGCGTCGATACGCTTCGAATTTGTTCACGTGCACTGTAGTAAGTGGTCCACAGTGGCGATAGTAGCGTTTGCAACTAATTGCGCATCCGATCGCACGCAGTCGTGCGATCGAGTGAGCGAAGACTTGCAAACGCTACTATAGGCAACACGATTATATCCCGTCCCACTGTAGGTGGGAATATGGCGAAAGTGGATTCCAAAGGGCGAATCGTCCTCCCACAGCGCGTCCGGGAGCGACTCGGAATCGAGCCCGGGACCGAGGTGGAGGTCCACGAGAAAGACGGGAAGGCCGTCGTCGAACCCGAAGACGATCCACGAGAGATTGTCGAGCGGATGGAAGAGCTCATCGCAGAGACATCACCAGCAAGCGAAGAGACCCGACCACTTGACACAGATGTCGATCCGGTCGCCCGGAAACACAGAGAGACTGTTCGAAGCGGTGCAGAGCGAGACGCCGATGAGTGAGCGGAATGGTCCGTATCTCTTCGACGTCGGAGTGATCGCACTCGCCCATACGGACGCTCCAGTTCGCGATGCTGCACTAGAATACGTCCGAGCGGGCATCGTTGGTGAGATCGATGCGGTCGTTCCATATCCTGCAGTAATCGGGGCTCACAACGTCTTGACGACGTACTACGGACGCTCAAACGAGGAGGCGTCTCGGCTTTTGCAGAATTTCTTGGACGCAAACCGAATCCATTGGCACGACGAAATCACCCGTACTGTCGTCCGGGACGCGTTTTCTCGAGCCAGCGATGCAAACGTCGAGGGATGGGACAGCTACTACGCGGAGGTCGCGATCGACGAGGGTGTGTCCACTGTGTTGACGATCGACGACGACGTCGAGCGATTCGACGCGTTCGATACCGAGACCGTACTCTCGCCCGACCAATTCCGCGAACTGAACCAGTATCTCAGTCAGTGACCTCGGCGGGGACGTCGAGGCGTTGCTGGTCGATATAGAGACAGCGTGGGCCACAATCATCGAATGTACAGAACTATTCTCTCTGAATCTCTTGTGTACAATTGTTGTGCAGTATACGCACGATTATCGCATGTCTTATCACTTCTCGACTGAGTAGATGCAGAAAGAATGAGTCAACGAGAGACGTGGGCGACGCGCGCGGGGTTCATCCTCGCCGCCGTCGGCTCGGCGGTCGGACTCGGGAACATCTGGCAGTTCCCCTTCAAGACCTCCGAGTACGGCGGGGCGACGTTCCTCGTGGTCTACCTCGTCGCCGCGCTGGGTATCGGCCTCCCGGCGATGCTCGCGGAGTTCGTCATCGGGCGGAAGAGCAACCTCAACGCCATCAGCGCCTTCGAGAAACTGGGGCACAGAAGCTGGAAGTGGGTGGGTGTCCTCGGTGTGGGCATCGGCTTCTGGATCCTGTCGTACTACAGCGTCGTCGGCGGATGGGTGCTGCGATACATCGGCGGGAGCGCCACCGGCGCGTACTTCGCCGACCCCGCCAGCTACTTCGGACAGGTCTCCGCCGGCCTCGACGCGCTCGCGCTCCACGCGCTGTTCATGATCTTCGTCGTCGCGATCGTCGCCGGCGGGATCGAGGAAGGGATCGAGCGGGCGACGAAGCTCATGGTGCCGAGCATCGTCGTCATCCTCGGCGTCCTCGCCGTCTGGGTGTTCACGCTCCCCGGCGCGACACCGGGGTACAGCTACTTCCTCTCACCGGACCTCTCACAACTCAGTCTGAGCGTGTCCTTCGATCCGCTTCCCTCATTCAGCGGGCCGCTCACGGAGGTCATCCCCTTCGCGGTGAGCCAGGCGTTCTTCTCGCTGTCGCTCGGGATGGGCGCGATGATCACCTACGCGTCCTACGTCGGCGACGATCAGAGCCTCTTCGGCGACAGCATCACGGTCGTCGTGTTCAACAGCGCGGTCGGCGTCCTCGCCGGCCTCGTCGTGATCCCGCTGCTGTTCGTCCAGGGCGTCGAACCCGGCTCCGGCGGCGCGGGCGCGCTGTTCGTCAGCCTCGCGACGGCGTTCGCCGAGCTTCCGGCCGGCCGCCTCGTCGGCGCCGTCTTCTTCGCGGTCGTCCTCATCGCGGCGCTCTCCTCGGCGATCAGCCTGCTCGAGGTCGTCGTCTCCTACGCCGTCGACCACTACGGCGCGCGGCGGCCGCAGATCGCCACGGCACTCGGCGGGCTCATCTTCCTGCTCGGCGTCCCCTCGGCGTGGGACACCGCGTGGCTGACGTGGTTCGACACGCTCGCCTACCAGCTCCTGCTCCCGCTGTCGGTGCTCGGCGTCCTCCTGTTCATCGGCTGGGTGTACGGCCGCCCGGCCGTCGAGGAAGTCCTCGCGGGCTCCGGGCTGGGTTCGGGCGTCGGCATGACGTGGCTGTGGCTCGTCCGGACGATCGTCGTCCTCGCCGTGCTCCTCACCCTGTATCTGGGGATCCAGACGCTGTTCTTCGCCGAGAACCCCGCGATCATTCCGCCGTTGTAGGACCGACTTCGGTCGGTTTTATAGAGAATACCCTCGGTGAAAGAACCGTTGGGGAGGCGTGCGCCTTGAGCATCCGCGAGCGAACGAAGTGAGCGAGCGGTTCATCGACGGAGCCGTCGAAGACGGCGGAGTCGGGGTTTTTAGTCCAGATTCTTCGAGGAGCGGTTCCCGCAGCGAACGGAGTGAGCGAGGAAACCCGACGATGAAAAAGGTGGCTGAACATACCACTTCCAACGATTTATGCGGCCACCTGTCCACGAACAGCTATGGGCGGTATCGAGCTACGGGGGGGAACACTCACCGTCGAGCGTGAGCCGAATCGGCTCGACGAGCTGGCGATTGGGTTCTCCGAAATCCTCGATCAGTTTGACATCGAACACGTCTACATCGCAGGGTACGTCTCCATACTCGCCGGACGAGCACGATCCACCGAAGACGTCGACGTCCTCATCGAACAGATCGACGAGGAGACCGCAGACGAACTCGCAGAGACGCTTACGGAGAGCGGGTTCTGGGGACCGGCGATGCCTCTCACGTCGATGTATGAGATGCTCGACAATGGCGATAACATCTGGGTCGCCCCGGAAGACCAGATCACACCGCATCTCGAAGTTAAATTCGCACGTGATGAGTTCGATCACGCATCCCTCGAAAAGGCTATCGCGGCTAGAATCGGCGATGAAACGCTCCCGATTGGACCGCTAGAGCTTCAAATCGGATACAAGCTCCACCTCGGTGCACAAAAAGACATCGAGGATGCGGTTCACCTCTACACCCTTTTCGAGGAAAGTCTTAGTGTGGCCCGCCTCGAAGAGTGGGTAACGCGACTCGACGTCAAAGACGAATATGAGCGACTCAAACGCGCCTGAACACCTCGAGACGAAGCACGAGCGCAACCGAGAGCAACGCATCGAGGGCATCAAGCGCTGGGTCGAGTACATCAGATCCGAGCCCACCGAGACGTGGGGACCACAGCAGAACGCGGTCGTCAACGACCAACTCGATGCAGCCCAGAGCGTACAGATGTCGGCGTCCCATCGGCAACGCGTAAGGGACGTAGCGGCCGAGATCCTCGATGCGAACGACAGCTCCGAAGACGATTCGGAGTAGACGTCCCTCTGCTGTACTATCCGAATCGAGACCGTACGCACTGATAGACGAATCCCGGCAGACGTCACTCACCGCGACACTGCGCGATGACCTCGCCCACGACGTCGCGGTCGGCCGCGATGAGGTAGCGACGACCGTTCACCAGTCTCGTGGAGTGCTGAACGGCGACGTGGCCGCCGGACTCAGCGATCACGACGGAGCCCTCCGGAAGCGCCTCGGCGACGACTGCTCCCGCGGCCGGCGCGTCGTAGTCGATTCTGACGTCGAGGACCTCGAGTTCGCCGGTGACTTCCTCTAAGGTTCGAACGTCGCTCCCGGCGAGCGCGTTGACGGCCGCGCGGACGCTGGCGCGCTCGGGGAAGTACACCTCGTCGACGTACGCCTCGTACTCGTCGCCGGCCCGGTCCTCGATGCGGGCGACGGTACGGATCCCGGTCGCGTACCGCTTTGCCGCCATACAGATCACGAGGTTCGTGTCCTCCTTGTCAGTGAGCGCGCCGACGACACCCGTCCGGTCGGTGATGGCCGCTTCGAGCACCGACGGTTTCGTCGCATCGCCCTGAATGACCTCGACCCCGTCGCCCTCGACGTCCCCGTCCGGTTCGGGGTCCACCACGGTGACTGCTCGTCCCCGGTCGGCGAAGTGCTGGGCCACCCGTACACCGACCCGACCGCTCCCGGCGATCACGACGTGGTCCATATTAATCACGTTTGATCATTATAGTAATAGATCATAAGCCTGCCCCCGGCCAGTTTCTGGTATTCAAAAGCGTCCGGCGCGGCCGTCGTCAGCGGACGACCGTTGCACCCCCAGCACGTCGTCGACGCTCCGAAGGAGCGTGCCGAGGTGGTCGGCCCCCTCGAGCACGCGGAGATCAGCGGACGGCAACCGGTCCCGGAGCCGCCTGACGCCGTCAATCGGGACGTTCGTGTCGTCGTCTCCGTGCCAGAGACGGACGTCGGCGTCGACTTCCTCGAAGTCGATCCCCCATTCCGCCGCCGTGAGCCGGAATTCGGTGACGACACCGGCACGGGTGCGTGCGAACGCTTCGAGGAAATCGTCCCTCACGACGGACGCGACGGCGTCGGGGACGGCTTCGTCCCCACCGGTCGTGTACTGTGCGACGACGAAGGAGGGGTCAAGCCGCCGCGCGAGGACCGCCTGTCCCCTGAGCAGTCCCGCGAGGAGTGACGGCGCCCGCGTCGCCAGTCCCGAGAGCAACCGCTGGACGATCGGGAGGTCGTCGGTCGATCCCGGCGGAGCCACGCCGGCGACGCTGTCGACCCGCCGCACCCGCTCCGGACACGTCGCCGCCGCGGCGAGCGCGAACGGACTCCCGCCGGAGAACGCGATAATCCCGGCTCGCTCGACGCCCGCGTCGTCGAGGAGCGCGCGGACGAGCGGTCCCGCCTCACGCACCCCAGACAGCGGCCGGGGCGATGATCGTCCGTACCCCGGTCGGTCGGGTGCCAGTATTCGAACGCCGCGCTCTCGCGCGTCCGCGTGAAAGAGCGCCCCGAGTCGGCGTGATCCGGGGGTTCCGTGGAGGAACACGACCGGCGTTCCGTCGGGGTCGCCGTACGTCGCGTACGCGATCTGCCGGCCGTCTGCGGCGGTCGTCGTCGACGGTTCGGGGCTCGGAGGCGACTCGAACGGCGAAATGGAGGGCTGGTCCGACATCACGCCGTGGGATGGACCGCGCCGACGAAAGTCTGGCGGGTTCCGCCGGAGCAGAATCCGCGTCACCACGTTGCCGAAGTCGACGCTTCACTCGGTGAAGATGTCAGTCTTCGCCGACTGTAGATTCCGGTCCGAAAGCGACTTACTCGAAAGCGGTGGACTGAGAACCAATGGCACGTGAGACGTGGGCGACACGGGCGGGGTTCATTCTCGCCGCCGCGGGATCGGCGGTCGGGCTCGGGAACATCTGGCGGTTCCCGTGGGTGACCGCGGACAACGGCGGCAGCGCGTTCCTCCTCGTGTATCTCGGCATCGTTCTGGTCGTCGGTGTCCCCGGGCTCCTCGGGGAGTTCGTCGTCGGCCGGCGCGGGAAGAAGAGTCCGGTCGGCGCGCTCCGGGACCTCTCGGGGTCGCGGGCGTGGGGCGCGTGGGGCGCCTTCTACGTCGTCACCGCGATCGCGCTGATCTCCTTTTACAGCGTCGTCGGCGGGTGGATTCTGCGGTACTTCGCCGAGAGCGCGCTCGGAATCGTCGGCGGTGCGCCGGCCTACTTCGCCGCGCCCGGCGAGTACTTCGGCGGCGCCGCCGCCGGCCTCGACGCGCTCGGCTTCCACCTGCTCTTTCTGGGGCTGACCGCCGTCGTCGTCTACGCGGGCGTTCGCCGCGGCATCGAAGTCGGGACGAAAGTGATGATGCCCGCGGTGCTCGCGCTGCTCATCGGGCTCGCCGTCTGGGCGGGGACGCGATCCGGCGCGGCCGAGGCGTACGCCTTCTACCTCCGATTCGACCTGGCGACGGTCCGCGCGAACTTCTTCGACGTCCTCGGCCCGGCGGCCGGGCAGGCGCTCTTCACGCTCTCTCTCGGCGCGGGGACGATGATCACGTACGCCTCCTACATCGACGAGGACCGGTCGCTCCCCTTCGACGGGACGGTCATCGCCGTCCTCAACACGCTCGTCGGCGTCCTCGCCGGTCTGGTGGTGTTCCCGCTGCTCTTCTCACTCGGCGTGGACCCCTCCCAGACCGCTCCCGGCCCCGGGGCGCTGTTCGTCGGTCTCGCGGGCGCGTTCGCGCAGCTCCCCGCGGGCGCGCTCGTCGCGACGGCCTTCTTCGGCGTCGTCGTCCTCGCGGCGCTGTCGTCGTCGATCAGTATGCTCGAGATCCCCGTCTCCTTCCTCGTCGACGAGTACGGCCTCTCGCGCCCCCGGGCCGTCGCGCTCGTCACCGCCGCGGTGGTCGTGACCGGCGGGATCTGTGCGATCAACCCCACCGTCGCGGGCGTCGGCGTGTTCGGGTTCGTCGCGGGCCCCCTCGTCGACACGCTCCTGACGGCCGGTCTCACAGCGGTGCTCGTCTTCGTCGGCTGGGTGCTCGGCCGCGACGCGGTCGCGGAGCTTCGATCCGGGGCAGGCGGTCTGGCGGCGTCGCTCGCGACGCCGTGGCTCCTCACCGCCGGCGTGGTGCTACCCGTCTTCCTCGTTTTCACGCTCCTGACGAACGTCGGCGTCGACGCCGGCCTCGGCTTCTGGCCGACGGCGCTCCTCGCCGTCGTCGTCGGGGCGGCGGCGTTTCTCGGCGTTCGGACCGAGCGCTCGCTGGTGTAGGGCCCGAGCGAGACGTTCAGGGGCTGAGCGAGACGCTCGGGGGCTAAGCGAAAAGTCAGGGCCCGAGCGAGAGCGTCCGGCGGCGTATCGACCCGCAACTCGGACAGATGTGCCGGTACTGAACCGTCCGACCGGTCGTCACCGCCTGCCACTCACCGTGTTCGTCGTCGTAGCCGCACTTCGGGCAGACGAGGTCGACCTCGCTGTACTGCGTTCGGAGCCGCTCGAAGGGTGACCGGTTTGCGCTCGCCATTGTGCTATCTATTAGCACGACTCCGACGCACATAAACATAATTATTTTTCATACGCTATTCGGCAGATCGGCAGAGGTATCGACGTTCGACGAACCTGCCCTTGTCGGATTGCGGAAACCCTTTTGCCTCCCGTCGGGACGTACGTGACGATGATCAGAGGTGGTCCGACGTGACGATGGAGGACCGTATCGAGGAGTTGCGCGAGAAGCGCGAGCGCGCGCTCAAAGGCGGCGGGCAGGACCGCATCGACTCCCAGCACGAGAAGGGGAAGATGACCGCCCGCGAGCGCATCGAGTACTTCCTCGACGACGGGACGTTCAACGAGATCGACCAGCTCCGGACCCACCGGAACCACAACTTCGGGATGGAAGAGAAACAGCTCCCCGGCGACGGCGTCGTGACCGGCTACGGGGAGGTTGAGGGGAGAAAGACGTTCGTCTTCGCGCACGACTTCACCGTCTTCGGGGGGTCACTCGGCGAGGTCTTCGCGGAGAAGATCACGAAGGTGATGGACAAAGCCGTCGAGGTGGGCGCGCCGGTCGTCGGTCTCAACGACTCCGCGGGCGCGCGCATCCAGGAGGGCGTGCAGTCGCTCGGGGGCTTCGGCGAGATCTTTCGAAGGAACACCGAGGCCTCCGGCGTCGTGCCGCAGATCTCCGCGATCATGGGTCCCTGCGCCGGTGGGGCCGTCTACTCGCCGGCGCTGACTGACTTCACGTTCATGGTGAAGGACACGAGCCACATGTTCATCACCGGCCCCGACGTGATCAAGACCGTCACGGGCGAGGAGGTGAGCTTCGAGGAGCTCGGCGGCGCGGTCACGCACGCGTCGACTTCGGGCGTCGCGCACTTCGCCTGCGACACCGAGGAGGAGGCGCTCGACGACATCCGGCATCTGCTCTCGTATCTCCCGCCGAACAACGTCGAGGACCCGCCGCGCGTCGAGCCGTGGGACGACCCCGAGCGCGCCGACGAGTCGCTGAACAGCGTCGTCCCCGACGAGCCCCGAAAGCCCTACGACATGCGGGACGTCTTCGCGGGCGTCCTCGACGAGGGCTCCTTCTTCGAGGTCCACGAGGGCTTCGCGAAGAACGTCCTCGTCGGCTTCGCTCGCCTCGACGGCCACTCGGTCGGCGTCGTCGCCAATCAGCCCCGCGTCAATGCCGGCACGCTCGACATCGAGGCCTCCGAGAAGGCCTCCCGATTCGTCCGCGTCTGCGACGCGTTCAACGTCCCGATCATCTCCTTCGTCGACGTGCCGGGCTTCCTGCCGGGCACCGATCAGGAGCACGGCGGCATCATCCGCCACGGCGCGAAGCTGCTGTACGCCTACTCGGAGGCGACGGTCCCGCTCTTGACGGTGATCACGCGGAAGGCCTACGGCGGCGCCTACGACGTGATGGCGTCGAAACACCTCGGAGCCGACGTCAACTACGCGTGGCCGACCGCCGAGATCGCCGTGATGGGTCCGCAGGGCGCGGTCAACATCCTCTACAGCGAGGAACTGGCGGCCGCCGAGGACCCCGAAGCGCGCCGCGAGGAGCTCATCGAGGAGTACCGCGAGGAGTTCGCGAACCCCTACACGGCCGCCGACCGCGGCTTCGTCGACGCCGTCATCGAACCGACGGAGACGCGCGCCCGCCTCGTTTCGGACCTCGAGATGCTCCGCTCGAAGCGCGACTCGCTGCCCGACAAAAAGCACGGGAACCTCCCGATCTGAGCCGATGACGACGCACGACCTCACAGAGCGCCTGTCGCTCCCGGAGGACGCCACCGACGAGGAGGCCGCGGCTATCACCGCCGCTATCGCCGCACACGTCGCCGACGGCGAGCGCGCGGCCGCCGCCCTCGCCGCCGCGAAAGCGCAATCCGCGGACTCGTGGTCCGGCGAGAAGTGGACCTTCGCGGGCCGCGTGAACGCGACGAGCGGGCGTCGCGTCCGTCGCGTGCGAGACGGGACGCCCCGCGAGAAGTGGAGCGCCGCCGGTCGCGCGGATCGGCTCTGAGAGATCTGGCCACCCTGTTGTCGCTCTTTCGGCCCCGTTCGCACATACGACGCGCGAGAGCGAGCGATCGGCGAACGCGACGATATCCGTCGCTAGCGACGTCGACAACTATCGAGAACAGATCTCCAGATTACGCCGAGGCGGGGTTCGTGCTGCCCTTCTTCCGCGTGATGTAGCCCGCGATCCGGTTTCGGACGCCCTTCGATTCGACGTTCGTCAGCGTCGCGACGCTCTCTTTGTTCGTCTCGAAGTCGGTGTTGAACGCTTCCGGATACTTCTCGAGCAGCACCGTTCCGAGCTGTTTGACGTACTTGGGTTTGATCGCCATACTCGCTTCTTCCGTCAGCGCACACTAAAACGATTCGTTCCGCGCTCCGTGGGCGCCGTCAGCCCTCGTCTCGGAGGGATGTCCTCGGAGACCGGCCGGCACCCGCCACCCACTACGGCGTCCGGCCGAGCCGCTCGTCGAGGATGAGCCGCGTCTTGGTGTCCTGCACCTCGTCGAGCTCCCGCGCGCGTGTGATGAGTTCGTTGACGGCGCGGGTGTCGGCGGCGTCGACGACGAGGACGACGTCCTCCTCGCCGGAGACCTGCCAGACGAAGTCGACCTGCTCCCACTCGGCCATCGCCTCCGACACCTCGGTCGTGTCGACGTCGACTTTCACCGACACCTCGATCATCGCCTTGATGTTGCCCGTCTGCGTCGAGATGGTGAAGCGCTCGATGATCCCCTCGTCTATCAGCCGCTCGACGCGGTTCCGGACCGTCCCCTCTGACGTTTCGACCTGCGCTGCGATCTCGGTGTAGGGCGTCCGGGAATCCCGTCTGAGGATGTCGAGGATCCGCCGGTCGAGGTCGTCCATACCGACCCCACGCACTCGGGGGGCTTACCGATTACGAATTTCGTAACTCAGCTACGAAAGTAACACTTATACCCCCAGATGACGTGCGTTTCTCGTAATGTCGGACGCCTATCTGGCCCTGGAGGACGGCCGCGTCATCGAGGCCCGCGGTCGCGCTCCGGGACGGACCCGCGGCGAGTTAGTGTTCACGACTGCGTACACCGGCTACGAGGAGAGCCTGACGGACCCCTCCTACGAGGAGCAGGTCCTGACGTTCTCGTACCCGCTCATCGGAAACTACGGCGTCCGAGCGGAACGGTTCGAGTCCGACCGCGTCCACCCGCGCGCGGCGATCTCCCACGAATTCACCGAGGACGTCGCCGAGTGGCTCGAAAGCGAGAACGTCCCCGCGCTGGATCACATCGACACCCGCGATCTCGTTACCTCCATCCGCGAGGAGGGCGCGATGAAGTGCGGGATCGCCGTCGGCGAGCACGCAACGCCCGCGGACGCGAAAGCCGAGCTGGCGGAGTGCAAGGGGATGAGCGAGCACGTCGATATCGGCGAGCAGGTCACGACCGCCGACCCCACGACCTACGGCGACGGCGCGGTCGACGTCGCGCTCGTCGACTGCGGCGCGAAGCAGTCGATCGTCGAGTCGCTCGTCGAGCGGAACGCCACGGTGTCTGTCCTCCCGTACGACACGACCGCCGCGGAACTCGCGGACGTCGACCCGGATCTGCTGTTCATCTCGAACGGCCCGGGCGACCCGGCGAACTTCAGTGCGGCGCAGGACCTCGTCGAGGAGTACGTCGGCGACGTGCCCATCGCGGGCATCTGCCTCGGCCAGCAAGTCGTCGCGCGCGCGCTCGGCGGCACCACCGAGAAGATGGACTTCGGCCACCGCGGCGTCAATCAGCCGGTCCGCGACCTCGACTCCGGAACGGTCGTGATGACCACGCAGAACCACGGCTACACCGTCGGCGAGCCGGGCGAGGAACTCGACGTCACGCAGGTCAACGTCAACGACGGCACCGCCGAGGGCCTCGCGAACGAGGAACTCGACGTCATCACCCGGCAGTACCACCCCGAGGCCCACCCCGGCCCCCACGACTCGCTGGACTTCTTCGACGACGTCCTCGCGATGACGGGCGCCGCGAGCGAGAACACCCACGCCGTCGCCGACGACTGATCGACCGCGCTTTGCCGGCCGTTCGGTCGATGCCTTCTTTCCTCTTCGATCGGAGACCGTCTCCAGAGCGTCGCCTCAGGAATCCCCGGCTTCTCGCTCGAACGCTTGAATCGCTTCGTCGCTCCCCGCGACGAACATCTCGTCGCCGACCTCGATTCTTGTCCGTTCGTCAGTGAGGACGGTACCGTCGCGCGAGACGCCGACCACCGTCCAGCCGCGTTCGGTGTTCCGGCGAGCGTCCGCGAGAACCTCTCCGGCGAACGGTCCGGCGTCGGCTCGAACGAGGCGGATCTGACTTATCGGGTCCATCACCCGTTCGCCGTAGACCTCCGCCGCGACGAGGCGAGCGGAGACCCGCTGGGTGGAGAGAACGTAGTCGGCGCCCGCCCTGAACGCCGCTCTCGCCTTCGCCGCGTCGGTTACGCGCGTGAGAATCTCGACGTCCGCGGAGAGCGAGCGGGCGATAGCGACGGTCAAGAGCGCGATCGAATCGTCGCCGACAGTGACGATCAGCGCAGAGGCGTCCTCGATACCGGCGTCTCGAAGCGTCTCGGGCTCGGTGACGTCGCCGACGACATCCGGGGTTCTCGTCGCCGCCTCGTCGACGGTCGTCACCGAGACGCCGTCCGAAAGCGCCTCGATGGCGGCGGCTCCTCCCTCGCCCAGACCGGCGACGACGACCCGCGACGGCGTCTGCAGCCGCCGTGACCGGACGCCGCTGATCTCGTTCGTCATCTCGTCGATCTCGCGTCCCGGGCCGGCGACGACCAGCACGGTGTTCGGCGTCAGGACGTCGTCGAATGACAGCGGGAGACGCAGTTCGCCGTCGAACCAGCCGGCGACGAGCGTCAGGTTCGGGTGTGCAGCGACCGGAGAGTCACGCACTCGAACGCCGTGAAGGGGGCTGTCCCGTCGAACGAGGATCTCGCGGATATCGATCCCGTCCTCGTCGGCCGCCTCGTCTGTCTCCCCGTTTCCGCGCCCCACCCTGTCGACCGTGACGGGCGTCGTCGCCTTCTCCGCCAGTCGCTGACCGATCAGCGCGTGCGGGGCGACGCTCCGGTCGACGCCGACCTCCGCGAGCGCTGCCCTGCGGCGCGTCGATTCGGTGAAGCTGATCACGCGGAGGCCCTCGTTGGCCTCCAGTGCGGTCAGAACGATGCTCGCGGTCTTGTCGCCGGCGTCGGTGATGAGAAGCGACGCCTGCCCGATAGACGCGCGATCGAGGTCCGACCGCTCCTCGGGGTCGCCGTTGATGGCTTGATAGCCGTCGTCTGAGAGCCGCTTGGCCTCCTCCTCGTCGGATTCGACGAGGACATAGTCGACGTCGAGTTCCTCGAGTTCATCGAGGAGCACGTACGTGTCACGCTGGTACTCCGCGATGACGACGTGGTCGTTCTTGGTCGTGAGACGGTCATCGAGGTTCAGCGGCGTCCGCTCGAAGAGCGGAATGACCAGAATGCGAAGCGTGACGAATCCGATGACGACGCCGGTCAGCTGGATCGTCACCATCAGGACGTTCATCACCGGCGTCGCCCAAGGTGAGTCCGCGCCGAACCCGGTCGTCGTCATCGTCTCGACCACCGTCTGGAACGACCGGAAGACGGACTGCGGGCGGTTCTCGAGGGCCGCCATCCCCCAGTTGTAGACCAACGTGAAAAAGAGGACAACCGAGGCGAGGCTGACAACGAAAACCAGCAGTAACCGCTGTCGTTGCGTCAGATCCCGGGGATGCAGTCCCTCGAGTCGGAGTTCTCGCATTCGATGATCTCTCGTTCTCCTCACTATCACGGCCGGGTGATTAAATCCCGCCGCCGCTGCGACGTCTCGGACCGCGTCCGAGGTTTCGGATCGACGGTCGCCGCGATGCCGGTCGTTGCCCGCCGCGAAGACCCACGGATTTATGACGAAACGGACGGTGGACGGATCTATGAGCCAACCGGAGATCGTCCAGGCCGACCTCGCCGGTGAGGACGTGGTCGCCCGCGTCGACCTCGGCGGCGAGGACGAACTGTTCGTGACGCCGACGCGAACGCTGCTCTACCGCGCCGAAGGGCTGCTCTCGGACGAATCCGTCGACGAATACGCTCACGAGGCCGAGCGGATCACGGTCTCGGAGGGACGACGAAAGGCGAAGATAACGCTCGATTACGGGCTCGACGGCCAACAGACGCTCTCGCTGCCGGCGAAGCGACTCGAACGCGCCATCCGCCCGATTCTCGAAGGCGTGTTGCACGCGAACGACGTGCTCGGACCCGAGGAATCGATCGAGCGGCTGTTCCGTTTCAGCGAACTGACGATCGTGGTCGCGGGCGAGCGCGTGGTCCGCCACATCGGCGCGAACCTCTGGGACGAGGACTTCGAGTCCTATCACTACAGCGACATCAGCGACCTCGACTTCGAGGACGGCAGCGTCGCGACCTCGGTCGTCCTGACGGTCGACGGCCGACAGGAGCGGTTCAAAGCCCCCAACGAGGACGCCCGCGCCGTCCGCGCCGCGCTGGAGACGACGCTTCTGTCCTACTGGGGCGTCGAGACCGTCGAGGACCTCCGCGCGGCCGCCGCACCCGACGACGAGGCGGTCGACGCCGAGGACGGACCCGCCTCCCGGGAGGAGGTGTCGTTCGGCGACGGCCCCGACCCGCTGATCGCCGACCCCGCGGAACCCGATGAGCTCCCCGAAAACGCCACGCGTGACACCGAGAGCCGTTCGGCACCGGAGACGCCGGACGAGCGATCGACGCCGACTGCGGGTCAGGACCGTCCGACCGCCGAGGCCGCCGCCGACGAACCCAGCCCGGACGCGCTCGCTCAGCAGGTCGAACGCCCGCCGGCATCGGAATCGGCGACCGACTCGACCCGGCGGGAGGACGCCGAGACGACCGACGCCGAACCGGTCGCTGACGTCGGGACGGCTGGCAGCGGGACAGCCACCGACACGGAGGCTGACGCTGGCAGCGACTCCGACGAGTCCCCGACGGGACGGACCGACGCGGACGCGGCCCCCGCTCCCGACGAGGTGACGTGGGCTGAGGCGACCCGAGAGGCCGAACCGAGGGGGAACCCGGAGACCGGCGCGGCGCACCCGGACGCGGACTACGGCGGGCGCGACGATCTCGTTCGGGGCGGTCCTGCGAGCGAGGACGCGGAGCCGAAGGCTACGGCGCCGGCGGACGCGACGCACGCCGACGGGCCAGCGTCGAACGCGGGCGAGCGAACCCCCGCACCGACGCCGCCGGAGCCCGGCTTCGAGGGCTCCGGGTTCGAGTCGGCCACGCCCGCCGTCGACGAGCAGGTCCGCGAGGAGCTGGCCGCGCTCCGCGAGACGGTCGAGCGCCAGAACGCGGAACTCCGCGCTCAGCGCGAACTCGTCGAACAGCTCATCGAGGAGCTCCGACGCGGTCGGTGAGCGCCGCTCACTCGCGCCCGAGGACGCGCCGCACGCAGGAGGGACCGAACGGTCCGAGTTCGCCCGACTCGAAGCGCACGAAGTGTCCCGTCGAGAGACTCGCCCCGCAGCGACGACACTGGTAATCGCCCTCCCGGCGGACGACCTGTCGGTCGAACCGGACGAACGTGCCCCCGCGGCGGGTCAAGAGCCGCCCGCCCTCGCGGTCGATCACGCCGCGGAGTTCCGCGGTATCGAGAATCTCCCGCGTCAGCGCGGGGTCCGTCGTCACCGTCTCGATCCGGTCGACGGCCTCCGAAAGCGAGAGCGACTCGACCTCGACGTGCGCGAGGAGGTCGACGCCGAGTTCGACGCGCGCGCTACGGTCGAGTTCTGCGACCGGGGAGCGGGAGAGAGCATCGACGTCGTCGCCGGCGTCACATTCCCCGTTATGCTGACCGACGGCCCCGTCACGGTCCTCGCCGCCGTCGCTATCGGCGGTCGCGTCGCCTTCTCCGCTGCCGTCGCTATCGGTGTCCCCTCCGCCACCGAACGTCGATAGCTCCGGTTGGTCGTCGTCCGCCACGGCTCAGTCCGTCCTGCGCGCCGCGAAAACAAAACAACTGTTATGCCCGCCGGGCGGCGATCCGGAGACGATGGACCGCTCCCGACTGCGAGCGCGACTCGTCGCCGGCGCGGCGCTCGCGTTCGTCCTCGCGGCGGCGCTCGTCACCTCACCCGACGCCGTGCTCGCGCGCGCGGCGTGGCTCGTCGCGGACCCGGTCCGACTCGTGGCCGCGACGATCGCACTCGCCGCCGTTCGGCCGCTTCTCGCGTGGCCGACAACGCTTCTCGCGGTGCTTCTCGGCTACGGACTCGGACCTGCTTCCTTCCCGCTGGCCCTCGCGCTCGTCGCGCTCACGAGCGTTCCGCCGTTCCTCCTCGCGCGGCGCTACGGCCGCGGCGGCGGTCTCGCCGCCGCTGGAGAGTCGTTCGTCGATCGAGCGGGCGGCGTCCGGAGCGTCGTCGCCAGTCGGCTCGTGCCGGCGCCCTCCGACGTGGTCTCGGTCGCCGCGGGCGTCGCGGGCGTTCGGCTCTCGACGTTCCTGCTCGGCACGGCGATCGGTGAGATCCCGTGGGTGCTCGCCGGCGTGCTCGCCGGTGCGTCCGCGGAGTCGCTCGCCGCCGGCGACCTGGCGGGCGCGACGGACCTCAGACTCGTGGCCGCGGCGAGCCTCCTCGCGGCCCTCCTCGTCGGGCCGACGGCATACGGGTGGTACGCCGACCGCCGCGCGTCGCTGGAGGAGGAGCACGCAGAGGAGGCAGAGCGCGCAGACCGCGAGGCGTGAGCGCAGATCGGATCGATCAGACCAACCCTAGCCGACCGGATCAGACTGGACGTCACGCAGACCGAGCCCCCGCCGTCGTCGAACTTGCGAAGGTTTAAGAACGTCATCGGACTACGGGAAGACGAGCCCGGGTGGCTTAGCTGGACATAGCGCCGCACTCATAGGGTTTCCCGAGATTCGGTGCGGTACGCCTTGGAAGCCTCCGCCGCTCCCCACGGGGCCCGCCGAGCCTCGAACCTGGGACATGCGGAGATCGTGGGTTCGGAGCCCACCCCGGGCACTCTTCCCTAATCGTCGCTCGTCGCGACCTCTCTCGACGATCCTCGAGTGAACCGCTCGTCGGCCGTGACGCTTCCCTCGCTGTCGACGGTGACCTCACAGCCCGCGTAGGCGAACGTGAGCTCTCCGGCGTCGAGCCCCGCGATCACGTCCTCGAGGCCGTCCGGGTCGATGGCCTCATACAGCGGCGGAAGCGCTGTGGGATCCCTGTTCGTCTTCGCAGCGACGCGCTGGACAACCCGTTCGGAGACCGTCGGCCTCGGATCCATCACAGTCTGACAACGAGTAAACAACACATAAATGTCAGTCAGACAAATGAAGGTGTTCTTAGATATCTGAGCTTGGATCTACACCCTATGCCACGGTGCCGGAGACTCACGACTGCCCGAGCCGATTCGCGAGGTACGCGATCCCACCGAACGAGGAGATTCCGGCGAGCGCCAGCAGCCAGTCGAGGTCGTCCGAATCGACCGCGACCCGCTCGTTGCTGCGTTCGCCGTCGATGACACCACCGCCGCTTCGCCGCAGCGACTCGTTCGATTCTGGCGTTCGGTTCGATGTCTCTGTGGGGAACGTAGTCTGCGTTCTCGTCAACGACGGCGTCGACCCGTTTTCGGTTGAAGACGCTGTGGACGTCTCTGCTGTCGGTGCTGGTGTGGGTTCGGTTGACGTCTGGGGCGTGGTCGCCGTGGGTTCCGACGGTTCCGTCGCTTCCGCCGGTTCCGACGCGTTCGATGATTCCACCGACTTCGACCCCTGCGATGAACTGCCACCCGCGTCACAGGAGTCGATATCGGGGTTCGTGTAGGTGAACATCGCCGATCCGGTGACGTCGTTCCAGATGTTGAGGTGTTCGATACCCTTGCCCTCGTGTTCGCCCGTCCCGGCGAAGGTCTGCGGCGGTTCGAGCATCTCATCGGGCTCCGACAGCAGTTGTCGCGTTCCGTCAGCGAACGTCAGTGTGGGTCGGTAGATTTCCTCGACACCGTTGACGAACTCCTCGGGGCGGACCGTAACGGTGGTGCAATCGAACGTCACCGCGACGTCGCCGTCGGGGTCGCAGTCCTGTCGGTTGTCGAAGTCGATTTCGAGCTCGTGGGCCATCTCCTTGATAGACCGAATCGTCCGTCCGGGCGACCCGTAGACCGGTTCGTCGCCGACGGGGCCGTCGTACATCTTGTGGGCGTTCTCATATCGCATCCGGAAGTCGTAGGGTGCTTCGTTCGGCGTCCGCCACAGCGAACAGGTCACCTCCAGCGTCATCTCCATATCGTTCTCGACGATCACCGTTCGACTGCCCCGCGTGGCTTCCACCCGCTCGATGTGCCCGTACCACCCGTCGTCGATGTATCCGTTCTCCGCGTAGTGATAGCCGCCTCGAACGCACTCGTCGAACTTGTGCGCCGTGCCGTCCGCCGTGTAGATGATCACGCGGTCGGCGTCGGCCTCGGGATCCATCCGAACGCCGAGCCCGTCGTGTGTGATGGCTACTCGCGGGCACCACTCCGTTTCGTGCGTCGCACCGGCAACCCCGCTCAACAGACTGAATGACGCGAGTGCGCACCCACTTGCGGACAGCACGCGTCGCCGACTCACCGATGTCGCGTTTCGTTTCGCCATCGTCTCAGGCGGCTCGCGGACCCGCGTTTCTGGATTGTTCGTGGGTAGTGAGGCTCGTGATGACAGTTACGGCGGTGCGCGGAGGCGCGTTGGGGAACCCGGCCATACCTCGGGATGATCTCGTGTCGAAAAGAGTACAAACAGCCTATCGAGAGTACAGTCGGCTTACGCGTACTCTCTGGCTCGTACACAACACGGAAGCAAGACGGAAATCAGAAAACCGCTGTCGGGGCGAAGGAACTATCGCTGCGTACGGACCGCGAGCAGCGCGGCGGCCAGCAGCGCCGTCAGCGCGACGACCACACCGAATCCGGGCGTGGAAGTCGGCGTTTCCGTGTCGGCTCCGTCGGTATCTGTTCCGGGCTCGGACTCGGTCGCCGTGTCGGGTTCGGGCGTGTCCGTGTCCGGCTCAGGCGAGTCCGTGTCGGGTTCGGGCGTGTCCGTGTCCGGCTCAGGCGTCGGCGTCTCGACCACCTCGACGACCTGACCGGATTCCGTCACGTCCGCGGCGGCGCCGCCGGAGACGACGATGTCGTAGGTGTCACCGACGCTCTGCTCGCTGAAGTCGAACTCCGCGCTCCAAGTCCGGTCGGACTGGACCACGGGCGAGGCCGTCTTCAGGAAGCTCGGGCTGGTGCCCTCCGTACTGCGGACGCGGAGGCGGAGTTCCGTTCCGGGAGCCAGCGTCGTCTCACCGCTGACCGTCTGCTCGGCCGCGTTCGAGACGTTGTACGGCTCGCTCACGGTGTGTTCGGGTTCGACGACGTCGTAGTCGACGAGGGTCGTCTCGTCTTCGTCGTCGTCGAGTTCGGCCGACGTGAAGTCGGTGGCGTCGTCGTTAAACACCGTGAAGTTCGCCGTCAGGCTCTCGTCGTTCGGGATCGAACTCCCATCGTAGGTGTTGACTTCGCCGGTGTCGACGAACACGTAGTAGGTGTCGTTGTCACCGTCGGCGATCACGGTCGTGTTCTCCGCGCTGAGATTGAGCGCCCACGCCTCTTGGTTCGCACCGGGGTCAGCCTGCTCGATAGAGAAGTTGTAGACGGTTCCGGCCGCGCTCTTGTCGAGGAAGGCGCTCGTGATCTCCTCGCTGTGCTGGGCGTCGAAGGTCCCCTCGAAGCCGGTCGTCACGAGTTCGTGGACCGCGACGTCCCCGTTGGCGACCTCGTCGGCCGCCGTGAGCTCTCCGTCGTCGAGCGCCTCGTTGACGTCTTCGAGATCGGTGGGGTCGAAGCCGTCTTGCGCCGTCCATGTGTTTATCTCGGTCGTTCCGCGCGCTTCGAGAACGAGGGTCGCGACGTCGGTCGAGTCCTCGCCGGCGTTCTCACCCGGACGGACCGCCAGATCGTACTCGCCGGCGTCGATGAGGTCGTCGACGTTCGTACCGATGTCGGCCGTCACGATCCCGTCGTCGCTATCCGAATCGAGCGAGTAGACGTTCCCACCGTCGCTGTACGTGCCCGTCGCGTCTTCGAGTGCGGTCGTGTTGAGATACAGCGTCACCCGGTCGTCACCGTCGTCGTCCTCGACGGTCACGTTGGAGACGACGCCCTGATCTTCGGTGCCGAGCGTGAGCGTCGCCGTGCTGGTCCGTTGCAGTTCGACGGCGAGTTCGACGACGTCGCCGCGTTCGTCGGTGACGACGCTCTCGGTGAACGTCGCGTCCTCGTCGCCCGCCGCGGTGACGGAGACGTCCTCGGATTCGACCTCGACGCCGGAGTAGTCGTCGGTCACGAGGACCGTGTAGTTACCCTCCTCGAGGTCCAGCCCGGAGCTGGAGGCATCGAAGCTGAAGTCGTACTCGCCCTGTCCGTTGAGCGAAGCGCTGGTGCTCGACCCGTCGACGGTGTCGCCGCCGCTGTCGAGTAGTTCGAGCGTGATCGCGCGCTCGGAGCCGCGGGCCTCGACGGTCCCCTCGATGGCGTCCGCCGTCGTGACGTTGTAGTCGTCGACGGTGACCCCGAGCTCGAGGTCACGCAGCGTGAGGTGCGTGTTGTCGATGTCGCTGCCGTCGATGCTGACGTTGTACTGGCCGAGGTCGCGGTTCGTCGTGTTCAGGACGAACACCTCGCTGTTCGTGTCGGTCGAGCCGTCGAAGTAGAAGCTTTCGGGCCCCTCGATCTCCACGCCGACATCGTTTCCGCTCTCGCTGACGATCGCGACGTTACCGCCCTTGTAGGCGCTCTCGTCGTCGTTCGTCTTCACCGTCACGGGCGCGAACGTGACGGAGTTGTTGCCCGCGTCGGTGAGGGCGTCGCCGTCGACGTCCTCGATGGAGTCGCCGAGGTTGACCTCGAGGTCACCCGTGAGGATTTCGCTGTTCGTCGTGACGAACACGCGCTCTGTGACGCCGGTGTCCTGAACCGTGTGTGTAACCGCCGAGCCGTCCTCGTACAGCGCGATGTCGCTCGCCGAAACGTTGACCGCCTCGCTGAACGCGAGTTCGACACCGATACCCTCGTCACCGCTGTCGTCGTAGTGGACGGCGCTCTGGAGTTCGGGTGCGCCTTCGGGCGTGGATTCGACAGTCAGCTGTTGGATATCTGTCGAGTACTCCGAGGTGCCATCGTCGTTCGTGTCGAGAGCGAACGACGCCTGGCCACTGGTAGTGCTGCTAACCTCTGGTGCAACGATGTCTCGGAGTTGGAAGGTGAGATTCAGATCCTGTTCACCAGATGTAGATCCGGTTCGTTCAACTCTGATAGTGAAGTTGTTATTGTCTGAATCCCAGTACGTGCTGTCGAGAGCGACAGTCCCGCTTCCCCCGCCGGACACCTGGACTGTCGAATTATCTTCGGACGAGAGATCGAAGTCTGGCGAATCCGGGAATGAAACCGTGTAGTTCGCGTACTGTGTGGTCGTAACTCCATCTGTGGTGTTCAGCGTGGAATTGAGCTGCACCGTGTGCGTGTTGGTCGTCTGCTCGTACACCGTCGCGTTCGAGACGTTTCCACCGTCGGCGCTTTCGGCCGCAGCGACGCTCCCCGAGAACACCACGGTTCCGGCGAAGACGCTGAGGATCAGTATCACCGCAAGGAAGGCCGCGCGAAATTGATTCGTATTTTCAGTCATAATGAATGGCCGTCCCCCCAAGTGTGCGGTGTCGACTCGTCAGTCCGGTCTCACTCGCCTTCGTGTGGACCGAACGACGAGGCTTCCGCACCCCCTTGTAGGGATACTACAAGCAGTTGGCAGGAGCCCTAAATATGTTTCTTTGCAATTCTCAGAAAAGGGATCGACGGCGTCGTGGCGATGTGATTGTTCTCGTTCGCGTTATAAAATGACTCCGCGCGCTCAGGTATTCCCTGTGGCTGTCGCTCACCACGTAGCGTCGAAAGAAATGGGAAGTCGAAGGGCCGGAATTACTTCCGGTGGGTTAGCGCGTTAGTCGCGACGGGTCGCGAGCAGCGCAGCCGCGAGGAGAGCCGTCAGCGCGACGACCACACCGAAGCCGGGCGTGGAGGTCGGCGTCTCGGTCTCAGGCTCGGGCGTGTCCGTGTCCGGCTCAGGCGTGTCCGTGTCCGGCTCAGGCGTGTCCGTGTCCGGCTCAGGCGTGTCCGTGTCCGGCTCAGGCGTCGCCGTGGAGACAGCCTCTACGACTTGACCCTCTTCCTCTGTCGGACCAGCCGTGTAGATTTGAGCGTTAGCGATGATATCGTATTCGTCGCCAACGTTCTGTTCGCTGAAGTCGAGCGTCGCGCTCCATGTGCCGTCAGGCTGGACCACGGGTGAGGCCGTCTTCAGGAAGCTCGGGCTGGTTCCGGTCTGACTGCGGACGCGGAGAGTCAGCTCAGTACCGGGGGCGATGTTGGTGTCGCCACCGAGAGTCTGCTCGGCCGCGTTAGAGACGTTGTACGGTTCGTTGATGTTGAGTTCAGGCTCGTTAGCATCGAACTCGACGAACGTCTCGGAGTTCTCGTCGTCGTCGAACTCGCTGTCAGGCGTGAAGTCGTACCCACCGTCGTCCTGCACGACGGTGAAGTTTGTCTCCAGTGCCGTGTCATCGTCGTTCGGGAGCGACTCGCCGGCTCGGTCGCCGGAGAACTCCACATCGCCAGTATCAACGACGACGTAGTAGGTGTCGTTGGGGCCGTCACCGATGACAGTCACGTTGTCACCGTAGCCCAGATTGAGTGCGGACGGGTTCTGGTTCGCACCGGGGTCCGCTTCCTCGATCGTCAGTTCGATCGCACCGAAGTTGGAGAATGCGTTAGTGACATCCTCATCCTCGCGTGCGTTGAGCGCACCTTCGAAGCCGGACGCTTCGAGTCGGTGAACCGCGTAGTCACCAACGGCAACCTCTGAGGACTGCGTGATCTGGTTCTCGTCGAGCGCCTCGTTGACGTCCTCGAGACTGGAGATGCTACCGATTTCATCGGAGCTTCCCGTCCACATCTGGAGGGAGTCAGTGCTGCGCTCCTCAAGCGTGACCGTCGCAACGTCGTCGGAGCTAGTCACAACAGGGTTTCCACTGCCGTCATTCACGTCGCCAGCCTGAACCTCAAGGTCGTAGTCGCCGGCGTCGATTAGGTCACCAGTACCTTGGTGGAGCTGCTCATCGACGAGGTTATCGTCGCTGTCCGAGTCCACACTAAAGGCATTGTCGTCGTAGACATTCGAGTCGAGGTTGTACGTGTTGATGTATACGGTCGCTTGACCGTCACCATCATCGTCCTCGACGGTCGCACTCGCGTTGACTCCGTCGCTGTCCGAACCGAAGGTGATTGTTGCCTCCGAAGTCTCTGTCATCTCGACAGTCACTTCGAGGATGTCACCTCGCTGTTCGGAGATCGCGTTTTGCGTGAAGTCGACGTCTTCGTCAGCAGCCTCGGAGACATCGATTTCCGAGGATTCAACTGCAACACCGGACGTCGTGTCGGTCACTTCAATCGAGTACGTGCCCGTGTCGATCTGGGACCCGTTGTCCGCGGTCATCGCGTCGAACTCGAAGTCGTAGTCACCCTGACCGGACAGATCAACATTAGTCGTGTTGATGCTGTCTCCGCTGCTGTCGAGGAGGTCGATGTCAACGTTTCGACCGCCAGCCACAGCAGAGGCGGTTCCCTCAATCGTGTCCTCGTTGGACACGTTCAGGTCGTCAATCGAAACATCGAGCTGCAGGTCGCGAACGTTGATGAACGTCCGGTTACCAGCATTGTCGTTGTTCTGAACGAAGACCTTGTACTCTCCGATTTCGCGGGCGGAGGTGCTAAAGGTGAACACCGTACTGTTCGCGCCCGTGCTACCTTCTCGGAAGTAATTGTTGTCTTCACCCTCAACAGTCACATCGGTGTTGGTGCTGTCAGAGACATTAATTGCGACTGTCGACCCCTGGTATGAACTAACGTTGTCAAGGGGACTGTCGTCGCCCGTAGTGAACTCGATTGTCTGGCCTGCGAAGACAACCGCCTTTTCACCAGTGTTGGAGACTCCGCTACCACTCTTGATGTTAACCTCAAGGTCGTTCGAGGAGACTCTCTCGCTCAGATGGAGGTAGACGGCACTGTCTGACTTGTAAACGTTGCTTACATAGTCATCAGTGACGTTATCACCATCATCGAGCAGGGAGAACGTACTATTATCTGCGGTGACCGAACCTATGCCACCTTCAATCGGTACCTCAATGACCCATTCGTTGGAGTCATTCTGATATTCGACCGCATTCCCGGCGTATTCCTGCGCTGCAGCACTTCCCGTGAACGCCACGGTCCCAGCGAAAACGCTGAAGACCATAAGCGCCGCGAGGAAGACCGCGCGGGACTTGTTTGTATTTCCTGTCATAGTTTGGTTGGATTGTGTATCCATCGTCGGCGACAGCAGCTTTGCGCGCACGTTCACCGCGTCGATCCGACCGATCGGATCTGGTCCGCAGTACTCGCTGGTGCCACCATGGGTAGGGGTACGAGACAACCAAGTACCACGTCCGGTAAATACTTTGTGTAGTCGTCTGACGCGAACCACCGCGAGAAGCGCCCTACGGCCCGAATTATGTGAGAAAGATTCACACACCACTCTGGCCGGAGATGACTCGAATCGATCTGGCCCTTCACGCTCGCGTGGGTACTATCATTATCTCGGAGCCGCAAGGGTCAGCTATGGTGGGCGCGTCTCGACCAAATGCAGCGGATATAGATCTCGACGGAATGAGTGCGTTCCTCGCTGGGACGGATGTCGATTTCGCCGTTCTGTTCGGCTCGTACGCCCGCGGTACGGCGGGCGCAGCCTCGGACGTCGACGTCGCGCTGAAATTTCCCGACAACGCCGACGAGCGCGAGCGCTTCCGTCGTCGCAACCGAATCGATGCCGTAGTACAGGAGTATGCCGACGGGTTCGTCGACGTGAGCGATATTGAGACGCTTCCAATTCACGTCGCGCACGCCGCTCTCCAAGAGGGGATTCGACTCGTTGGCGAGGAGTCGACCATTGAGGCGTACAGATCTCGGATCGAGTCGGAATACGAGGCCCACTCGGAGGAACGAAAAGAGGAACGAGAACAGTTCATCGATCGGCTCGCGCGTGGAGACGTCTGAATGGTCGACGACGACGTAATCATCGATAAACTCCAGTATATCAACGAGTACACGCACGATTTGAAACGGATGCGTGGACTGTCGAGAGACGAGTACGTAGCAGACATTGTGAGACAGCGAGCAGTTGAGCGGACGTTTATGAATCTCATTCAATCCTGTATCGACCTTGCACAACACATCCGAGCCTCAGAGGATATAGGCGGTGCGCAGACGTCAAAACAAGAGATCGAGGCTTTGGGCGATGCGAGTATCATCTCGAGAGAGACGCAACGGAGAATGGAGGAGGCCGTGGGGTTCCGAAACGTTCTCGCACATCGGTATGGAGACGTCAACCACGACGTTGTCTACGATGTTCTGCATAACGATATCCACTGGTTCGAAACATTCCAGCAGGAGGTTGCATCGTGGTTTCGGAATCGGCATTCTGAATAGCGGACTGCCAACGCCTTTTACTCGGGGCGACCAACCCCGGCCTATGGACTCCATCAATCGGATGGCCATCGAACTCATCGACGAGGCCATCGACTTCGCGGAGGAACTCCGCGTCGAGCCGTACGAACTCGACTCGGGGGCGACCGTCCTCGACTTCGGCGTCGACAGCGAGGGCGGCGTCGAGGCCGGGATGCTTCTCACAGAGGTCCAGACCGCCGGCCTCGCGACGGTGCAGACCCGGATGGACGACGTCGCCGGCGCGCCCACGCCGCATATCGAACTCCAGACCGACCATCCGGCGCTCGCGCTGCTCGGCTCGCAGAAGGCCGGCTGGGAACTCGGTTTCGAGGACCCGCCGTTCGACGGCCTCGGCTCGGGGCCGGCGCGCGCGCTCGTCGCCGAGGAGGAGGAGTTCCACGCGCTCTCGTACTTCGACGAGTTCGACCTGACGGTGCTCGCGGTCGAGAGCATCGACCTCCCCGACGACCGGATCGCCGAGCACGTCGCCGAGCGCGCCGGCGTCGAGCCGAGCGGCGTCTTCCTCCCCGCGTACGCGACGGGCTCGACGGTGGGAAGCGTCACGGCGGCCGCCCGCGCGGCCGAACTCGCGCTCTTTCGGCTCTTCGAGCTGGGATACGACATCCGCAACGTCCAGTCGGCGTTCGGCTCGGCGCCGCTCGCCCCGGTCAGCTACGACGAGAGCGTCGCGATGGCCCGGACGAACGACGCCGTCGCGTACGGCGGCGAGGTCCATCTCACTGTCGCCGAGGACTTCGAGGCGTTCGACCGCGTGCCCTCCACGGCCGGCGAGGAGTACGGCACGCCGTTCGAGGCGATCTTCGAGGACGCCGGCTGGGACTTCTATGAGGTCCCCGAGACCGTCTTCGCGCCCGCGAAGGTGACTATCGACGTCATCGACGGCCCGACGCACGTCCTCGGGGAGACCGACGAGAAACTCCTCGCGGAATCGTTCGCGTACCGACAGTGAGGGTCACGAGATGAGATTCAAACTCCTCCCGGCGGTCCCCGACTCGCTCGATCGCGTCGAGGCGGCCCAACGGGCCGTCCCGCTCGTCCCGGGCACCGAGGACGACTGCTGCGCCCGCCTGATGCGACGGCTCGACTTCCCCTCTCGCGACGTCGCGCGCACGTGGCTCACGTTCCTCCGCGCGCTCGAACTCGCCGCCGAGACCGACTCGGGGAGTTTCGTCCGCGAGTCGACCGAGCCGACGCCAGAGCATCTCCGGTCGGCGTTCGAGGCACGGGTTTACGGCGCACGCGAGGTGCTCGCGGCGCTCGACGACGAGGAGCCGCAGACTGTCGACGAAGTTTTTGCGTCGTTCGAAGAGCGCGTGCCCGTCTGGGAGACGCACCGCGCCGCCGGTGACTGGCGCGACGTGTGGCGCGAGCGCGTCGAGCGGATCCTCGAGTGGGCGGTCCTCCTCGATCTGGCCGCCGAGCGCGACGGCGGCTACGTGCGCGAGAAATAGGTTACGTCGCGGGCGGCACGTCCGGACCGCCGTCATCTCCTCCCGCGCCCTCGACGCCGTCTCCGCCGCCCGCTCGGCCGTGTCGCTTCCGAAGCCGTCGGATCCGCTCGGGAATCGGCGGGTGCGTCAGGTGGAACGCGGCGTACGCCGGGTGCGGAAACGGATTACTTAGATTCTCGCCCGCGAGCGTGCGCAACGCGCGCGTCATCGACTCCGCTTCCCCCATCGTCTCGGCGGCGAAGTCGTCGGCCTCGCGCTCGTGCGCAAGCGAGAGTCGGTTCGTTAGGGGCGCGGTGAGCGTGAGAACGGGCCCGGCGAACAGCAGGCCGATTCCGAGCGCCGCGTACGTCTCCTGCGGGAGTCCGAACGCGGCGTACACCCACTGTGACGTCGTTACCCACCAGAGGAACGCGAAGACGAGCGCCGTCTGGACCGCCGAGGCGCCCAGTTGCTTCCAGATGTGCACCTTCTTCCAGTGGGCCAGTTCGTGCGCGAGCACCGCCTGAATCGACTCGCGGTCCATCTGCTCGACGAGCGTGTCGAAGAGGACGACGCGCTTCGCTCGCCCGAATCCGACGAAGTAGGCGTTCGAGTGCGAGGAGCGGCGGCTGGCGTCCATCTCGTAGACCTGCTCGCACTCGAAGCCCGCGCGCTCGAAGACGTCCTCGACCGCGGTCCGGAGCTCCCCCCGCTCGATCGGCTCGAAATCGTTGAACAGCGGCGCGATCACGCGCGGGTAGACGACCATCATCAGAAGCGAGAAGCCGACGACGAGCGCCCAGCCGACGGCGGGCCACAGCGTCGGCAGCGCCGCGACCGCGATGAGGATCCCGCCCGCGACGACCCCTCCCAAAACGAGCGCGACGACGGTCCCGATCGCCAAGTCGCGAAGCCACAGCGCCGGCGTCTGGTTGTTGAAGCCGAACCGCTCCTCGACGACGAACGTCTCGTAGGCGTCGAACGGCGCGGCGAGGACGCGATCCGCGAGGACCGCGCCGGCGAAGAGCAGCACCCCTTGGGCGGCGCTCGGCAGCCCCGTCTCGGTCAGCACCGCGACGAGGTCGCCGTATAACCCCGAGACGACGACCGCGAGCACGGCGACGACGCCCAGCCACGACTGGATCCGAGAGAGAACCGTCTTCGAGCGCTGGTACGCCAGCATCTCCTCGGGGTCGTCGACGTCGAGGGCGTCGCGCACCCACTCGGCGGCCTCGCGGACGGCCGACGCGCCGTACCGGAGGTTCAGCCGGTCGAGTACCGTCTCCAGCACCTGCACGCCGACGAGGAGTCCGACGAGCGCGAGTTCCGGTATCGTCACCATAGGGGAACTGGGTCGCCGCGGGACTTCAACGTCGCGGGGATCGATGGCGTGCTGTTCGCGACCAGCACACCCTCTCACTGTTTGCGGGAAAAACGCTGTTCACCGGGGAATGTTTTTAAATTCTCCCACGGTACTGTCAGGTATGTCAGAGGTGACACTCGACGACCGAGGGCGCTTGACGCTCCCGAAGGAGCTGCGAGAACGATACGGCGATCGTTACTATGTCGTCGAACTTCACGACGGGGTCAAGCTGGTTCCGATCGCGGATGATCCGCTCGGTGCGCTCAGAGACGAGTTTGCCGACGGAGAGACGTCGGCCACTGAACTCCGCGCAGAGGCGCGAGAGGAAGCACTGGACGAGGCCGGACGCTGAATGTACGCCGAAACGGACTTTCTACTCGCACTCATCAAAGACGAAGACTGGCTCGGAGAGGCGGCCGAAACGGTTTATCGGGAGCATCGAAACGAACTCTGGACATCGCAGTTCACACTCATTGAACTCCTCTTGGTCGCCTACCGCGAGGACCGTGACACGGACCGAGTCATCGCGAACGCCGCCAGTCTCGTAGAAGTTCGCGGCGACGTGGACACGGTCGTCAAGGCGTCGACGTACGTTGAAGATCACGGTTTCACTCCTTTTGATGCGCTTCATCTCGTTGAGTCGGAGGGAGACACCATCGTCTCGAGCGACGACACTTACGAGGGGGTTGCTCCGCGACTCGACCTGAAGGACGATACGGTCGGAGAGTGACGAGAGCCGAGAAACTGTCTACATCGGCATCGGTCGTCGTTGGCTATTCGCCGTCGCCGCCGACGTCCGTGACCGTCCCGACGCCCTTCGACTGGCCCTCGCGGAAGACGAAGCGCTGGCCCTCCTCGACGAGGTACGGCCGGAACTTGAACTCGACCGTCGCCGTGCCCCGGTCGCCCGGCAGCAACTGCCCGCCCTCGGGGCGGAAGATCGCCGCCTCGCTCGCGGTCTCGAGGTGTACGACCGGTTCGTAGCCCTCACGGATGCGCGTCGGATGGTTCAACACCATCACCTCCGCCTCGAAGGAGCGCACGGGCGTCGGATCGGCGTCGCCGGAGAGCAGCGCCATCCCGCGTTCGAGCTCCTCCTCGCGGACGCCCTTGAGCGCGATTCCGACGATGCGCCCCGCCTTCGCCCGGTCGACGCGGTGGTGGTGCATCTCGATCGAGCGGACCTCGACATCGCGGAACGAGCCGTCGGGCATCGGGCCGATCTGTAGCTCGTCGCCGGCTTCCACGCTCCCCGAGTTGACCGTCCCGGAGGCCACCGCGCCGACGCCCGTCACCGAGTAGGTCCGGTCGACGTACATCCGGAAGTCTTCGCGGGCGTCGGTGGCGACCTTCGGCAGACGCTCGAACATCGCATCGAGGTCGTCGAGGCCTTCCATCGTGACCGCGCTCGTCTTCAGGACCGGCACGACCGAGTCGCTCAGCTCCTCGACGGCGGTCTCGACGCCGTACCGCTCGACGCGCAGCGGCGTCCGCCCGACGTCGCGCAGCAGGCGCTCGACCTCTCGCTCGACGGTCTCGAGCCGGTCGTCGTCGACGGCGTCGGCCTTCGTGATCGCGACGACAGTCGGCAGCTCCATCGCGAGCAGGATCCCGAGGTGTTCGCGCGTCGTCTTCGTCGGCCCGTCGTCGGCGGCGACCACCAGGAGTCCGTAATCGAGCCGCTGTCCGACGAGCCCCCTGATCGTCGTCCGCAGCCACGGCTCGTGACCGACCGTGTCGACGAACGAGACCAACCGATCGGATTCCTCGACGACGCGCGCGCGATCGGATTTCCGGTGGGGGTTGTCCATGTGGACCGCGCCGTCGTCGTCGAAGCCGTAGACGGCGTAGGAGAGGTCCGCCGAGAGGCCGCGCTCGACCTCGTGGGGCTGGACGTCGAGGAAGCCGCGGGTGCCGCCTTGGCCGTCGTCGGCCGTCCCGGTGACGAGCGAGCCGACCAGCGTCGACTTCCCGTGGTCGACGTGGCCCGCCGTCCCGACGACGATGTGGTCGTCGTCGACGTCGAGGACGGCCCCCTCCGTCAGGGTCGCGACGCCGACGAGCCCGCGGTCGACGTCTGTTTCGGCTCCGCTTTTGGCCCCACTCTCGGCCCCGCTTTCGACGCCGTCAGTGCCGATCCCGTCGGCGGCGACGCCCCACGTCTCGACGTCTTCGATGTGCGCGCCCGCCTCCTCGGCGAGGATCGAGAGGACGTCCATCGACTCGGAGAACGCCTCCGGGGGGATCCCTGCGATGCCGCCGTCGTCGGTGACGCCGACGACGTACGTCGCCGTGCCGTCCCCCGAGAGCACCCGGTGACGCAGTTGCGCCGCGAGGCTCTCCAGCCGACCGTCGGCGAGGTGGAGCTCTCGCGACAGTCGCTCTTTGAACTCGACGCTGCCCCCCTCCTCCTCGCCGCGCTCGAGGGCCGAGTGCAGAACGGCCCGGTCAGCGCTCATAGCCGCGGATAGGGAGCGGCTTAGTAAAACCCTTTTCGTGGTGTGGGTTCTCTTGTCACAGTAGCGATCCGGAGCGCGGGCGGCACTCAGCGGTGAGAGACGAGAACAGACACGATCAGTTCGTCAGCCGCTCGTACGCGCGGTTCACGCGCTTGAACTGCTCCTCGTCGCCGGTGTCGGTGTCGGGGTGGGCCGCTTTCGCTCGCTCCCGGTAGGCGGCTCTCACCGCGTCCTCGTCGGCGCCGGGATCGAGGCCGAGCGTGCGGTACGCCTCCGCGACCGTCAGCTCGGTCGCGGCGGATGACCGGCCCCGCGATCGGCGTCTCCGTCGACCGCCTTGCTCGGCTTCTGACGCCCGTCGATTCCGGCCGAAGCGCCCCCCGTCCCCGGCCGCGCGGCGGCCCGGGCCGAACCCCTCGAAGTCGCGCGGGCCCCGCGACGCGGCGTTCGCCCGCTCGCGGCTCCGCTCCTTCGCGGTTTCGGTGGTACGCTCGACCCGCGCGAGGAGACGGCCGCTGACGTGGTACCACAGCAGGTACGTCGCCGCCGCGAAGATCGCCGCGAAAAGCAGCAGAAACGGCTGATAGACGAGTCCGAGTACCGCGAACAGCGCGGTCGTCGCGGCGAACACCGCGGTGATTCCGACGACGAGTCCGTCTCCGTCCACGCCGGAGAACAGGACGCCCAGAACCGTAAGCCTCTCGGCGGGGACGGGTGCGGACGCGGGTCCGGAACCACCTTGCGACGCCCGGGTCAGACCGGTGGGGTGGTGAACGGAAGCCGACAGATCGAATACGGGGGTCGCAGAACATCCGCCGATGATCCCGCTCGAAGCGACGCACATCACGAACCGGTTTCTCGTCCAGCCGAACGACACCAACAACAACGGGATGGCCCACGGCGGCAACGTCGTCAAGTGGATGGACGAGGTCGGCGCGATGTCGGCGATGCGGTTCGCGGGCCAGACCATCGTCACGGCGCGAATGGAGGGCATTGACTTCCACGGGCCGGTTCCCCGCGGCGAGACCGCGCTCATCGAGTCCTACGTCTACGAGGCCGGCCGAACGAGCGTGAGCGTCTACCTCCGCGTGTTCTGCGAGGATCCGCTCTCCGGCGAGACCGAACTCACGACGGAGTCGCACTTCATCTACGTCGCGATCGACGAGGACGGCACGCCGGTCCCGGTCCCCGACCTCGACGTGTCCACCGAGCGCGCCGCGGAGCTCAAAGCGCTCGCGTACGGGGACGAGGACGCGCTCGACGCCGACAGTGCGTCGCGAACGGAGCCCTCGCGGGAGACCGACGGTCGGTGAGCGACGCCGCGGGGGACCGACGACATCCGAACGTGCGACCACCGAGGCGAACGTACGCTCATCGGGACGAGCGTGCGGCCTCCGAGTCGAACGTGCGACCCATCGGGGCGGTCAACGCGAGCGCCGGACGTCTCCCCGAGGCGGCTCACCGGCTCAGATAGCCGCCCTCGACGCCGAGCGCCTCGCCGGTGACGAAGGAGGCCTCGTCATCGCAGAGCCAGCAGACCGCGTCCGCGACCTCTTGGGGCGTCCCGAGCCGGTTCATCGCGTGCAGCCCCTCGATCTGTTTCCGCATCTCGGGGTCCGAAGTGATCCCGCCCGACTCGAGCAGCGGCGTCTCGATGAACCCCGGGCAGACCGCGTTGACGCGGACGCCCGTCTCGCCGTTCTCCAGCGCCGCCGTCTTCGTCAGGCCCAGCACGCCGTGCTTGGCGGCGACGTACCCCGACGACGCCTCGAAGCCGACCTGCCCGAGAATCGAGGAGTTGTTGACGACGACGCCGCCCCCGTCTTGTGTTTGCATCTGTGCGATCTCGGGCTTCATACAGTTGAACACCCCGACGAGGTTCACGTCGATGACTGACCGCCAGTCGTCCGAGTCGTACTCGGTGACGGGCGTCTGTGCGCCGCCAATACCCGCGTTGTTGAACGCGTAATCGAGCCGACCGTACGCCTCGACGGCGACGTCGACCATCTCCTGCGTCGCGTCCGGGTCGGTGACGTCGACCTCGAGAAACCGCGCCTCCCCGCCGGCGTCTTCGATCTGCGCCACGGTCTCTTCGCCGCCGTCGACGTCCACGTCGGTGACGAGGACGCTCGCTCCGCGGTCGGCGAACTCGATCGCGGTCGTCCGCCCGATGCCCGATCCCGAGCCCGTGACGGCGGCGACAGTGTCAGTGAACGAACCCATAGTAACTCATCGGCTGAGTCTGTCAAAAGAATGGCGGCGGCCTCGCTCGCTTCGGGCCGGTGTTCCACTGCCGTCACTGGGTGGTTCTGCGTCCGTCGAGTTGGTCCCGCTTGCTTGTGGATTGATCGGCTCCGTCAGTGAATTCTCTACGCGCGAGCGCGAACGGACGCTCACGCCTATGGATTCCCCAGCGTGGTACAGAGACGCGGTGGTCTACGGCATCGACGTGGAGGCGTTCAACGATTCCGACGGCGACGGTGTCGGCGACTTCCAAGGGCTGATCGAGAAGATCGAGTACCTCGACCGCCTCGGCGTCTCCGCGGTGTGGCTGCTGCCGTTCTACCCGAGTCCGAACCGGGACAACGGGTACGACGTCACCGACTACTACGGCGTCGATCCGCGCCTCGGGACGCTCGGGGACTTCGTCGAGTTCGTCGACGCCGCCGCAAACCGGGGGATCCGCGTGCTGATCGACCTCGTGGCGAACCACACGTCGGATCAGCACCCGTGGTTCCAGTCGGCCCGATCGGATCCGACGTCGAAGTACCGAGACTACTACGTCTGGGCGGAGGAGCCGCCGCCGCCCGACCCCCGAAGGGGATCGGTCTTCCCCGGCGAGGTGACCGACAGCCGCGTCTGGACGTACGACCACGAGGCGGGCGCGTACTACTATCACCGCTTTTACCCGTTCCAGCCGGACCTGAATCTCACCAATCCGGCGGTCAGAGACGAGATCTACAAGATCCTGAAGTTCTGGCTCGAACTCGGCGTCTCGGGGTTCCGGGTGGACGCCGCGACGCTGATGATTCAGCCGAAGCACCCCGAAACCGACGAACTCGACGATCCGCACGGCCTCCTGCGGAGCCTCAAACGACACGTCCTCGAGCGGCGGGGCGACGGCGTCCTGCTGGCGGAGGCCGACGACGAGCCGCACCGGCTGCGGTCGTACTTCGGCGACGACGACGGCGGCGAGATGGATCTCCTGATGAACTTCCAGCTCAACGCGCACCTCGTCGCCGCGCTGGCGACAGAACGCGCCGACCCCCTGATCGACTGTCTCGAACGCCTCCCCGACCCCCCGCACGGCACGTGGACGAACTTCTTGCGGAACTACGACGAACTCAACCTCGGGGCGCTCTCGGAACCGCTGCGCGAGCGCGTGTTCGAGCGGTTCGCCCCCGAATCGGGGATGCGGATCTACGGCCGCGGGATCCGCCGCCGACTCGCGCCGATGCTCGGCGGCGACACCGACCGTCTCAAACTCGCGTTCAGCCTCCTGTTCTCGATGCCGGGGATGCCGCTCGTCCTCTACGGGGACGAGATCGGAATGGGCGAGGACCTCTCGCTGCCCGGGCGCCGGTCGGTCCGCACGCCGATGCAGTGGGACGAGCGTCCGAACGCCGGCTTCTCGACCGCTCGACCCGATGACCTCGTGACGCCGGTCGTCCGCGGGGGCGAGTTCGGATACGACCGCGTGAACGTCGCGGCCCAGCGTGCCGATCCGGAGTCGCTTCTCAACTGGATGGAACGGCTGATCGCGACGCGCAAGGAGACCCGCGAGATCGGCAACAGGCCATATGAGACCGTCGGCACCGACGACACCGGCACCTTCGCTCACCGGTTCGCGGGCGAGGAGCGGACCGTCGCGTTCGTCCACAACCTCACCGAGGCGTCCCGCGCCGTTTCCGTCGACCTCGACGCCGGCCCGGGCGGACACGTCCAGCCCGTTCTCGGAAGCCCGACGTACCGCCGGGAGCGCGAGGGGACCTACGAAATGGATCTCGATCCGTACGAGTACGCGTGGTTCGAGGTCCACTGAAGCGGCTAACGGGCGCTGAGACCGCGGAGCGCCACCTAGAGCCGTTTCTCGATGACGTACCCCCACCGATCGAACGCACGGTTCTCGTAGAATTCGTGAACGTCGTGCTTCGCCAGCGGCGACGCCAAGGCGACGTACTCACACCCGTTCTCTTCGGCCCACCGCTCGACGAACTCGAGTAGTGCGGTGCCGTATCCGTTCTCTCGCTCGGGTTCGTCCACGACGAGGTCGTACAGCCACGCGTGGCGAACGTGATGGAGGTGCCGCGACAGCAGGACACCGGCCACGCCGACTAACTCGCTGTCGACGAATCCGCCGAACAGGTGGTAGTCATCCTCGGCCGTCCACGCGATCACGGACTCCGGATCCGCGTCGCCCCACAACTGACGGACAATGGGGACGGCGCGGCGCCGTTCGGCCTCGTCTGTCAGTTCTCTCACGTCCATCGCTCGTTGATGCACGTGCACTATCGAAAGCGTTGGGGGGGCGGCATAGTGTATTTTGCGAGGAGATAGCTGCATCTCACGATCAAGCTGGCCAAATTATATCGCGGTAATCAATTTATCGGGGAAAATTCCTCGCGCAGACTCCGCCGTCCATCACGCAAATCAGTATCTTCAACATCGGCCAACGCAACAGGCGACCTATGAGTCTCGAACGCGAGTACGAGTGCCCCAAGTGCGGTCACGACGGCTTCTGGAAGACGGCGTCGATGACGCTGCACCTCGGGACGAAGACGAAGTGGACCTGCAACGAGTGCGGCTACGGCTTCATCGAAATCAACGGGATCAGCACCGCAGAAGCGTAGCGAATCACCTTCTCAGGTGATCGACAGCGGCTACTCTTCGTCGTCTATCGCTTGCCACGAGAGCCGCGGGTTCCGCGCGGCGTCCGCCTGATCGATGCGACGAGCGGTCGTCTTCGACGGCGACGCTTCGAGTTCCTCCTCGGAGTCGGACACGGCCGCGTTGAACGCGGCCGCGAGGTCGTCCAGTGACTCCCGGCTCTCTACCTCTGTGGGCTCTGTGAGCATCGCCTCGGGGACGAGTTCGGGCCACTTCGTCGTCGGCGGATGGACGCCGTAATCCAACATCCGTTTCGCCACGTCGGCGGCGTCGCGGTCGCCGGCCGTCGCCGCGAACTCGTGGTGGAACGGCTCGTACGGGACGTCGAGATCGATCCGCGAGGCGAGGTAGTTCGCGTTCAGCACCGCTTTCGCGGAGGCGTCTTCGAGCCCGGCGTCTCCGAGTCGCGCGATGTAGGCGTACGCCTTCACGAGCACGAGCCAGTTGCCCTGATAGCCGTGGACCTTCCCGATGCTCCGCTCGGGTTCGTACAGTTCGTACCGACCACTGCGTTCTCGGACGTGCGGATTCGGCAGGAACTCGGCGAGTTCCTCGGTCACGCCCACCGGTCCGGCGCCGGGGCCGCCGCCGCCGTGCGGCGTCGCGAACGTCTTGTGAACGTTGTAGTGCATCACGTCGAAGCCCATATCGCCGGGGCGCGCGCGGCCGAGCAGCGCGTTGAGGTTCGCGCCGTCGTAGTAGAGGAGGCCGCCGACGTCGTGGACGATGTCGGCGATCGCTTCGATGTCGCGCTCGAACACGCCGACGGTGTTCGGATTCGTGAGCATCAGCGCCGCGGTTTCCTCCGAGACCGCGGCCTCGAGGGCGTCGAGGTCGACGCGGCCGTCCTCGCCGGACGGAAGTTCGACGACGTCGTAGCCGGCCATCGCCGCGCTCGCGAAGTTCGTCCCGTGCGCGGAAGCGGGCACGATCACCTCCGATCGATCGCCGCCCCCGTTGGCCTCGTGGTACGCCTTCGCGACGAGGATACCCGTGAACTCGCCGGCCGCACCAGCCGGCGGCTGAAGCGTCACCGCGTCCATCCCGCCGATGCGCGCGAGGTAGTCCTGCAGACCGTACAGGAGCTCGAGCGTGCCCTGTACGCTCTCGTCCGATCGGTCGGGATGGACGGCCGCGTGCGGGTTCGCGGCGACGTCCTCGGTGAACGAGGGGTTGTACTTCATCGTACACGATCCCAGTGGGTACGGACCGCTCTCGACGCTCCAGTTCATCTGCGAGAGCCGCGTGTAGTGACGGGCGAGTTCGGGCTCCGAGAGCCCCGGCAGTTCGAGGCTATCGCGCGTCAGCTCCGCCGGGAGAGGGGAGTCGTCGCCGACCTCGACGGCCGTGGTGTCCTTCTCCGCGAGGAGCGATTCGTACCGGTCGTCGTCACCGTAGCGTGCCTGATCGTAGTTCATAGTGCCTCCGCGAACGCGTCGACGAGCGCCTCGGACTCCCCAGCGTTCACGTCGGTGACACACACCTGTAACAGGTGGTCGCCGACGACGTGGACCGCGAACCCCTCGGATTCGAGGTCCGCCGCGACCGCCGAGGCCGGCTGGTCGGTGCGGGCGAGGAACTCCCGGAAGTGGTGGCGGTCGCTTACGGGCGCTTTGATCCCCCGCAGGTCGTCGAGCCGAGCCGCGAGCGAGGACGCCTCTCGAACGCACTCGCTCGCGAGGTCGACGAGCCCGTCCGGGCCGAGCCACGCGAGGTGCATCGCCGTCCGCAGCGCCACCCACGCCTGGTTCGTACAGATGTTCGACGTCGCGCGCTCCTTGCGGATGTGCTGTTCGCGCGTCTGCAGCGTCAGCGTGTACGCGCGCTTGCCGGCGGCGTCCTCGCCCGCGCCGACGAGTCGGCCCGGGACCTGCCTGAGGAACGCCTCGCGCGTGGCGAACAGGCCGAGCCCCATCCCGTATGCGGTCGGGAGACCCAGCGCGTCGGCCTCGCCGACGACGACGTCGGCGCCGACGCCCGCCGGCTCTTCGAGGAGTCCGAGCGCGACGACGTCGGTGCCGAGACAGAACAGCGCCTCGACCTCGTCTGCCACCGCTCCGACGCCTTCCAAGCGCTCTTCGATGGCTCCATGGACCGTCGGGTTCTCGGCGTAGATCATCGCTGTCTCGCCGTCGGCCGCGTCCGAAAGCGCGTCGACGTCGACGTTGCCGTCGGCCATCGGGTACGTCGCGACCGAAAGCTCAGTGCCGTCGACGTAGTTCTCGAGGACCGCGCGCTTGTTCTCGGGGAGGATCTCGGGGACGAGGATACGCGTTCCCGAGGCCTGCCGGACGCGACCCGCGAGCCGGGCCGCCTCGCCGAGCGCCGTGGCCGCGTCGTACATCGAGCAGTTGGCGATCGGCAGTCCCGTGAGCTCTACGACGAGCGATTGGTACTCGAAGAGCGCCTGCAGGAACCCCTGTGTGATCTCGGGCTGGTACTGCGTGTAGGAGGTCAGAAACTCCGAGCGCCGCGAGAGGTCCTCGACCATCGAGGGCACGTAGTGCGCGTGGTGGCCGCGCCCGAGGAACTCGGTCAGGTCGTCGTTCCGCTCGAACGTCGATGCCAGCTCCGCTCGGAGCTCGCGCTCGCTCCGCGAGTCGATCCCGAGGTCGCCGTCGAATCGCACTGCTGAGGGGACGTCGAACAGGTCCGCCTCGCTTTCGGCGCCGATCGCCTCTAGCATCTCGGCCGTCGTCTGGGGCGAGTGCGGCGCGTAAGGGCTTCCGGTCGCCCGTTCGTGCCGGCCGCTCTCAGTCATCGCTTCGGCACCCCGACTACAGACCCGCTCATACTCGAACTGTCTCCGCCCGTCGTCGATCTCTGTCTTCCATCGTCGATTGATCTCTCCATCGTCATTGCGTGTTCGTCACCGATTCGCTCACTCGGTCTGGTCGCGGTACGTCTCCGCCGAGAGGAGGTCGTCGAACTCGGCCTCGTCCGCGACGTCGACCTCGAGCATCCACCCCTCGCCGTAGGGGTCCTCGTTCACCAGTTCCGGCTGGTCGAACAGCGCCTCGTTCACTGCGCTCACCGTGCCGGAAACGGGCGCATAGAGGTCTGACACGGCCTTGATCGACTCGACGACGCCGAACTCCGCTCCCTGCGTGATCTCCTCGCCGACCTCCGGGAGTTCGACGAAGACGATGTCGCCCAGTTCGTCCTGCGCGAAGTCGGTGATGCCGATCTTCGCCGCGTCCGATCCGGTGGTTGCGTACTCGTGCGATTCCTGGTACTTGCGGTCTGCTGGTACTTCGAACATCTATCTATCTTCGGTGATTGTCGCGGGCACTTATCAATCCTGTACGAACGGCGTCGCCGCGACGTCCGCGCGCTTCTCGCTGTCGCGAACGACGACAGAGAGCTCCGTCCCCGGCGCAGACAGCGATGTCGGCACGTATCCGAGGGCGATCGCCTCACCCAGCGTCGGGCTCATCGTCCCGCTCGTCACGTGGCCGACGACGTCGCCGTCGGCGACGATCTCGTGTCCGTGCCGGGCGATCCCGCGCTCGCGCAGGACCAACCCGACGAACGTCTCTTCGGCGCCCTCCTCGGCGACGCTCGCGAGCGCGTCGCGCCCGACGAAGTCGGTGTCGAGAGCGACTGTCCATCCGAGACCGGCCTCGTAGGGCGTCCGGGGCTCCGACGCCGGATCGAAATCCTGCCCCGAGAGGAGATACCCCATCTCGATGCGGAGCGTGTCCCGAGCCCCGAGACCGCAGCGCTGACAGTCGGTCTCTAGCGCCCGCCAGAGCGCCTCTACCTCGTCGCTCGGACAGAGTATCTCGAACCCGTCCTCGCCGGTGTAGCCCGTCCGTGACACCCACGAGTGGACGTCTGCGACTTCCGCGTACGTCCCCTCGCCCTTCGAGAGCGCCGTGACGTCGGCGGCGTCGTCGCAGTGACGCTCGACGGTCTCGGGCGCGTCCGGTCCCTGAACCGCCAACATTCCCCACGAGTCGGTCTCGTTTCGGACCTCTGCGTCGAGGGACCACTCGTCTCGGTGTGATTTCCAGCGCTTGTACATCTCGTCGTCGTGGCCGGCGTTCGGGACGAAGAGATACCGCGCGGTGTCGCCGTCGGGAAGCCGATAGACGATCGTATCGTCGAGGATCGTCCCCGACTCGTCAGTGATCATCGAATACTGAGAATCCCCGGACTCGAGGTCGGCGACATCGTTCGTGGTGAGCCGTTGCATCAGCGCCGTCGCGTCTGGGCCGGTGATCACGATCTCGCCCATGTGCGAGACGTCGAAGAGACCGACCGATTCTCGAACGGCCGAATGCTCGGTCCGGATCGAATCGAACTCGACCGGCATCTCCCATCCGCCGAAGTCAGTGAGCGACGCGTCTGCGCCGTACACGTCGTATAGCGGCGTCTTACGTAGGCCCATACCTGCGCTCGGGTCGGGAACAGGAAATGCTTTGGTATGTGCGGTCCGCTGACCGGTGAATCGGCGACTGATAAATCACATACAGCGATATAAAAAGTCTACAATTAGCGAGCGAGCCGCCAGCGCGGGCGCGTCCGCCGTCTCACCGACCGGGTCGATCGCCGTCCCAGTCGTCCGCCGCTGTCAGTTGCTGGACCGTCTGTGCGATCGCGCTGACGCTCGTGGACTGCTGCTCGATGGCGTCCCCGACGTCGACGATCTCGGTTTCGATCGCCTCGGCCCGCTGACTCGCTTCGTCGATGGTCGCGGCGAGTTCCTCGGTGCTCGCCGCCTGATCGTCGGTCGCGTCCGCGACCTCCGAGATGCCGCTCGAGGTTTCCGCGACGGCGTTGGCGATGTCGTCCAGTTTGTCCATCGCCGCGTCGACGCTCTCGGTGCCGGTGTCGATCCGTTCGGTCGTGGTCTCGAGACTCGAGACCGTCTCCTCGGTGTCCGTTTGGATCTCGTCGATCATCGATTCGATCTCGCCCGCCTGCGTTTGGGACTTCTCGGCGAGCGATTTCACCTCGTCTGCGACGACCGCGAAGCCGTCGCCCGCCTCGCCCGCGCGGGCCGCCTCGATTGACGCGTTCAGCGCGAGCAGATTGGTCTGATCGGCGATGTCGTTTATCACCTCGACGATCTCGTCGATCGCGTCGACGCGGGCTTTGAGCCGTTCGACGTCCTCGGTCACCTCGTCGGCCGCCTCGCCGACGTCGTCCATCACGTCGCTGGCCTCTGAGGCCGACGTCCGCCCCTCGCTCGCGAGGTCTGCGGCCCGCTCGCTCGTCGCCGCGACCTCGCTCGCCGTCGAGGCGACCTCCTCGACCGTCGCGCTGAGGTTCGAGACCTCCCCGGAGATCTCGACCATACTCTCGGCCTGTTCCGTGGTGAGGCCCTGTATCTGCTGTGAGCTCTCTGTGAGTCCATCGCACGTCTCCCGAAGCGCCGAGAGCGAGGACTCGACGTCGTCGGCGACGTCCTGCTGCCGCGAGAGCTCCCGCTCGATCCGCTGGGTGTACGAGTGCAGGTACGTGTCCATCGCGACCTGCTGGTCGAGGTTGATGAGTTTGAGCGCCGAGAGCGTCCGATCGACCACTTCGTCGATCGCGTCGTCGGTCACGTCGCCGCTCCCGCGCGCTCCGCCCGCACTCGCATCGGACCCGCCGACGTCACCGGCCTCCACGCGGTCTTTCACGTCTTCGGCGATCCCGCGCATTATCCCCTCGTAGTAGACCGAGTACGCGCCGAAGTAGATCTTCGGTCCGAGGTCGAGCATATCGTGAATCTTGCCGATCCGCGCCCGGCGGTCGAAGTACGACTGGTCGTACTCGCCGCGGCCGAGGTCCCGAAGGTACTCGGTCTGACTCTTCTTCAGCGCCTCGATCGATTTCGAGGACGAATCGAGGATGGCAACGGTCTCCGAGTACGACTGGACGTGGCCGTAGAACTCCTCGACGAGGTCGTCGGCGACGGCATCGAAGACGTGCGACGTCCGCTCGAGGTTGCGTCGGTCGCTCTCGTCGAACTGCGTAAAGTCTTTGCGCCAGTTGATCTCGCCCCCGTCGATACCGATCTGATCGGTGAGTCGCTGCCCGTCGACGCGATTCCGTTCCTGCTCGGAGATGGCTATGTCACTCACGCCCATATGCACGCAGTTATATAACTCCTATAATAAACTCGTCGACAGATTATCAGCGTTGATACGCCGTGTCGCCGGAACCGACCGCCGTCGCGGACATCGTCGGCGTTATGTCGATGCCTCGCGGAACCACCCGTATGGACCTCTTGGGACGCCTCTTCGCCGAGGATCGTGAAGAGGCGAACGAGGCGGCCGCGGCCGACAAGCCCCGGGTCGCGCTCTTCGTCGACGGGCCGAACGTCCTCCGCGACGAGTTCGACGTCGACCTCGACGACGTGCGCGAGGCGGCCGCGGCCGCCGGGCAGTTGACCGCGCTGCGGCTCTACCTCGACGAACACGCGACGCCGGGGCTGATTCAGGCCGCCGAGGCGCGCGGCTTCGAGGTCGTCGTCACCAGCGGCGACGTCGACGTCCGGCTGGCGGTCGACGTGACCCGCTTCGCCGTCGAGGACCGCGCGGACGTCATCGCGATCGCCTCCCGCGACACGGATTTCAAGCCCGCGATCGAGACCGCCAACGCCTACGGCCGCCGGACGTTCGCGATCGCCCCCGGCGAGTTCGGTCGCTCCGACGCCCTCCGGAACGCCGCGACCGAACGGGTCACGCTCGAGGGCGACGCGGACGACGGGCCGACGCTCGTCGGCTACGACACCTGATCTCGGGTCGGTGCCGCGGTACCTTTCTCGGGAATCTCGACAAATCGTTCAGGACGGTTAGAACGACTCTCGAGACAGTATTCACACTCACGACAAACTAGCCACTGGAGCATATCGGCGATATGCTGCACAAGTGTGTGGCCACCTAAGCGGCGGCAAAACTGTTGCTGTTCTACTCGTTAGCTAACCACCCGAATATATTTATCAGTGTTACAGAGTGGACAGTTTCCATTGCTTAGATCACTATCGTCCCAGTTCCTCCCACACTCACTACATTGGTACACCGTCATACGGTCTGGCCATATGTAGTATTCCATTAAATAGATCTGGGACGATATGAAACCGAACCGTATCGATAAAGAATTCTCCAGTATACTCATAGCAGCGCAAATTGAGAGTCTTTGGGCGCCTAATAATCGAAAGAAATAGCGATTCTCTCACCGCAATCGTGGCAGGGGATGTTTTGTCACCACGCAGACTCGTTCTAGTGGCAGATTCACCGTCGCGGAGTCGAAAGTGGGCGGATTTTTGGATCGGAACGCCGAGAGGACCGTATGGAAGACCTCGGCACGCCGGTCCTGGACAACCACCTGCATCTCGACCCCGAGCACGGTCGCGGGCTGGACGCGGTGCGCGACTTCGCCCGCCTCGGCGGCACGCACCTGCTGGTCGTGAACAAGCCCTCGTGGCATCTCGGCGTCGATCCCGAGACGGGGCCGGAGTTCCGTCCGGTTTTCGAGACGACGGTCGACGTCGCCGAGGCCGCGACCGACCTGCTCCCCGGCCGCGCGTGGCCCGTCCTCGGCGTCCACCCCGGCCTCGTCTCGCGACTGGTCGACGACCGCGGGCTGTCGCCCGAGGCGGCGGGCGACCTGATGCGCGCCGGCCTCGACTGCGCGGCGGAGTTCGTCCGCGCGGGCGAGGCGCTGGCGCTGAAGTCGGGGCGGCCCCACTACGAGGTGAGCGAGGCGGTCTGGGAGTCCTCCAACGAGGTGATGCGGCACGCGTTCGCGCTGGCCGCGGACCTCGAGTGCGCCGTCCAGTTGCACACCGAGGCGAGCGAGGACTTGACCGAGGTGGCCGCCTGGGCAGACGAGCGAGGGCTGCCGTCGCATCGGGTGGTGAAACACTACGCTGGCGGGCGGCTCGCCGGACCGACGCCGTCCGTGATGAGCGAGAAGGATCGGCTAGAAGTCGCCGCCGAGTCGGGCGAGCCGTTCCTGATGGAGACGGACTTCGTCGACGACCCCGACCGCCCGGGGATGGTCCTCGGCCCGAAGACCGTGCCGCGTCGCGTGCGGTGGCTCCTCGAATCGGGCCACGACGAGGCGGTCGAGCGCGCTCACGTGAGGACGCCCGAGCGGGTCTACGGGATCGACACGCGCGCGACGTTATCGAGGTGAGGGCCCGTCGGGACCGGCGGACCCGTGCGCGCGAGTGGGCGAACTACTCCGAGCCCTCGGTCTTTCGCACTTCCGTGACGATAATGTCCCAGTCGGGATAGTCGGTCCCGTTTCGACACTCCCATCCGCCCTCGACGTCGACGCCGTTGGCGTGCGCTCGCTGAAGGAGCGATTTCAGTTCCGCGCCCAGTGCCGATTCGGTCGTGAGCGGGCGCTCGTCCGCTGTCATTTCTCGGTTGCCTCGGTCCGGTCCTCGTCCTCCGATTCGACAGTGATCACACCGTGGTTGTGAATGGTTACTGTATATCCCTCCTGCGTCCACGTGGTGTGAACCACTCTCTCAGCGGAATCTCCGCCGGACGCGAGCGCGTTGAGCGCGTCAGGATCGATCGTTTCTTGGAGTGGATCGAGCGATATCGGATCCACGCCCATCACTTCTGAGAGCGCCGTCACGACGGCCATACTCGGGGGAGTCGTTGTCTGATCGTACTGGAATTGGTATGTCGCCGGACTACGGAGGGCCGTCTCCGAATTTTGCGGATTCCCATCCGACTGCAACTCGAACCCAGTTCGTGTGGCGGTCATTCTATCCCATCGTTGTCGCCTGACTCGGTTTAAGACAACTACTGATTATACAGAGGGTTTAAACGTAATCGCGGGGGATGAAATTCACTCTTGGACGATCGTCGCGGCGATGAGCCGCCGGTGTCCGCGTCTGAGCCGGGAGGAGAGGGACTGTTGGGTGATTCCGAGGTCCCCGGCGACGTCTTCAAGCGACGCCTCGCGAGGCGAATTGAAATACCCGCGTTCGTAGGCCGCCACCAGCGCCTCTCGCTGCGTGTCCGTCAGCTGGTACCCTTCGTCCTGTATCGGGAGGAGCGCATGCACGGCCGTGATCTCTATCTGAATATGGTTCTGCTGGCAGTACTCCCGGAACTCGCCGATGTCGTCGCGGCCCTCGCCGCGCACCTCGAACCGCCAGCCGTCTCGCGTCCCCACTCCCGTGAGAACGACGAGGCGCGCCTCGGCGAGGGCGTTCAGGATGCCGACGTACTCTCGGTCCCACGCGGCGCGCAGGAGGTACTCGTCCTCAACGCTGTCGATGAGCCTGATGTCGCGCACGCCGGCGTGGGCCGCGAACGCGGCTTCGATATCCTCGGCCTCCGCGCCGCGGACCCAGAAGTACGGAATAATGAGCGTCTCGTGTGGGATGAGGCGCTCCAGTTCGACCGTCACCCCGGGCAAGGTCTCGAAGACGCTTCCCAGCGGGAACTCCGCCGCCGGACTCGTGAACTCCATAACGGTCGCCATAGGTGACGTTCGCCTCGAAGACCGATAATCCACGTGGGTGGTGCACCAAGGTTCGAGCGCGGTACTTCAACGGCAAAAATTTGATACCTATCTGAAACGTACTGATGAGCAGCAAGCACCGCATTTTAACGGGCTTGGTATACCAAGCCACCCCGTTTTGTACGGGCATACACAACGGACATTCAAGAGCGAGTAATGAGTGTCATTGCGGAATTTCAGATCCCATCTACATCTTTCGAACTCGGGCGAATTCTCACCGTCGAAGGGATGTCGTCCATCGAACTCGAAAGCCTCGTACCGACGGGGGACGCCACCGTCCCGCTCTTTTGGGTTCACAACTCGACGCGACCATCGTTCGGACGGACGAGGTAGACGTCCCCAACGACGATCATCGGCGGCGCGTTCGCACGGAACTGTATCACAATCACCTCCCGAAACTGCAGATCTGCGGGATGATCGAGCACGACACCGAAACCGGGGCGGTCAGGAACGCGTCCAGCGGCCTCGGGCGGGAGCTCCTGACGGTCGTCGAATCGCACGAGCCGAGCGAGTGATTCTGTCGCCCGCAAAACCCCCCCGAACGGCCGTCGACAAGAAAGGCATTTGAGTCCCGGCGGGAATGGTGGTGTATGACCGAGGCCGAGGAGACCTACTACACCGAAGAACGCTGGCAGAACTGGCTCTCGCGCGTCGAGGAGGAAGACCTCGACCCCGAGAACGAAGACTCCGCGCGGCTGCTTTTGAACCTCCAAGACGACGCCGCCATCGCGGTGGCGAAGATCGTCTCCGCCTACGAGGAGGGCCGCCTCGACGACGAGGAGGCGATCGAGGAGCTCGAACGCGTCCGGACGATCATCCTCTCTGAGCCGGACCTCGAGATCGAAGACGACGCCGCGCGCGAGGACAAAACGATCCTCGTCGACGGCGTGCAGACGAGCCTCGTCTGCGTCTTCTACGCCGCCGAGGAGTTCATCATCGCGGGCGCGGCCGAGGAGGCCCCGATCGCCGAGTACGTCGAGGCCGCCGCCGCCGCCGAGGCCGACGACGACATGGACGCCGCGCTGGGCTACCTCGTGCAGGCCGGCACGCGCATCATCGACGGCGACGAACTCGATATGGCCATCGCCGACGAACTGGAGTACGGACTCGTCTCCGAGTGGGTCAACGGGCTCGACAGCCTGCAGAGCGCGATGAGCGACCCCGAAGTCGTCGAAGAAGAGGACTGACGCCGATCGGCCCCCGGCCCTCGGCCTCGGATTTCTCGCACGACGGACTGTCGCGGACGTGACGCCTCTCAGCGACGCTGCCGGCGGCCCGTCGAGGTATACGCTGACGCCTCGTCGATTCCGGTTCCGTCAACGTCGCCGCCGACACCGGCTCCTTTCGACAGACGACGTACCGATTCATCGACAAACCCATATGCACAGCCCGGAAACTCGGGGCTATGACTGCCGTCGGCATCGACGCCATCGAAATCCGAACGGGCAAACTCCGACTCGACCTCCCCGGGACCTTCGCACCGGTGAAGGGCGAAGAGCCCGAGAAGTACAGCAAGGGGATCGGCATCGAGTACTCCTCGCTGCCGGACGTCTACGAGGACATCGTCACGATGGGGGCGAACGCGGCCAAGCGGCTGCTGGACCGAAAAGGGCTCGCCCCCGACGACATCGGCCGGATCGACGTCGCGACCGAGTCCGCCTTCGACAACTCAAAGCCCGTCTCGACTTACATCGCGGGCTGTCTCGAGCAGGTGTACGACGGCGACTTCCACCACGCGAACAAGGGCGAGCGGAAGTTCGCGTGCCTCTCGGGGACGCAGTGTCTCGACGACGCGTACAACTGGATCCGCGCGGGCCGGAACCGCGGCCGCGCGGCGCTCGTGATCGCGACCGACACGGCGCTCTACGAGCGCGGCGATCCCGGCGAGGCCACGCAGGGCGCGGGCGCGGTCGCGATGCTCATCGACGAAGATCCCGACATCGTGTCGCTCTCGACCGAGCAGGGGTACGGCAGCGCCGACGAGACCGACTTCCTCAAACCGAACCAGCAGTTCCCGAGCGTCGATGGCAAGCGCTCGGTCCAAGTGTATCTCGCGCGGATGCGCGAGGCCCTCGAGGACTACGAGTCCGTCGCCGGCGACACGCACTCCGAGGACTTCGTCTACATCCCGTTTCACACCCCGTACCCCGGGATGGTCAGAAAAGCCGCCCTGCTCGGGTACCGACACATCACCCGCGGGACGGAGATCGAGGAGGCGCTGGCCGACGACATCGGGATGCAACCGCGAGAAGACGACTTTGCCACGCGCGAAGACTACGAAGAGGCGATCCGCGCGTACATGGACGAACTCAAGGAGACCCGCCGGTACCGCGAGTGGTACGAGCAGACGATCGATCCCACGGTAGATATCTCGGGGCAGGTCGGCAACTGGTACACCGGCTCGGTGCACGTCGCCCGGCTATCGGCGCTCCGCGCCGCGGCGGAGGCGGACAGGGACTTCGCCGGCGAGCGGATGCTCGTCGGCTCCTACGGCTCCGGCGCGCAGGCGGAGATCCACGCCGAGACGGTGCGGGAGGGCTGGCGAACCGAGGTCGACGCCGTCGACGTCGAACCACAGCTCGACGAGCGCTACGACCTCTCCTTCGAGGAGTACGAACTCGTCCACGACGTCCACAACCACGGCAAGGACGTCGAGGTCGAGGAGTTCACCCAGCCCGACGCCGAGTTCGTCTTCACCGGCTGGGGACGGATGAACGAGCGTCGCTACGACTACGTCGAATAGCGGCGTCGCGATAATCACAGAGGCCGTAAATGCTCTCTCCCGATCTTTTGTGCCCGTCAGGGTAACCGACGCAGGTCCTCCAGCATCTCGTCGAGATCGCGGTTCGAGATCGCGAGCGAGAAGCCGTCGATCGTCGCGAGCGCGGGCGCGTGCTCCCAGAGGTCCTCCTCCTCGAGCCCGTGGAGGATGACCGCGTTCGGCGTCGGATTGACGACGCGCATCGCCACCAGCGGCGACTCGCCGCGCGTGACGCCGGTGAAGACCAGCGCGCGCGAGGTCGACTGCCCATAGAGGCGGTAGAACTCCTCCGAGGAGAGCCGCGTGATCGCCTCGATGCTGTTGATCACCGTGTGGCCGCTGATTCTGTCCTGGTCGCCGCGGACGAGTTCGGTCGCGTCCATCGCCTCATACAGCGTCTCCAGCGGGATCGAGGTCGGGTACTCACGGAGGTCCTGGACGATGTCGCTCTCGAAGCCGGCGGAGATGACCCGCGCGTACTGGCGGATGCGGCCGCCCCCGCGGGACTCGTCGATGTCGAGGAGCGCCTCGACCATTCGCCGGACGACGCCGATCCCCGGGCTCTCGCGGCGACCGCTCTCGTAGTCGGAGATGACCGACGAGGAGACCTCGAGCTGCTCGGCGAGCGCGGTCTGTGAGACGTCGAAGTCCGTACGCCACTTCCTGAGCGTCGCGCCGGGGTCGTCACTCAGCGTGATCTCGCCCGCGATCCGCCGCGCGAGATCCTCCCGCGGAACCGTCGTCACGCCCCGGGCCCCTCCCCGATCGGGCTCTCTCGACACATACTGGCCTATCTCGGGGTGGCGACCGCAAAAGCGTGTCGAACGGTGCATTCGACGAACGACGAGTCGGCGCCAACGGGCGCAGGAACGTTCAAGTCCGACCCCGTGGCAGTGACTGTCGTGCCCTCGACGCTCGTCCACATCGCTCTCGCGCTCCTGCTCGCGGCGGGCCTCCTCGGAGAGGAGTTCGACGGTCCGAGCGCGCTCGTCGTCACCGGCGCGACAGCGCTTCCCGATCTCGACGTGGCGCTCGAACCGTTCGTCTCCGGCGCGCACCGTTCGGTCGGTCACACGCTCTTGCTGCCGGCGGCGGGGTTCGCGGTACTGCTGTGGGACGTTCGACGAGGCGAGCGCTCGTACGTCCGCCGTCGGTACGGCGCCCGCGGGGTCCGCGTCGCGTTCGTCGCCGTGTTCTGCGTCTTCGGGGCCGCGATCGTTCCCGATATGGTCGTCGGAGGCGTGAACGCCTTCTATCCGCTGCACGACGCGTTCTACACGGTCGACGGGCGGCTGTTTTACTCGACTGATCGAGGGTGGGTACAGACGTTCATAGAGCGCTCACCGGGGGCGACCGCAGAGCCGCGAACGACGCGAAACTTCGCGTTTCGGACCGTCCTCGACGCCGAGCCGACCCTCGGCGTCGACCAGACCGGGTCGGGGGGCGACAGCGGCGACGCCCCAGAGCGCGTTGAACGGATCTTCCCGGTCGCGATGACGGGGTTTCGCGCGTGGCTGCTGCCGCTCTCGGCGGTCGTCACCGGTGTCAGACTGTGGCAGGCCCATCGCACGGTCCGCGAGGGCGACAGCGACCCGCCGGCGGGGTAAGCGAGTACGTCGGTAAGTGGTCGTCTCTCGGCCGGAGGTTTATGTACCGTCAGGAGGCCAGAACCCCCGTGACGTAGCAGTCGCCCCGCGCCGTTTCGCGGTTGTTCGGCACCTCGGTTCGGGGAGCGGCCGGGACGGCAGTCCCGGGATCGGCGTGCCGACTGTTTGCCCAACCACGGCGCATCGGCGTGAGGAGAACGGCCGTCTGAGACCTCTCGGTATCGACACCTCCAGAGCACCGTCACCGACTGTCTCACTCGCGTCCGGACGACACCATCGAACCAACAGCGCCGCCGAGGGCGCCGAAGACGAGCGGGTAGACGAGGCCGGCGAGAAGGATCGCCGTCGCGAGCGTCGGCCCGGCCGTGGCGTCGCCGACGGAGAGCGTGAAGACGAACGCGCCCCCGACCGCGAGCGGGAGGTACCCGAGCGTGACCGCGGCGCCGCCGATCGCCCCCGAGAGCGGCGTCGCGGGGCGCGTCGCGACAGCGACGAGGGCGCCCGCGAGCGCGAGCACGACAGGCGGCAGGGCGAAGAGCGCCGGCGAGAAGGTGTCGCCGCGGCCGACGAGGTTCACCGCCGTCGATCCGAACAGCCCCGGGATCTCGGCGGTGACGAAATGCGCGTTGTAGAACACCCACCCGACGATCTGCCACGTCCCGGGGTCACCGGTCGCGATCTCGAGGACCCGCGCAGCCAACGAGTTCGAGATCTGCTGACCGGTCGCGGCGTACGTGATCGCATACGAGAGCAGATACGCGAGGCCGCCGAGCGCGGCGGCGACGCCGAGCGTTCGACCGTCAACAGCGCGGTCCGTTCGGGACGTCGGGGCCGATTCGGGGCGTGACATCGGTGGTACGAACCCACCCACACGTAGGTATCTTCTGGTTATCGATCGTCACTCGATCCCGACCGGGGGCTTCTCTCGCCGACCGGTCACCTCGTCCGGATCGAGCCGGTACAGCGTGTACTCCAATTCGCGGGGCGGCTCCTCGTAAATCGTGAAAAACGGAATATCGATCGAGCGGATCGCCTCGACGACCGTCCCGTCGATGCTCGCCTCGGGAACCTCCGAGAGGGGGCCGCGGACGACGACCGACTCCCAACCGCGGTCGCCCTCGGCGGTGACGACGAGCGCGGCCCGGTCGGAGCTGGCGAGATAGCGGCGCTTCTCTGAGTCCTCGCCGAACCCGAGTCGGAGGTACACGTCACCGGCGTCGTACCCGTACGAGACCGGGATCGCGTAGGGATCGTCGCCGTCGGCGAGCGCGAGTACCCCGACGCCGCCCGTTCCGAGCAGTTCGTCAATCGACTCTCGGTCCATCACGACGGCGCTCTCGTCTTCGCTCATACGAAAAAATTCGTCCTACAGAACCATAAACTGTTGCTCGCTCGCAACGAGGTGTCCGCATCTCCGGTGCGGTGGCGAGCGGCGTCATCAGTCCGGCGTGCAACCCCGCAATCACTAAACGGGGCTCGCCCCTTCCACCGGTAATGACCGACTGGACCGAACGGTACCGCCCGACGACGCTCGCGGAGGTCCGCGGCAACAACAAGGCCCGCGACGCCTTCCGGGAGTGGGCCGAGACGTGGGACGACCACCGCGAGCCGGTCGTCATCCACGGCGCGCCGGGCGTCGGCAAGACCTCGGCCGCGCACGCGCTGGCGAACGATATGGGCTGGGAGATCGTCGAGCTGAACGCCTCCGACGACCGGACCGCGGACGCCATCGAGCGGTTCGCCGGGCGGGCCTCGCGCAACACCACCCTCGCCGGCTCCGTCGGCGGCGCGGGCGGCGGCCGACAGCTCGTGGTGATGGACGAGGCGGACAACATCCACTACCAGTACGATCGCGGCGGCAAGCGCGCGATCACGGAGCTCCTGAAGGGCGCGAACCAGCCGATCGTCCTCATCGCCAACGAGTACTACGATATGTCGCAGGGCCTCCGGAGCGCCGCCCGCGAGATCGAGTTCCGCGACGTCTCCGCGCGCTCGATCGTCCCCGTTCTCCGGGACATCCTGCGGAAGGAGGGGACCGAGTTCGACGAGGAGGCCCTCGAGCGAATCGCCGACGCCAACAGCGGCGATCTGCGCGCGGCCGTGAAGGACCTCCAAGCGACCGCCGAGGGGAGCTCGCGCGTCACGCTCGAAGACGTGACGACCGGCTCGCGGAACCGCGCGGTCGGCCTCTTCGAGTTCCTCGACGCCGTACTGAAAGAGCAGCCGGCACAGGAGGCGCTGCAGACAGCCTACGACGTCGACGAGACGCCCGACGACCTAGTCCAGTGGGTCGAGGACAAGGTCTCGCTCGTCTACGAGGGCGAAGAGCTCGTCCGCGCCTACGAGTTCCTCTCGAACGCCGACGTCTGGACGAGCCGGGTCTACGCCACGGACTTCGACTACACGTGGTGGCGCTACGCGACGGACAACCTCGCCGGCGGCGTCGCGGCCGCGCGGGATCGAACCCGCGGCGGCTGGACGAAGTACGGCGGCGCGCCCTACCGCTCGACGCGCGATTCGACCCGCGACGGGGTCGTCCGTTCGATCGCCGATTCGGGGGGGTTCTCGATGACGACGGCCCGACTCGACGTGCTCCCGTTCCTCGCGGCGATGACGCATCACTGCAAGCCCCGAGAGCTGACCGTCGCGATGGCCGCGTGGTACGACCTCGACGAGGCGGCCGTCTCGTACATCACGGGCAGCGGCGAGACGACCAACAAAGTCCAATCGATCGTCGCGGACGCGAGCGAACTGCGCGCGGCGGAACTCGAAGATCACGCCGGCGACGCGTTCCTCGCGCGCGAGCGCGTCGAGACTGACGATGACGCGGCAGGCGACGACGACACAGAAGACGAGAGCCAACAGACGCTGGACGCGGACGTGATGAACCGCGAGGAGGACGGCGAAGGCGAGACGGACGACGAGGCGACGGCGGCTGACGAGGCGACGGCGGGCGACGACGACGGGCAGGCCGGGCTGTCTGACTTTATGTGAGCGGTGGTCCTCCACGACCGCCCGCACGGTAGCTCTTCGGCGGTGTACAGCGGTCGGACCCACAGGAGGCGGTCACGAAACCGATTCGGGACGGCGGAGCCGCGCCGCCGCCGTTTCGAGACACGCGCTCCCGAGCGCGGCGGGCGTCGCCAGCAACGCGCCGGCGACAGCGGCTTCCACCCTCCCAGTGAGGAGCACGCCCGCGAGCGCCCCGCCGACGCCGCCGCTCGCGTACCCCGCAGTCGCGTACCACAGCGCGCGTTCACGCGAAGCGTCGACGAACAGCACCGTCAGAAGCGCGCCGAGTCCGATCGGGACTCCCTCGGCAACGGTGGCGACGAGCAGTCCGGCGAGGAGGACGCCGAGCGTGAACCGGAGGAGGCCGAACGCGGCCCCGAGCGGCGCGTCTTGAAAGAGCCCGGTGGAACTGCCGACGGCGAGGGCGACGGCGCCGAGGATCGCGGCCGCGTGGACGCCGAGGAGCGTCCACGCGAGGTCGCGATCGAGCGCGCTCGTGACGAGGAGGCTCGCCCCCGCGAGCGCGGGGAGGGCGACTATCGACGCGGCCGCTGCGAGGAGGAGGACGAAGCCGACCCCGGGGACGTTGGTCATGACCGAGAACTACGGGCAGGGGCTAAGTGCTTTGTCGCTGACGGGACGTAGTCAGTCGCCGCCGGGGACGCCGCGGGACTCCGTCGATCGACCGCCCCGACGGAGCGCGTACCACGCGGCCGCGACGAGCGCGAGCGCGCTGAGTGTCCCGCCAAGCGAGACGTACTGGAGCGTGCCGCCGTAGACCAGCCGTCCGACGACGAGGAGGGAGACGACGATCGCCGCCGCGGTGGCGGACAGACCGCGGACCCGCGAGGCCGTGCTGAGGCGTCCCGTCTCGCCCGTCGACGCCGGCGACGACCACACCGTCACCGCGAGGAGCGCGGCGTAGACGCCGAGACCGACGGAGTAGTACACCGCCTGCGTCGTGGGGCCGAACGAGACGAAGGCGTGCGGCGTCAAGACGATGAGAACCGGCAGGAGGACGCCGGCGGCGCCGAGCGCCGACCGAACGTGACCGGCGGAGTCGGCGGCGTCCTCGGCGCCGGATCCACTGGCTCCCGTCGGCTCGTACGCCCACGCGGCCGCCAGCGCGACGCCAGTGAAGATGATCGAGGCAGTTCCGAAGTGCGCGAGCAGGACCGCCCACTGATAGGTCGCCACCGTGAGCGCGCCGAGGATGATCTGTGAGGGGAGCAGGATGGTCGCGACCGCGAGAGAGCGACGGACCCGTCTGTCGGCGCCGCGGCGCCACGCAAGAACCGTCGTCCCGAGGACGACGAACCCGGTGATCATCGCGACGAGGCGGTGGAACCACTCGACGAAACTGCTCCAGTTCGCCGGGAACAGCCCGAGGTAGCCGTCGCAGAAGGGCCAGCGGCCCGCGCAGGTCAGTCCCGCACCCGTCGCCGCGGTGTACACCCCGAGCACCATCAGGATGCCCGTGAGCGCGGCCGAAACGCCGACGAGTCGGCGGAGGCGTGCGTCCATACGCGCACGTCGGGGTCGCGGCTACTTGAATCGCTCTTTCGACGGCCGGTCGCCGGTGAGGCGTATCGCTCGTTCTCGCGTCGGCCGCTCGGCCTCGCGTCGGCCGCTCGACCGCGAGGACGTCACCGCCGGCTGGCTCCCGCCGGGGCGGATCCGACACGTTTCCGTTCCCCGCGGCGAAACGTCCGTTATGGTCGATGAGACGCCACCGCCCGGCGACGAGACGGGCGGGACGGTCGAGGATCCGACGCAGCGCCACCTCAGCCACCGCCGCGAGCGACTCGCGGAGTTCCTCGACAGCGAGGGGCTCGACGCGGTCTGGTTCGGTCGACCCAACTCCTTCGCGTGGCTCACGACCGGGAGCAACGTCGTCGACCGCGACGCGGACGTGGGCGTCGCCGCCGCCGGCTTCACCCGCGCGGACGGCTTCGTCGCCGTCACCGACAACGTCGAGGCCGAGCGACTCGCGCGCGAGGAACTGCCCGACGCCTTCGGGGTCGTCTCGGTCCCGTGGTACGAGTCCTCGCTCGCGGCCGCCGTCGCGGACGCGACCGAGGGCGCGGGCGCGGCCGACTTCGACGCGCCGGGGCTCGACCCGCTCGACGCGAGCCGGCTCCGGCGGCCGCTCTCCCCGACAGACGTCGAGCGCTACCGCGCGTTGGGCCGTGAGGTCGCCGCCGCGCTCGAACGGGTCGCGCGCGAGCTCCAGCCCGGCGATACCGAACACGAGGTCGCCGCGGGGCTCCGCATCTCGCTCGCGACGCGGGGGATCGAAGCGCCCGTGACGCTCGTCGGCGGCAGCGAACGCGCACAGCGGTTCCGGCACGCAACGCCGACGCGGAGCGAACTCGGCTCGTACGCGCTGCTCTCGGTGACCGCCGAGCGCGGCGGGCTCTACGCCAGCGCGACGCGAACAGTGGCGTTCGAGGACGCCCCCGAGTGGCTCGCGTCGCGCCACGAGACGGCGATGCGCGTCGAGGCGACCGCGCTCGATGCGACGGCGCGTGCGGCCGCCGGCGAGCCGCTCGGCGCACCGGGGGCGGACGCCGGCGAGCCGTCGTCCGGAACCGCCGGCGACGTCTTCGGGGCGATCGCCGACGCCTACGACGCGCTCGGCGAGCCCGACGAGTGGAAGCGGCACCACCAAGGCGGGGCCGCCGGCTTCGCGGGGCGGGAGTGGTTCGCCTCGCCGGAAAGCGACGAACCGGTGCAGGCGCCGCTGGGATACGCGTACAACCCGACGGTTCGCGGGGCGAAATCCGAGGACACCGTTCTCGTCACCGAAGACGGCGTCGAGGTGCTGACGCGTACGGGTGAGTGGCCCAGCCGACCGGTGGCGTCGTGTCTGGCGGACGGCGCGGTCGAAGTCGACCGTCACGACGTGCTCTGGATCGGGGACGGCGGCGCCTAGTCCGTCCTCGGTCGCCCTCGTCAGTTGCCGATCCGCGATCGCTCTCGCCAGTTGCCGATCCGCGATCGCCCTCGCCAGTTGTCCGTTCTCGCGTACCCGGACTCTCGCACTGTCGCGGCGGACCTTCCCGGTCTTTCGTTATTTGTCGAATTACGATTCGACAGATAGCTTTTTTTGTGCCGGTGCCGTCGCCGCGGATATGGGACTCGACGACGACGCGAGAGCGTATCACCGCGAGGAGCCGCCGGGAAAGATCGAGATATCGACGACGAAGCCGACGAACACCCAGCGGGACCTCTCGCTCGCGTACTCGCCGGGCGTCGCCGCGCCCTGCCGCGACATCGACGCGGACCCCACCCGCGCCTACGAGTACACCGCGAAGGGGAACCTCGTGGGGGTCGTCTCCAACGGGACCGCGGTGCTCGGCCTCGGCGACATCGGCGCGCAGGCCTCGAAACCGGTGATGGAGGGCAAGGGCGTCCTGTTCAAGCGCTTCGCCGACATCGACGTCTTCGACATCGAACTCGATCTCGACGACCCCGGCGACATCGTCGACACCGTGCGGGCAATGGAGCCGACGTTCGGCGGGATCAACCTCGAAGACATCAAAGCCCCGGAGTGCTTCGAGGTCGAGTCGCGCCTGCGCGAGGAGGTCGACATCCCGGTCTTCCACGACGACCAACACGGGACGGCGATCATCTCGGGCGCGGCGCTCCTGAACGCCGCCGACGTCGTCGGAAAGGATCTCGACTCCCTGAACGTCGTCTTCTCCGGCGCGGGCGCGTCCGCGATCGCGACCGCCCGGTTCTACACCTCGCTTGGCGTGCGGCGGGAGAACATCGTGATGTGTGACTCCTCGGGCGTCATCGGGACCGACCGCGACGACCTCAACGAGTTCAAAGCGGAGTTCGCCGCGGACACCGACGACGAGACGCTCGCGGACGCGATGGCGGGCGCGGACGTGTTCGTCGGCCTCTCTGTCGGGGGCATCGTCGCCCCGGAGATGGTCGCGTCGATGGCCGAGGACCCGATCGTCTTCGCGATGGCGAACCCCGACCCCGAGATCACCTACGAGGACGCGAAGGCCGCCCGCGACGACACGGTGATCATGGCCACCGGCCGCTCTGACTACCCGAATCAGGTGAACAACGTCCTCGGGTTCCCGTTCATCTTCCGCGGGGCGCTCGACGTGCGCGCCACCGAGATCAACGAGGAGATGAAGCGCGCCGCCGCGAAGGCGCTCGCCGATCTCGCGCGGCAGGACGTCCCCGACGCCGTGGTCAAGGCCTACGGCGACCAGCCGCTGCAGTTCGGCCCCGACTACGTCATCCCGAAGCCGCTCGACCCCCGCGTGCTCTTCACGGTCGCGCCCGCGGTCGCCGAGGCGGCGATGGACTCCGGCTGCGCCCGGACCGAGGTCGATCTGGACGCCTACGAGGAGCGCCTCGAAGCGCGTCTCGGCAAGTCCCGCGAGATGATGCGGGTCGTCCTCAACAAGGCGAAATCCGACCCCAAGCGGGTCGCGCTCGCGGAGGGCGGCGACGAGAAGATGATCCGCGCGGCCTACCAGATGAGAGAGCAGGGGATCGCCGAGCCGGTCCTCGTCGGCAACGCCCCCGCGATCGAGGAGACGGCCGCCGACCTCGGGCTGGACTTCGAGCCGGAGATCGTCGATCCCCGGAGCGGCGACTGGGACCGTTACGCCGACCGCCTCTACGAACTTCGGCAGCGCGAGGGCGTCACGAAACGCGAGGCGCACGAGCTCGTTCGCGGCGACAGCAACTACTTCGCGAGCGTGATGGTCGAGGAGGGCGACGCCGACGCGATGCTCACGGGGCTGACCCACCACTACCCCTCGGCGCTCCGCCCGCCGCTTTCGATCATCGGCACTGCCCCCGACGCCAACTACGCGGCCGGAGTGTACATGTTGACGTTCAAGAACCGGGTCATCTTCGCCGCCGACACGACCGTCAACCTCGACCCCTCCTCGGACGTGCTCGCGGAGATCACGAAACACACCGCGGAGCTCGCCCGACGGTTCAACGTCGAACCGCGCGCGGCGATGCTGTCGTACTCGAACTTCGGGAGCGTCGACAACGAGGGCACGCGGAAGATCCGCGACGCCGTCTCGACGCTCCACGGCGACGCGGACGTCGACTTCCCGGTCGACGGCGAGATGCAGGCGGACACCGCCGTCGTCGAGGACATCCTCAACGGCACCTACGAGTTCTCACAGCTCGAAGAGCCCGCGAACGTGTTAGTGTTCCCGAACCTCGAATCGGGGAACATCGGCTACAAGCTCCTCCAGCGGCTCGGCGGCGCGGAGGCCATCGGCCCGATGCTCGTCGGGATGGACAAGCCCGTCCACGTGCTCCAGCGCGGCGACGAGGTGAAAGACATCGTCAACCTCGCGGGCGTCGCCGTCGTCGACGCTCAGGAGTGAACCGCCTCGGGGTCAAGCCCCGAGGCACTCGCCTTGCTTATCTGTAGACCGCACGGACAGACGGCGACGTTCCACGCGGCGACTTTTTCCCGGCGACGTTCCACTCAGCGACGCTTTTTTCCGCGACGTTTCACCCGAGGACGGGATCAGTCGCTCGCGCGGCCCTCGAAGCGCGACGGCGGCGGGATCTGCGGCTCGTCGCTCTCGGCCGCGTCAGCGGGTACCGAGGCCGCGTCAGCGGGTGGCGTGGCCGAGCCACGGTCCGACGCGCCGGCGTCGGGCGATCCGGGACGCACGCGACGGTCCGTCCGCCGGTTCACGTGGGCGTACTCGCCCGGCGCGTTCGCGAGCGGGTGCGCAGGGTTCTCCCGGCCGTCGATCTGTGCCGCCCGGAGCTCCGCAAAGCCCGCGATTCGGGCGCGAATCCCCCGCCAGTGCGACTCGCTCCCGGGGGGGATCTGCCGGCGGCCGCCCGGTCGCCAGCCGTCGTCGCCGCCGCTTCCGGCCAGCACCTCGCCGTTCACCGCGGCCGCGAGCTCGTCGTGGTCGACGAGGACGCCGACGCGGGAGTCCGCGGGGACCCGCGCGGCGAGCACGTCGAGGCCGAGATGGAGCGCGCGGTACTCGGCGACGTTGTTGTCCGGCGCGGCGTCGGGCAGCGACAGGCGGGCGATTCGGGTGCCGTCCCGCGCCTCGATCACGGCCCCGAGCCCGCCGCCGTCCGGTCGATACGACCCGTCGGTGGCGACGTAGAAGTGTCGGTGGTGTGTGCGCGGCGGGTGCGCGATGTGCGGCGTCGGCGAGTCGTCGAACAGGTCACGGAGGGTCGGACGGCCGTGAGCGGCCATACCCCAGCTTGCTCCCGGGCGTTCTTAAATATATCCCGGATAACGGCGGGTGCGCACCCCAAACAGTTAGACCCCGAGCCGACGAAGCGATCGATATGGCTCGGATTGCCGATCTGACCGCCCGCGATCTGATGACGACCGACGTCGAGACCGCCTCGCCCGACGACGACGTGAGCGAGGTGCTCGGCCGGCTCGCCCGCGCCGATTTCAACGGCTTCCCGGTCGTCGACGAGGCGGGGAGCGTGGTCGGTATCGTGACCCAGCACGACCTCGTTGGCCTGTTTCAGACGAAAGAGCGGACGCTCTGGATCCCGGTCGGCTTCCCGCCGTTTCTGGAGACGCTCACGTACGCCGTCGACGTGTCGTGGGACGACCTCGATCTGGGGATCGACCTCCTGCGGAACACCAACCGACCGATCAGCGAGGTGATGACCGCGGACGTCGTGACCGTCGGGCCGGACGCGTCGCTGGATGAGATACTCGACCGCCTCGCCGACGAGGAGCGCGACATCAACCGCCTGCCCGTCGTCGACGACGGCGCCCTCGTCGGGATCGTCGCCCGGCAGGACGTCGTCCGCGCGATCCGCGACGAGCGGCGGTCGACTCGATCGCCGTAGCGACTGCCTAGCGGACCCAGATCGGGACTAGAGCCAAACGAAACGTTGAGGAACGCCCCCGGTGCAGTTTCGCTGTGTCCCGGTATCGAAACCTCCTCCTGTTCGCGCTGCTGGCGGCCGCGTGGGGATCGGCGTTCATGGCCATCAAGGCCGGACTCGCCTACATCCCGCCGGTGCTCTTCGCCGCGCTGCGGTACGACGTCGCGGGCGTGCTGATGCTCGCGTACGCCGCGTACGCGACGGACCGTCCCGTCCCGCGGGGGCGCGAGGAGTGGCTGGTCGTCGGCGTCGGCGCGGTGTTCCTGATCGCCGGCTACCACACGCTGCTTTTCATCGGCGAGACCGACCCTGCCGTCACCTCAGCGGCGGCGGCCGTGCTCGTGAGCCTGAGCCCGGTGCTGACGACCGTCTTCGCCGGCGTCTGGCTCCCCGCCGAGCGACTCACGACCGTCGGCACCGCCGGGTTGCTCGTGGGCCTCGTCGGCGTCGCGATCCTCTCGAACCCCGATCCGAACAACCTCCTCGAGGGCGGGGCCGTCGCGAAGCTCCTGATCTTCGGCGCGGCCGCCGCGTTCGCGTTCGGGTCGGTGCTGACCCGCCGGATCGACGCCGAGCTACCGATCGAGACGATGGAGGCGTGGTCGATGGTCGGCGGCGCGCTCCTCATGCACGCGATCAGTCTCGGGATGGGCGAATCGCCGGCCGACGCGGTGTGGAACCTCGAGTCGGTGGCCGCGCTCGCGTACCTCTCGGTCGTCGCGAGCGCGCTTGGATTCCTCATCTACTTCGACCTGCTGGATCGCCTCGGCGCGATCGAGATCAACCTCGTTTCGTACGTCGCGCCGATCTTCGCGGCGATCACCGGCTGGGTCGCGCTCGGCGAGGTCCCGACCGTCTACACCGTCGTCGGCTTCGTCGTCATCTTCGCGGGGTTCCTGCTCTTGAAGCGCAGCGCGATCCGGGCGGAACTCCCCCACATCCAACAGGTGCTACGGCGACCCTAATCGCGTGTGGTGACGGCACCGAGCCCGCCGAGAAAGGCTTCTTGGCCTCCCACCGGGAGAGAGGGCTTCTTGGCCTCCATCAGCGATTCACAGCTCGACGTCTTTCGTGCGGAAGGCCCCCTCGTCGACTTCCGGATCGTACTCCTCGATCGCGGTGAGGACCATCTCGAGCGTCGACTCGGGGCTCCACCGCGCGGTGTTTATCGAGAGGTCGTAGAACGACTGATCGGCGACGTCGATACCGTAATACGATTTGTACCGCCCGGCCTCGCTGACCTCGCGGACGCGCATCTCGGCCTCCATCTCCTCTCGGTCCCGGGTCCGGTCGACGCGGACCTCCTCGGGCGCGTCGAGCCAGATCCGGAGGTCCGCCCGGTTGCCCGCCAGCCACCCCGCGAGGCGCGATTCGAGGATGAACGGCTTGCTCGATGCCCCCCACTTCTCGGCGATCGTTCGGAGGCGGCGATCGAGCGCGCGGTCGATCTCGTCGGTCTCGTCGGTCTTCGCGATGAGCTGTGAGAGCGACAGGTCGCGTTCGTCGGCGAGGTCGCGAAAGATGTCGCCGCCGGAGACGTACCCGCAGTCGAGCGCGGCCGACAGCCCCTCACACAGCGTCGTCGCGCCACACCCCGGTGGCCCCGACACGGTGAGAAAGAGGTTGCTGTCGACCGACCGCGCCGTCGGGACGTCGTCGTCTGTCATAGACGTTGAGGACTTACCACGAGAACACAAAAAGCCGCGGGACCGAGCGCCGCTTCGACGGGTGCGAACACGTCTCGAATTCGGCCCCCGTCGTGGTCGGGACGGTCGCTGCGTCGGGTCACCCCATCCGACAGCACGACAAAGAATGAGCGGCGTCGGTAAACAGTATCCGTCGATCTGAAACCGTATTAGCGAGGGGCTACCGCCTCTCCGACGGCGTGAACACAACTGAATCGACGCCAACGCTCTGGCGGCTATATGGTCCTCGATCCGGTAGGGGAGACTGAGGTGCCCGCCCACTGATGTCTAACTCCCACCGCCCGTTCGGCACCGAACGAATCGACAGCGCCCGCGAAACGATCGCCGCCTCCCGGAAGGCCCTCCAGACACCCCTCGCGTTCCTCGCACCGCCGTTGCGGTTCGTCGCGTTCTGGGCCGCCGTTACGCTTCCCTTTCTGTATCTCCCGCTCCTCGCCGGCGGCCTCGAAGGCGGCGAAACGCTCGTCTTCGGCGCGCTCCTCGCGGCGAACGCCCTCACGCTCGTTCTCGGCCACGGCTACCGCGCCGCCGAGGCCGCCGAGGAGTAATCCCTCCGTTCCCGCCCGTAGGCGGACGAGTCGGACGCGTCGAACCGTCAGAGGTTACGGTATGGGGGCCGTGACTCCGCTATGACCGATTCAGACGTCGAGGAAGAGACCGACCCCGACGACGCCGGCGCGTACGTCGCAGAGCTCCGAGCCAAGCGCGAGGAGAAAGACGAGTTCTTCGGGTCGCATCCGCAGTCGCCGATTCCCCCGGGCGAGCGCGAGGCGTTCGACGGGCTGTCGTACTTCGATCCAGACCCGGCCTACCGCGTCGAGGCGACTCTCGAGGTTCACGACGACCCCGAGCCGGTGCCGATGGAGACGACCGCCGGCAACGAGGTCCGATACGTCCGCGTCGTCACGTTTTCGTTCGACCTCGACGACGGAAACCACGAGCTCCACGGCTACAGACAGCGCCCGGACGACGACGAGGAACCGATCTTCGTGCCGTTCCGCGACAAGACGACCGGGCAGGAGACCTACCGCGGCGGGCGGTACCTCGAATTTCACCCCGAGGGTGCGGTCGGGAACAGCGACACCGCGGTCCTCGATTTCAACCTCGCGTACACGCCGTTCTGCGCGTTCAGCGAGGCGTTCGAGTGCCCGCTCCCGCCGGAGGAGAACTGGGTAGAGACGGCGGTCCCCGCGGGCGAACGAGACAGGTAGCCCTCAAGATACTTACGCGAAGGCTCCGTAGTACGCGCGGAGCGATGTCCGAAAACGGCCAAAGCGGCCGATCGGAGCCGACCGAAATCGAGTTCTCCCTCCGGGGTGGGTCGCACCCGTTCGTCGAGGTGTCCGAACGGGAGGGGTGCACCTTCGAGCTCGCGGAGATGCTCCCCCGGTCGAACGGGCGGTACGCGGAGTTCTTCACCGTGACGGGCGTCGAGCCGGCTCGGATCGCCGCTCTCGACGCCGAGAACCGGGACGTCGAGATCACGCTCCTCACGGCGGGCGACGACAGCGGCCTCTTCGAGTTCCTCGTCGCGGACGACTGCCCGGCTCTCAGCCTCGCCGAACTCGGGGCGCTCCCCCGGACGGTGCGGGGCAGCGACGGAGACGGGCGAATCGTCGCCGAAGTGCCGCCGAACGACGACGCCGCGGCGGTCGTCGACGCGTTTCTGGACGCCCATCCCGACGCGGAGCTCACCGCGAAGCGCGAGCTGGAAGCGATTTCGTCGTTCGCCGGCCGATCAGCGGTTGAGCGGCTGCTCCGAGCGCATCTCACCGACAGACAGCGCGAGGTGCTCGAGACGGCCTTCGAGTCGGGGTACTACGACTGGCCGCGGACGTGTACGGGCGAGGAAGTCGCAGAACGGCTTGACATCACGTCGGCGACGTTCTCCGAACACATCCACACGGCCGAGCGCAAGCTGTTCGCCGTGATGTTCGACGGCAGGCGGTAGTTCGGTGTTGGCGGGGGCGGTTCGATCGGCGGGCGATCACTCGACCGACGGGCGCGAGACGACCGTCCGCCCGTCGGCGTACACGGACACCGCACAGCCCTCGAACCGGAAGGCGACGCAGGCGTTCGACGACCCGCGCTCCGGGCCGGCCGAGTCGCAGATCGCGTCCAGCGCGTCGGGGTCGATGACGTCGTACAGCGGCCTGAGACGGGCGAGGTCCGTGCCGGTCGCCTCCGCGACGGCCTCGATGACGCTCCACGAGGGCTCTTCGTCGGGACCGCGCATCCGTGTGACCGCGGACGAATCAGTCACCGGCTCGTCGCTCGCTCGGTCGAGATTGTGTCTGTTCATATAGGGGGTGCATCCGACACTGGATAGTTGGAGGGACATCGTTTAGTTCGGGGGCCTACACATCAAGGGTCTACCCGTCGGTGTCGGCCGCGACGGGTGAGCGGAACCGAATTCGCACGCTCCGGCTGCGGTGCGAAAGGCGTTTGGTCCGCACGGACGACCGTCGCGTATGGACCCCCGAATCCGCGAACACGCACGGATCGTCGCCGAGCACTCGACCGGGATCGAAGCCGGCGACCGGGTCGTGATCAGCGCGCCGGCCGCGGCGTCGGACCTCGTCGTCGCGCTCCACGAGGAGTGCGCCGAGCGCGGCGCCCACCCCGTGTCGATGAACAGCGACTCGCGCGCGACGCGGGCGTTCCTCCGGAACCGCGACGGCGACTTCGAGACGCCCGAACACCTGCTCGCGATGTACGAGGAGATGGACGTCTACGTCGCCGTCCGCGGCGACGTCAACGCCACGGAGACGGCCGACGTCGACCCCGAACGCAACGCCGCCTACCGCCGCGCGATGAAGCCCGTCCTCCAAGAGCGGCTCTCGAAGACGTGGTGTCTCACGCAGTATCCCACCACCGGCAACGCCCAGCTCGCCGGGATGAGCACCGAGGCCTACGAGGGGTTCGTCTGGGACGCAGTGAGCCTCGATTGGGACGCCCAACGCGAGCACCAGGCGCAGATGGTCGAGATCCTCGACGACGCCGACGAGGTCCGCATCCGCTCGGGCGGGGAGACAGACGTCACGATGAGCCTCGCCGGCAACGAGACGCTCAACGACTTCGGCGAGGCCAACCTCCCCGGCGGCGAGGTGTTCACCGCGCCCGTCCGAGACGAAGTCGACGGCGAGGTCTACTTCGATATGCCGCTGTACCGGCAGGGCCGAGAGATCGAGGACGTCCGCGTTCGGTTCGAGGACGGCCGCGTCGAGTCCTACAGCGCCGGCCGGAACGAGGACGTCCTCGACGGCATCTTCGAGACCGACGAGGGCGCGCGCCACCTCGGCGAGCTCGGCATCGGGATGAACCGCGCGATCGACCGCTTCACGTACAATATGCTCTTCGACGAGAAGATGGGCGATACGGTCCACATGGCCGTCGGATCGGCGTATCCCGACACCGTCGGCGAGGAGAACGAGATCAACGAGAGCGCCGAGCACGTCGACATGATCGTCGATATGAGCGAGGACTCGGTCATCGAGGTCGACGGCGAGGTCGTCCAGCGCAACGGGACGTTCGTGTTCGAGGACGGCTTCGACGAGGCCTGAGACAGGCGGTTCTCGTCTCGTATCGGCGACCGCCACCGGCGGAGTGGGCGATCCCCGGCCCGTCGCGAGACCGAGCAGGACCAGCGGGCGGTTCCGCTACTCGACGTCGCGGTCGCCGAGCGCCAACAGCCAGTTTTCGGGGTCCCGCACGTCGCAGCCCAGCGCGTCGTCGACCGCGTCCGACAGCGGGCGGACGGCGTGCGTCGTCGCCGTCGCGACGCGATCGAACGGGAAGGCGGCGTCGCTCAGGAACCCGTGTCGCCGGAACACGCCGGGGAACGGGGACGCCGGCGCCTCGATCAGATCGGTATCGGCGTGGTCCCGGAGGAGCGTCGCGAGGGCGGCCGAGAACGCGCGGGCCCGTCGATCGCTGGTCGTCATCGGCTGGACGTCGAGCACGCGGGCGAGGCGCGAGTCGCCGACACGTTCGGTCGCCACGATGCACGTCGCGAGCGGACGGGCGCCGAGGCGGGCGACGTACGTTTTCGTCTCCCACCGCGGGTTCGCAAAGCGCCACTCGAGAAACGCCTCCTCCCGGGGGACGTGGATCGAGGCGGGCCGCGTCGCCTCGTAGACGGTTCGGACGTCGCGGACGGCGACACCGTCCACCCGGTCGACGGTGATCGCCTCCGGGGGCGACGCCGTCGCGTCGAGCGCCCCTAACCACGCCCCGAGGACCGGCGAGCCGACCCGCGCAATCGCCGAGAGGGCGGGCGAGTGCTCCGCTCGGTCGTCGGGGACGATCCGGGCGGGATCCTGCACGCGGTACCTCGTCGCGAGGCGCTGTAGCTCGGCCCAATCGAACTTCTGCAGGCCCGGTCGGAGGGGGTCGTTCGGAAAGTTGAACAGGAGTTCGGCCCGCTCGCCCGCCGCCGCGAGGAGTTCCTCGGTCATCCGCGTGAAGAGCCCGCGGCGGCGGTGATCGGGGTGGACGATCCAATCGACGGGCTGGAAGCTGTCGATGCGTCCCCTGTCCGTGGCGAGCCGGAGCGGGAGCAGCGGTTCGGCGCCGACGATCGTACCCCGGTCCTCGGCGACGACCATCTGGACGCCGTCCGCGTAGGGGTTGTCGGCGAACCGCCAGTCGAACCACGCCTGTCCCTTCGAACGCCCCCAGACGTCCTCGTACAGCGCGAGGAATCCCGAGCGGTCGCGGGGACGGTAGCGACGAATCTCGTAGTCCCCGTCGGACGGGGCCGGCTGTACTTTTGCCATACCGATACGTACGCCCACCGTACGCCGTTAGTATAGACCCGTTACCGGGGTAACCGCCGGCATCCGCGTCCGCGACGCAGCGGGCGACCCGGGGTCAGATCCACGACAGCCCGAGCTCGTTTTCTGGCGCGTCCAGCGGGCTCGTCGGCAGTCCCGAACTCACGTCGGGGTCGTTGTACCCGCCGGGCGCGACGTCGTTCGGTCCGTCGGGATAGAACAGCGACGCGAGCAACTGCACGTGTTCGCGACCCACGCCGAGCTCGAACTGCCCGCCGCCGTACAGCGAGACGTCCCGCTCCTCGGCCCACTCGATCGTCTCGAAGAGCGACGCGACCGTCCCGAACCGCGAGGGCTTGATATTCAGCCACGACGGCTCGAAGGGGAGCGCCTCGACGGACGCGACTCCCGTGATCGGATAGTCCCACGAGACGCGCTCCTCAGCGCCGTCGAAGAGCGGGCGCGTCTCCGCGGTCAGCGCCGGGTCCTCGAAGACGGCCTCGGGGAACGTCGAGAGCAGGCGCTCGTAGAGGGCGGGGTCCGGTTCGGCGTCGACTTCGGTCCCCTCATAGAGGCCCTTCAGGTCGAGGATGCGGACCGCGTCCGTCGCCGCCACCGCCTCGACGACCTCGTCGGTCCACGCCGGCGTCGGATCGAGTTTGAACTCGGTGCCGGGGTAGGCGTCGAGGACCGACGCCACGCGCGCGGTCGTCGGCGGATCGCCGAGCCGCGTCGAGACGACGAACCGAACGGGCTCGGGCTCGCGGCCGAGCGCCGTCGCGAGCGACAGGTCGTTCTGCCGAAGCGCGAGGTCCAAGGCGGCCGATTCGACCGCCCAGCGGCGGTAGTGGCGCGCCGTCTCCCGTTCCGGCGGCTTCGTCGGGAACAGATCGACGTCGTCGAGGCGCGCCGAGAACGAGGCGAACGTGTACTCGCCCGCGAGGTCGAGCGCCGGCGCCTCCGCGAGCGCGTCGTGGTCTTCGGTGTCGTAGGTGACGTCCTCGCCGCGGCCGACGTGTTGCTCGTCACGGTCGGGGTGAGCCCCGTCGGCCGCGCCCACTTCGACGCGCTCGGGGCCCGTGAGGTGAAACGTGGTCGTCGTCCGGACGAAGCCGCTCGAGGTGTCGCGCTCGCGTCGCGTTCGGTCGGTCGATTCGACGGCGAGCGGGAGGTCGGCGACGGCGTCGAAGAGGTCGCTCATCGGCTCGTCGTACGGGCGGCGTGTGGAAAAGCGTTCGTCGGGGGTCCGCGCCAGCCGAGGGACGAGACCCTACGCCAGCCGACGCTCCAGCTTCTTCACGCGCGTCGCCAGCGCGAAGAACGTCGCGAGGAACGTGAGCGCGACCGCGCCGGCGGCCGCGAGCTGGAGCACCGTCGAGCCGCCGCCGACGGCGACGACGGCGTCGTCGGCGAGCGGGAGCGACGTGTGATGGGGATCGCCGACGATCGGAACGAAGTAGTCGACGACGTCGTTGAGGCCGTACCACGCGAGCGCGACCGCGACCGCGCGGACCGGGAAGTCGGAGATCCGATGCAGCACGAACGCCTGGACGACCATCGCGAGGTGGCTCACGAACAGGAACGCATAGAGCGGGAGCCACGTCACCGACAGGAAGGCGTCGGCGAAGACGGTGAGGACGTAGGGCGTCCACAGGCCGAGCTTCCAGCAGCCGAAAAAGGCCAGCGCCGTGAGGTACTCGTTCGCCCGCCCCAGTTTCCACGCGGCGAACGCCGCGGCGATGAAAAGCGTCGCCATCGGGCTGTCGGGGACGAACGGCCACATCGCGACCGGCTCGGTCGCGAACTGCCACGTGATGAGCGGATCCGACAGCGGCAGCGGGTGAAAGCCGTAGTACCAGAACCCGAACGCGGTTCCGAGCAGATTGATCGCGACGACGAGCCAGACGAGCCGCAGGCCGACGTTTTCGAGCCACGTCGGCAGCGGCGCGAGCCACCGCGGAAGTCCGTCGGACTGGGGGAGTCCCTCGCCCGAGGCGAGGCGGCGCAGGGCGGACGGCCGAGCGCGAGACGGTGCCATACCCTCCGGTCGAAGCGCGGTGAAAAATGGATGCCGGTTTTGGTCACCGAGGCGCGTCCCCGCCGTCTGCCTGCCCCGCTCGTCGTCCGTGCGGCGGCGTGACTAAACCGTTTAAGTGCGTCCGAACGCAACCGCGTAGTATGTCTGACGAGACCGATCTGTCCGAACTCCGCCGCGGGACCGACCTCATCAAGCGCGGGTTCGCACAGATGCAGAAAGGCGGCGTCATCATGGACGTCGTCGACGCCGAACAGGCGAAGATCGCCGAGGAGGCCGGCGCTGTCGCGGTAATGGCGCTTGAAGCCGTTCCCGCGGACATCCGGAAGCGCGGCGGCGTCGCGCGGATGGCCGACCCCGCGGACGTCGCGGAAATCGTCGAGTCGGTCTCGATCCCGGTGATGGGGAAATCCCGCATCGGTCACACGAAGGAGGCCCAGATCCTCGAGGCCGTCGGCGTCGATATGATCGACGAGAGCGAGGTGCTCACGCCCGCGGACGACCGCTTCCACATCGACAAGCGCGACTTCACCGCGCCGTTCGTCTGCGGCGCGCGCAACCTCGGCGAGGCGCTCCGCCGGATCGACGAGGGCGCGGCGATGATCCGAACGAAGGGCGAGGCGGGCACCGGCGACGTGAACCAAGCCGTCCACCACCAGCGGACGATCAAGGGCGCGATTCGCGAACTCGAAGGCAAGAGCCACGAGGAGCGCGAGGAGTGGGCCCGCGAGAACGAGGCCCCCGCGGAACTCGTCCACGAGACCGCCGAGATGGGCCGGCTCCCGGTCGTGAACTTCGCCGCCGGCGGCATCGCCACGCCCGCGGACGCGGCGCTGATGATGCACCACGAGTGCGACGGCATCTTCGTCGGCTCCGGTATCTTCGGCGCGGAGAACCCCCCGGCGATGGGCGAGGCGATCGTCGAAGCCGTCAACAACTGGGACGATCCGGACGTGCTCGCGGAGATCGCCTCGAACCTCGGCAAGGGGATGAAAGGCGAAGCCAACGTCAGCCTCCCGGACGAGGAGAAGCTGCAGGGCCGCGGCGTCTAGGCGGTCGTTGACACGGCACTCGGAGCGCCGTCGACGCCTTCGCTGAGGCTGATTAACGCGGTTCTGTTACTGTCCTGCCGTCGGTGTCGGGTGTCGATGACCCTCCCAAACAACGGCGTCGCCGGCACCGGCGTCATTACGGCGTCGCCGGCGTCCATACGTCGTCGATGAGGTCAATACAGCGTCGCACCCTCGCTCACGCGGGTCTGATACGCGCGCGAGTCGACGTCGACCTCGGCGAACGCGTCGACCATCGCCGCGGCGACGTGCCGGCGGTTCGACTCGCGGCACGGCGCGAGGATCGCCGGTCCGGCGCCGGAGACTGTGACGCCAGTGGCGCCGGCGTCCAGCGCGGCCTCCCGGACGGCGTCGTAGCCGGTGATGAGCTTCGCTCGCGCGGGCGTGACGACGCGTTCGTCCATCCCGGCGCCGACGAGTTCGGGGTCGTTTCGGCACATTCCGACCGCGAGCGTCGCCGCGGAGCCGACGGTGTGGACGACGTCCTCCATCGACGCGGACTCGGGGACGACGCGGCGGGCGTCCCGGGTCGAGACGGCGATCTCCGGGAGGCACGCGACGAGCGGGATCGACGCGTCGACGGCGGTCACGGCGCCCTCGCGGGCGACGGTGAAGCCCCCGAGGAGCGCCGGCGCGACGTTGTCGGCGTGCGCCTCGCCGGAGACGACGGCCTCGCCCTCCGCGGCGATCGGGACGAGTTCCTCGCGGGTGTGCCCGCGGTCGTAGAGCGCATTCAGCGCGACGGCCGCCGCGGCGGAACTGGCGGCCGAAGAGCCGAGCCCCGAGGAGGGGCGGACGCCCTTGTCGATCTGGATGTGCGCCGGGGCGTCGAGCGCCTCGGCGACCGCGCCGACGACGTTCTTCTCGGGGTCCTCCGGGATGTACTGACTGCCGACACCGGTCATCTCGATGGTGGTCCGCTCGGCCTTCTCGACGCGCACCACGTCCGCGGGACGGTCGAGGGCGACGCCGAAGACGTCGAACCCGCTGCCGAGGTTCGCGCTGGTCGCAGGTGCCCTGACCGTCTGCATACGCGTTCGGTTGCCAAACTGCGGGTAAAAAGGTAGCGAACGCCAAACGGCTCTGCACCGCAGTCGATGACGGGGCATCGCGGCCGAACAGACTGAACGGAAGGCACTTTCCCCGCAGTCGAGTAGAGGGGGTATGATCGGCGTCGTCGGCGGCGGGATCGCGGGACTCGCGGCCGCCTATCGGTTGCAACAGCGCGGGCACGACGTACAGGTGTTCGAGGCCGCAGATCAGGTCGGCGGGCTCGCAGCCACCTACGAGACGCCCGGCGACGACATCGAGAAGTTCTATCACCACCTCTCGAAATCGGAGGAGACGATCGTCGAACTCACAGAGGAACTCGGCCTCGGCGATCGGATCGAGTGGCGCGTCGGCACCAACGGCTACTACGTCGACGGCGTCGTCCACCCGCTGGACACGCCGTGGGAGATCCTCGCGTACCCGCACATGAGCCTCTACGACAAGTTCCGGCTCGGGATGCTCACGCAGGGAATCGACGTCCGCGGCGTCGTCCCCGACCTCGACGCGTACGACGACCTCTCGGAGTACGAACACGTGACGGTGCGGGAGTTCGTCGAGGAACACACCACAGAGAGCGTCTACGAGAACTTCGTCGACCCGCTTTTGGATGGGAAGTACGGCGACCGGAAGGCCGACGTCTCCGCGGCGTGGTTCCTCGGGCGGGTCCGGTTCCGCGGCGAGCGCGACCTTCTGCGCGGGGAGATCCTCGGCTACTTCGACGGCGGGTTCGGCGTCCTGCTCGACGCGCTCGTCGACGCCGTCGGCCGGGAGAACATCTCGACGAACGCGCCCGTGACAGACCTCTCGGTCGACGACGGTCGGGTGCGGTCGCTGACGGTCGCTGTGGACGACGGAGGTACAGCAACTCACGAGGTCGACGCCGCGGTCGTGGCGACGATGCCGAACGTCTTGGAGTCGCTGACGGGGTACGCCTGCGACGTCGACTTCCAAGGCGCGATCTGCGGGCTCGTCACGATGGACGAGTCGCTTCTCGACACCTACTGGCTGAACGTCGCTCACGACGCCCCCTTCGGCGCGCTCATCGAGCACACGAACTTCATCGAGCGGGAGCGGTACGGCGGCGACCACCTGCTGTACGTCGCTGCGTACGTGCAAGACAGTGATGAAGCGCTGTGGCGGATGGACGACGACGAGGTGCGAGAGGCGTGGCTCGCCGAGATCGAGTCGATGTTTCCCGACTTCGACCGGTCGTCGGTGTCGCAGTTCCGCATCGCTCGCAACCCGCGCGCCGCGCCGATCTACGAGTGCGGCTACCTCGACCTCGTCGTGCCGTACGACCTCGGAGCGGAGGTCGGCGAGGGCGTCTACTACGCCGGGATGGCCTCCGGGGCCCAGTACCCGGAGCGGTCGCTCAACGGCGGCGTCGTCGCGGGCTATGAGGTCGCCGACCGGATCGACGCGTCGCTCTCGGCGTCGGACGTCGAATCAGGCGACGAGGAGGGCGGATTCGAGTTCGGCCTCGAGACGTAGCGGTCGGTCTGACAACCCAGTCAGGCCTCGGTCTCGTCGCGCTCGCCGTCGGCCTCGCTATCGACGTCCTGCAGTCCCGGCGCGATCCCGACGTCCACGTCGTCGGGTTCCTCCTGCCCGCCGATGCGGAGTTCGCCCTCGCCGTCCTCGACGTAGACGTCGTCGGCGAAGCCGCCCTCGGCGTGCGGGTGTTCCGGATCGTCCAGTTTCTCCGGCGTCGACGGCGCGTCGGGGATCTCCCGGGTTCGGAAGTCGCCGAGCGGGTTCGCGATGTCGATGTCGTAGCGCTCGAAGAACGCCTCATAGCGCTCGTAGTGGTCCTCTAGTTCGTTCACAGGGAACTCCATCATCTCCGTCCAGCCGTGGTTGTAGAAATCGAAGTTAGCCTGGATGTGCGTGATCTCGCGGGCCTCGGCCTCGGTGAACCCCTCTTCGAGCGCGCGGACGTACGTGTCGAAGGTGCACTCGAAGAACCGCGCCATATGGATCTCGCGCTCGTCGCGGCGCTGCGGGTCGGCGCGTTCGCCGAAGACGCGAACGTGGAGGTCGACGAGTTTGTCCGTCGCGATGTCGCCGACGACCGGCATCGTCAGCGCCTTCTTCGCCGCGAAGTGGCGGATGTTCTGTCGGAGCTTCATTACCGGGACGTGGGGCCGACGGGACTTGAATGGCACGCGTCCGCGTACAGCGACTCTCGTCTCGTTGGGACGCGTCGAGCCCACTGGTGGCGAACAGGCGGCGCGCTGTCCCCCCGCGCCGACGCGCCGCGCAACCGCAGCCCGACGCGGGGTGGCTTGTCAGATCACGGGGGCTCTGGCCCCGTTCTCGTATATAACCCTCAGCAATCCGCGATTGTTCGCAGAAAAGTCCCTTTGGGTGAGTAACTGCGCTCAGTCGTCAGAGCGCGCGCCCCACGACGCCGCGCGGCGCGGGCGGTCGGAGACGGCTTCGACGTCGATCGGATCGTCCTTCGCGTCGAGCGCTTCCAGCGCCGCGAACGCCGAGGCGGTCGTCGAGAAGTACGTGATCTCCTCTTCGACGCAGATCTCGAGGGCGTCGCGGTCCCTGGAGACGACGAGGTCGATCTCGCCCGCGCGGATCGCCGAGACGAGGTCCTCGTCGTCCTCGAACGTCGCGAGGTCGAAGTGGACGTCGAACCCGGCTTCGAGGGCCTGACCGTCCTCGCTGTCGGGCTCGGGGAACTCCTCGGCCGAGAGGTCGACCCACGCGGTTCCTGCCTCGGGGATCGACTTGCCCGTCGCGTCCTGGGCTTTGTCGTAGGCCTTCCCGAACGTCGACGCCGTGCCCATCACCTCGCCGGTGGACTTCATCTCCGGGCCGAGGCGTGGGTCCGATCCCGGCAGGCGGTCGAACGGCAGCACGACCTCCTTGACGCTGATGTCCTCGGGGATCTGCTCGTCGGCGTCGAGCTCGTCGAGCGTCTTCCCGGCCATCACCTTCGCGGCGAGCTTCGCGATCGGGACGCCGGTCGCCTTCGAGACGAACGGGACGGTGCGCGAGGAGCGTGGGTTTGCCTCCAGCACGTAGACCTCGCCGTCTTTCACGGCCAGCTGGACGTTCATCAGCCCGACCGTATCGAGCGCGGTCGCGATGTCTTCGGTGACCTCGCGGACGCGGGCGAAGGTGTCCTCATCGAGCGACCGCGGCGGGATCATACACGCGGAGTCACCCGAGTGAACGCCCGCGCTCTCGACGTGCTCCATCACGCCGCCGATGACCGCGCGCTCGCCGTCGGAGACGGCGTCGACGTCGAGTTCGATGGCGTCTTCGAGGAACTGATCGATGAGGATCGGCTTGTCGGGGGAGACGCGAACGGCCTCCTCGATGTACTCTTTCAGCTCCGCGTCGGAGTGGACGACCTGCATCGCGCGGCCGCCCAGCACGTAGGAGGGGCGCACGAGCACCGGGTAGCCGAGGTCGTTCGCGAGGTCGAGCGCCTCGGACTCGCTGGTCGCGGAGCCGCCCTTCGGCTGGAGGATCCCGAGGTCGTCCATCAGGCGGTTGAAGCGGTCGCGGTCCTCCGCGAGGTCCATCGCGTCGACGCTCGTCCCGAGGACCTCGCAGTCGAGGCCGCGGCGGTCGATCTCGGATTTGAGCGGGTGACCGATGTTGACCGAGGTCTGGCCGCCGAACTGGACCATCACGCCGTCGGCGTCGGCGGCCTCGATCACGTCGGCGACCTCTTCTGCGGTGATGGGCTCGAAGAACAGGCCGTCGGAGGTGTCGTAGTCCGTCGAGACGGTCTCGGGGTTGTTGTTCACGACGTGGGCGTCGATGCCCATCTCCCGCAGCGCCTGCACGGCGTGGACCGAGCAGTAGTCGAACTCGACGCCCTGGCCGATGCGGATCGGGCCGCCACCGACGACGACGACGCTCTCGACGTCGCGGTCGACGCGGAGTTCGCCCGCGGCGGCGTCGCCCTCGTAGGGGCCGGTGTAGAACTCCGGCTTGCGCGAGGAGTAGTAATACGGCGTCTGCGCGGCGAACTCGCCGGCGCAGGTGTCGACCTGCTTGTACGTGCGTCCGGGGACGTCGGTCTCGACGTCGCCGACCGACGCGCCCGTCGCGGTCGCGATCTCGGCGTTCGTCACGCCCGCTGTCGCGGCGGTCGTGAAGTCGCCCTCCTGGGCGGCGTCCATCGCACGGGAGACGCGCTGGTAGCGTTCGAGGTACCACTCCTTGATGCCGGTGAGCTCCTGTACGTCGTCGACGGAGTACCCGCGGTCGAACGCCTCGAAGATGGCGTAGGTGCGGTCCGGCGTGGGACGCGCGAGATACTCCGTCTCGAGTTCGTCGTCGGAGAGCGACTCGACGTCGGTCGCGGGCTCGTACTCCGTCGAGCGGATCGCCTTCAGCATCGACTCCTCGAACGTCCGGCCGATGGCCATCGCCTCGCCCGTCGACTTCATCGCCGTCGAGAGCGTGAAGTCGACGTCGTCGAATTTGTCCTTGGGCCACCGCGGGATCTTCGTGACGACGTAGTCGATCGCGGGCTCGAAGGCGGCGGTCGTCTCGCCGGTGATCTCGTTTTCGATCTCGTGGAGCCGCTTGCCGAGCGCGACCTTCGCCGTCACGCGGGCGATCGGGTAGCCTGTCGCCTTCGACGCCAGCGCGGAGGAGCGCGAGACGCGGGGATTCACCTCGACGACGCGGTACTCGCCGCCGGGCGTGCCGTCGTCGTGCCACGCGAACTGGATGTTACAGCCGCCCTGAATCCCGAGTTCGCGGATGACCTCCAACGCGGCGTTACGCATCTCCTGGTGGCCCTCGTCGGGGATGACCTGCGAGGGCGTGACCACGATGGACTCGCCGGTGTGGATGCCCATCGGGTCGATGTTCTCCATGTTGCAGATGATGATACAGGAGTCGTCGGCGTCGCGCATCACCTCGTACTCCAGTTCGACCCATCCCGAGATGGACTCGGTGATGAGCACCTCGCTGTTGCGCGAGAGGCGGAGGCCCTTGCGGACGCGTGAAACGAGTTCGTCCATCTCGTGGACGACGCCCGATCCGGAGCCACCGAGGGTGTACGTCGTCCGGGAGATAACGGGGAGGCCGCCGACGGCGTCGACGGCGTCCTCGACGCGGTCTCTGAGGCCCTCCTCAGTCATTCGCTGGACCGACTCGCCGTCGTCGAGCGAAATCGTCGTCGACGACGGAACCGGCTGGCCGATCTTCTCCATCCGCTGGCGGAACAGGTCGCGGTCCTCGGTGGCGTAGATAGTGTCCAGTGGGGTCCCCATAATATCGACGTCGTACTCCTCGAGAATGCCCTGTTCGGCCAGTTCTGCCGTGACGTTCAGTCCGGTCTGGCCGCCCAGTCCGGCGATGACGCCGTCGGGCTTCTCCTCGCGGATGATCTCTCCGATCGCCTCCGGCGTGATCGGTTCGATGTAGACCCGGTCGGCCATCTCCGGGTCGGTCATGATCGTCGCGGGGTTCGAGTTGACGAGGACGACTCGCGCCCCCTCCTCCTGGAGCGCCCGGCAGGCCTGCGCGCCGGAGTAGTCGAACTCGGCCGCCTGTCCGATCTGAATGGGTCCACTGCCGATGAGCAGGATCGTCCGGTCTTCGGACGTCGCCTCACCGCCTGTCGAGGTGTCCTCGTCAGTCATCACTGTGTGAAAGTCCGCACATCGTAATAAGCCCGGCGAAATACTACGAGAAGCGAAATCGGATTTCGAAATTCGTAACGGGTGAGCGCCTCGGACAGAGCGTTTGATAGGGCAAGACCGATCGACACCGCCGACCGACTGACACTACGTCTCGAGGCGGTAGCGGTACGGGCTCCCCTCGACGACGACGATCGAGTCGTCGTGCGCGGCGACTCGCCCGAGGACGGTCGCGACGCGGTGTGCGGTCTCGAAGGCGTCGACGTCGCGTTCGCGCAGGCGCTCGAGAACCTCGCGGGCGGTCAGCGGTTCGTCAGCCGCGGCGAGAACGTCGTGGACCTCCTCATACCCGGGGGGCCGGGTCGCGATCATACCGGGGATACGGGACGGGCGCGGCTTAGCTTTCAGTGCGACAGGCGTCAGACGGCGGCCGGGAACCGACCGCGACACGCGGGGAGCGGGGACGGCCGACCGCAACGTGCGAATAGTGGAGACGAAATGGCGGAAGTGGCACTCACACGTACGCGTCTTCTCTGGAGAGGTCGCGCTCCTCGCGGTACTCGTCGACGAACTCGCTCACGTCGAATTCAAGCATCTGCCGTTCGAACTCCGAGACCGCCGCGTCGTCCTCGGCGTGGCTGACCGCGTGTTCCATCAGTTCAACGACGAGTTCGACGACGATCTCGTGGAGCCGCCGCGAGTCGAAGGCAGTCACCCAGACGATCCCCGCGCCGACGTCGCCGTCGTCGCTGAGGTCCGCGGAGACGACGTCGTTCGGGAACTCCTCGAGGACGATGCCCATCAGGTGCGCCGTCCCGAACTCCGGCATCTCCTCGCTGGTCGTCTCGACCGCCTCACGCAGAACCGCCACGAGGAACTCCGGGAGGAACCGATCCGGCGGGTGGACGTCCATCACCACCGCGTGCGACTCCCCGCAGGGGCACTCGAACTCCCGCATCCCCAGATCGAGCGACCGGACCGACTTCGTCTCGCCACACGGTAGTTCGAGGCTCTCACCGCCTCCACCGGGGACCTGCGGCTGTGTCATACGCGTCGTTCTCGACGACAGCGGTTAAACGTCGCGCTCCGGAAGCGGTGCGGCGGCCGGGTTACCGGCTCGCGGTCGCGTACAGGAGCGGGCCGACGACGAGGAGGGCGAGTCCGAGGAAGAGATACGAGATCGGCACCAGCGACTGCGGCGTCAGGGCGAACAGGAGCCCGAACACGATCGCGTTGAGCGCGAGCAGCTTCTGTGATTTCAGGGGGAGCACGCCCACCGTCGCGACCACGAAGACGAGCAGTAGCGCCTGTCCGATGTGGTACTCGAGCAGGAAACTGTCGACGAGCTGTAGGGGGAGCATCCTTGTCCGGAGTTTCGGCGCGAATCGAGTATTAAAGTTCCGTTCTTGGCGGGAGCGGAGACCGCCGCCGCAACAGCGGTCGAACCGTCGATCAGTCCGGCCCGGTGAGATCCAGGGGCCGGATCCACCCGTACCAGATCGCGACGACCATCCCGCCGTAGCCGAGGATAAAGACGACGGCGCCGAGGTCGTTGTAGCCGAGTTCGCCGAGCAGCCGGCGGACGAGCCCGGACCCGGCGATCCCGACGAACAACAGCGCCGCCAGCAGCAGCTTATCGCGCGTCAACTCGAAGATACGCCCGTCCCCCTCGCGTTCGCTTCGGGTGTCGTCCTCGGCCATCCTCTGGACGATGGGACCGAAGGGGCCTCAGGCTGTCGATACGGATTCGCCGTTCGGATGAGGACTGCTGTCGCCCCGTCCCGGCGGTCGCGCGACCGGGAGTCGCGACCACCGAGAAAGCGTTACGACATCCGCAGCGATCACTCGGCCTCGAGCATCCACCCGAAACGCTTCTCCCAGTACTCCTCATCGCGTGGCTTCTTCGTCCGCCCGTAGGTCTTCCGATCGCGGATCTGCCGCTCGAGGACGTCGCGCGCCTCGTTGATCGCGTGGCTCGCGCCGTAGCCCTCGCCCGAGGCGATGTAGCGGCCGCGGTCGGTGTGCAGGCGGATGCGGGCGAGGAGTAACGGCGTGCCGCGACGCTTCTCGTCGTGTTCGTGCAGGTGGATCCGCGCGTCGAGGACGCTCATCCCGTGGTCTCTGTCGTCGAATTTGTCGATCATCGAGACGATCTCGTCGTAGCTCACATCGTCGATGAGATCGGTTCCGTACACCTGCACGGCCCGGTTGCCGCCGGCCTCCCACGTGAGCGAGTCCAGAACGTCCGTCTTCGTGAGGATCCCGTACGGACGCCCGTTATCCGTGACGACGAGCGAGGAGCCATCGACCTCGAACATCGCTTCGACGGCGTCCTCGAGCGTCGCATCGGGCTGGATCGTTCGCACCGGCGACGCCATCACGTCGCGGACGGGGAGATCGAGGATGCGGGCCAGCTCCCCCTCGCGGGCCCCGAACCCGCCGCCGCGCGAGCGGCCGGCGCTATCGGAGAGGTCGCCACCGAAGGAATCGGTCCCGGTCGCATCCCCGCCCTGACTGCGCTCTTGGCTCCGAACCGTGACGCCAGTCAGATCGTAGAGGCTCAGGATGCCGACCGCCGATCCGCCGTCGACGACCGGGAGGTGCGTGATCCGGTTCTCCCGGAGGACGTGCAGCGCCTCCCCGAACGTCGAGTCGGGATCGACCGCCACGAGGTCCTCGGAGAACGCCTCGGACACGGCCGCCGCGTCGAGGAACGGCTTGACTTTCTCCAGAAGCGCGTCGACGGAGACGACGCCGAACAGGTCGCCCCCCTCGAAGACGGGAAGCACCTGCGAATCGCTGTCGATCATCAGCTGAGCCACCTTTCGGACGTCCTCGTCGGGGGCGAGCCGGGGGACGTGCCACACCAGCGATCCGACCTTCTCGTTCGGCTGGTGGTGCGAAGAGGCGAGCTGTCTCCGCGTGACGATCCCCTCGAACTCGTCGCCGTGGACGACGACGCCCTTCAGCGACGAGTCTTCGAACGCCCCGAGGAGCTTCGAGACGGTGGCATCGGGCGTGAACTCGACGTATTCCGTGGAGACGATATCAGCGATGTCCATACCTGATTTTCGGCGGCGAATCCCAAGTATCCGCCGGTGGTTCCCGGCGATCGGTGTTCCTCCGAGCAGGCGAGATAACCACGGTAATTAATGATATTTGCGACCGAAATACGGGACGTATGGATTTCGACGAGTTCACCAGCACGATCCAGCACCGACTCGAGCTCCCCGGCACCGGCGAGGCGGTGCGGGCGATCAGGGCGACGCTCTCGACGCTGGGGGAGCGACTGCCCGCGGGGCACGCCGCGGATCTCGCCGCGTCGCTGCCGATCGAAATCAAGTGGTACCTGACCGGTGCCGTCCACGAACACGGACAGCGGTTCGACTGGTCGGCGTTTCTCGACCGCGTCAGCGAGATCGAGCAGACGGATCGAGCGGAAGCGGCACACCACTCTCGCATCGTCGTCGACCTCGTGTCGACGATCGTCCCCGACTCGGACTTCCGGCAACTACGCAACGCGCTTCCGGAAGGACAGGACGACGAGAACTGGCGAAAGCTCTTCGAGGTCGTCGACGCCGGAGGCTGGGACGCGGTCGAGGGCGGAGACGCCTGAGACAGACGGGCACGGACAGACAGTTACCGACGAAGATTCCGAGGTCGACGCCGCTCTTCTGCTGTTTCGAGTTCAGAAACGACTCTGTGTTCTGAGTCGCACGAAGTTATAGTAGCGTTTGCAACAGTTTGCACATCCGATCGCACGCAGTCGTGCGATTGAGTGTGCAATGACTTGCAAACGCTACTATAATCAATGACTGTTCGACGACACGGACGATGGATGTACCCCACTGACGAACGGATACTAGAACACTTGGCTGAAACTGCTTTTGCGACACCAAAGAATATCACTAGCGATCCACACTTACAAAAACTAGGTATCGACGATTTGTACATACAGCAGCGGTGCGAGCAGCTGATGGATAGGCAGATGATTGTCCCATTTACGACAATATGTATGAAATCACCTCTGAGGGGTTAGCGTATCTGCGGGGAGATCTTGATGCTGGACACCTTAGACGGTGGCCGCGACGGAAATTCTAATCGTCGTCAGCCTTGTACGCGCCTCTCCGCCGCTCTATCGTGTAGATATCTAAGATCATCTCACCGTAATCACATTCTGCCCCAAGCCGAAACTGGCCGATGCGGAGTTTGGAGTATGGTGCGCCGGTCAATGGTTCCAAATACTCGTCGGGATCGCGCCACTGGTCATGTACAATATCGTCGAGTTTGTCCGTGATCCGATTCTGGGTGTGTTCATCGAGATCGTCATACGTACGCTTCGCTGGCTTTCGGAACTTCCAGCTCCAACTGTCCTCACTCATCTTCGCCTAAGACTTCCTCACGAGAGAACGACTCACTCTCACCCGTCCGGCGAGCGTGTTCCACAGCGGCGATCTCTTTCCAGCTCTCTCGAGTAAGACCGGGATGGCGAACTGCATCGCGAAGCGCGTCACGGATGAACTCGCTTCGGCTGTTGTATCCCTCTTCTCGCCACGTAGCATCAATATCTTCGAGGAACATCTCAGTCACTCGGATATTGATGTTGGTCTTGTCGGGGCCTCCATCGGCTGTATCTGCATTCGACATACGTACGTATTACGTTCTGCGGATAATGAGTGTTCCGACGAGGTAACCTGCGCGACCCCCACGAGGAAGGGCCGCGCAACCTACTAGCAATCACCCATTTAAGTGGAGATATATGGGTGGTTGGATCGGTAGGTAGTTCATTTGAATTTTTAACTCTAATTAGCGTGAAACAACCGTTTGATAGAGGTGCTTATCGAAGTTTCCAAAACGTCTTGTTCCCGCTCGTCCAGAGCGTAAACTCGAAGATCCAATATAACGGTGACGCATCCTTCGGCACGGCGTACGCAACTTTTCCGCGGCGCGTCTCTCCATCGGCAAGCGCACTCCCCTGTTCGTAGTTCCGGTCCAGCTGAGAGGTCGCCATAAGGTCCAACCCGTAACTGAATCCCTTGCCGTCTTTCACAAGCATCTGCAACGCTGTCGAGATCGACTGCTCCTCGCCGGTGTTGTTCGTTGTCGTGATATCGACGATTGCGTATTCCTCGCCCTCCTCGGCTTGGGTAAACTGGCCGACCGAGTCCGTGAACTCAACACTGTTGATAGTGACTTCCGTACCACCGTACTCGACCGTATCCCCGTTTTGGTATGTCTTGATCTGGAGACTCTGACTGAGATTCTGAATCGAGTTCGCACTCGAACTCAGATCTATCTCAACACGGTCGAACTGGAAGAAAGAGACAGATTGGAAGTCGAACTGCATAATTAGCCCCGAAGCATCCTTCGGCACCTCGTAGACAATATCACCGCGAGAAACCTCACCAGGCGCAAGTTGCCCGCCGTCGAATGACTGGCCAGTCAGCGCCAGCGTCTGTTGGTAGGTGTATCCATCGCCATCTTTCAGTCGCGTCTGGAGGAGTCCTGAGAAGTTGATGAACGTATCCTTCGTGTCGTTCTTAATCGCGAGGCGGACGAGTTTGAACTCGTTACCTGAGTCGGCCTCTTGGAACTCGCCCAGTTTCTCGGTTGTTGAAATCTCTCGGACTACCATCGCCATCGAGTCGTCTTTCACGACCTGACCGAGCGAGACCTCTTTAGTCGTTGGACCTTGTGGCGTAGATGAATCCGGTTCCGTCTCGTCCGATGTGCCCGTCGTCAGTGCATCGGTCGAACCACTATTGCCAGAGTCTGACCCCCCCGTGACTTCCTGTGGTTCTTCGCTACTCGTACAGCCAGCGAGTGTGGAAAGCGCTCCCCCTGCGAGAACCAAGTAATGTCGGCGATCCATACATTCCACGGATTCCCGTCAGTAGATAAGGCTATTGATTATTTGTGGCATCTCCGTGAGCAGGTCAATCGTCATTCGGTAGGACGTGTCGAGGTACACCCGGATGAATTCGGTCAATGGGTTCGCCCCGATCGAGGACCGGGACTGAGTGACAGGATTCACAGAAATACAAGGAGGAAGCCCACGACTTCAGTCGTGGGTAACTGACACTCACGATATCGGGTCGAGAGTATGAACACGAGTTGATATATCCCGTTGCACAGGTCCGGCAGTAGTAGTGAACGTACCCGGAGAATGGACGGTCCAGCGTCACCGGCCACACCTCCGAGGACCGGTAGCACTGCTAGTTTCGGCTAACGCTAACCGCCCGACAGCGGGGAGGGTTGGTAAGAAACCAGCCCGTACAAAATGAAATACTGTCGTCTCAGAATCGTTAGAACGACGAAATTGGGTGGCTGGGGAGTTGCAGGCCCCAATTTCATCCGGCCCATAACGGGCCGGAATGTGCATGGGCCAACACGGATTTGAACCGTGGACCTCCCGGTTATCAGCCGAGCGCTCAACCTGACTGAGCTATTGGCCCAGGCGAGCGCATCTATTCGTTGTTCGATGAGTAGTTTAAGGGTTTCCTTTCGCCCCCGTCAACCCCCGCAGTCGCCCGATCAGGGGTTATCCTCGCCCGTCCGGCCGTACTCCTCGGGGTCGAGGTTCACCACGTCGTCGTCGCCCGGAAAGCCGCCGACCCAGACGTTCCCGGAGACGAAGCCGCCGGTCTGTCGGTCGAGGTACGGACGGACGACGTAGCGCTTCAGGAGCGCGCGGATGGGATACCGCGTCACGGGCAGCGCGAGCGCGAACCCGAGGGCGTCGGTGACGATGCCCGGCGTCAGGAGGAACGCCCCCGCGGCGATGAGGAGGCCGCCGTCGAGCAGTTCGTTCGTCGGCAACTCCCCCGTGACGGTCTTTCGCTGGAGTTTCGCGAGCGTGTGTCGACCCTCGGCGCGGACCAAGAGCATTCCGAGCAGGCCGGTGAGAACGACGAGAAGCACGGTCGGGACCAAGCCGATCGTCTGGGCGACCGGCAGCAACAGGAGCGTGTCGGCCAGCGGAACGGCCAAGAGGAGCGCGATGACCCAGCGCGTCTTCATACGGCCCCGTTTGGGGTCGCCGTTCATAGCCCTTGTGTCGCGCTGCCCACCTCCGGTAACGATCGATCGGGGCCGGGGGGACGGAGCACCTCGAAGGGCTTACCCACCGGCGCGCCCGAGAGCGCGTATGACCGACGACCGGACGCACGTCGAGTGGCGCGAGTGGGGCCCCGCGCCCTTCGAGGAGGCGCGCGATGCCGACCGACCGATCCTTCTCGCACTGACCGCGACGTGGTGTGACAGCTGTCACGAGATGGACGCCGAGACGTACGCCGAGCCGCGAATCGCCGCGAACGTCAACGACGGATTCGTGCCGATCCGCGTCGACGTGGACCGACGCCCGCGCGTCCGCGAGCGGTACAATATGGGCGGGTTCCCCTCGACCGTCTTCTGTACGCCCCGCGGGGAGGTCATCACCGGCGCGACCTACCTCGGCCCGGACGGGATGCGACAGGTGCTCGATTCGGTCCGTGAGGTCTGGACAGAGCGCGGCAGCGACGCCGGGCGCGTCCCGCGGGCGCTGGCCGGCGGGCCGACCCCCGGGGGGGAGGTCGACGAGCGGATCGAAGCCCACCTCGCGGGGCAGCTCGACGAGAAGTGGGACCCGCGGTTCGCCGGGTGGGGCGACGGCGCGAAGTTCCCACTCCCGCGGACCATCGAGTTCGCGCTGAAACGGTCGCGAAAGCAGGCGACCGAGACCCTCGGCGTGATCGCCGAGTCGCTGTACGACGGCGATCACGGGGGGTTCTACCGCTACGCCGAGGCCCGCGACTGGACGGACCCGCACCGCGAGAAGGTGCTCGATGCGAACGCCGCGCTCGTCCGGGCGTTCGCGAACGGCTACCTCTACACCGGCGACGAATCGCTGCTCGATCCCGCCCACGGGACGCGCGAGTTCCTCGTCGACCGCCTCTGGAACGGGACGGCCTTCGGCGGGAGCGTCGCGCCCGAGTCGGACGAGGGCGATGATGAAACGGCAGCGCCGCGCCGCGATCTGACCGGGTACGCGGGCGGGAACGCGCTCGCCGCCGACGCGCTCTTGACGCTCGCGGCGTACACCGACGACGAACCGTCGAGAACGTACGCCGAGCGAGTGCTCGCCGCGCTCGCCGACGAGTACCGGTCCGCGGGCGGCTCACGCGCCGCGAGCGAGGCCGGCGCCAGCGAGACCGACGACAGCGAGCCGAGCGGCCGGGACGGCGTCATCGCACACTACGTCGCGCGCGATGGCTCGGAGGCGCCCGAACTGCTCCTCGAAGACCACGCCCGCGTCGTCGCCGCGTTCACCCGCGCCCGCCAAGTGCTCGGCCCCGACGCGCTCGGACGCGGAGACGATCCGCTCGAGGTCGCCCGCGCCGTCGCCGACCGAGCGATCGAGTCGCTTCAGGAGCCGAGCGGCGCGTTCCGCGACGGACCGGACGCGGGCGTCGGCCTCCTCTCGAAGCCGCTTCGGCCGCTCGACGGCAATGTCGAGCTGGCGGAGGCGCTCCTCGACCTCGCTGCGCTGACCGAGGTGGTCGCCGACGGCCGTGCGGGGACTGACAGCCGCGGGGAGACCGACGATCCGACTGATTCTGTCGACGAACACCCCCACGAACGATACGCGGAGGCCGCGCACGCCGCCGTGGCCTCCTTCGCCGGCGCGTGGGACCGGATCGGCGTGCAGGTCGCCGGCTACGGGTCCGCGGCGGCGCGGCTGACGCGGCCGGACCTCGTCGTCGCCGTCGGCGGCGAGGCCGGGACGGACCTCCACCGCGCGGCGCTCCGGGTGGCCGACCACGAGGCGGTCGTGGTTCCCGACGCCCCGGGCGTCGAGGCGGGAACCGCGGTCGTCAGCCGCGGTGCGGAGCGGGCGGCGGCGACCGCTCCGGACGAGTTGCTCGACGCCGTCTCCGGGCTCACCAACGGCGCGTGAGCCGGGGAACGGAGAACTGGGGCAGTGTGTAAACCCCCGGTGTGTTTTTACGCTTCGGATCGCAGATACACGTATGGCTGATCTCAGAGACCTCGGCCTTTCGGAGTACGAGGCGCGAGCGTACCGGTCGTTGCTCCGGACCGGCGCGACAACGGCAAAAGAGTTGTCACGCACGAGCGACGTGCCGATGGGGCGGATCTACGACGTCCTCAACAGCCTCGAACAACACAACCTCGTCAGAAGCCAGGCGGCGAGTCGGCCCAAGAAGTACGTCGCGGTCGAACCCGACGCGGGACTCGACCGGCTGTTGGAGCGGAAGCGACAGGAGCTGCGGGAGAAAGCCGACCAGTACGAGAGCGTCGTCGACGAGCTCACCGACGAACTGGAGACCGCAGCGCCCGTACAGGGGCAGTTCTGGACCGCCGCCGTCGGCACCGAGGAGTCGGCCGACCTCCTCGTCGAACGGCTGGCTGCCGCAGACGAGTCGCTCGTCGTCGTCGCCGGCGCCGTGTCGCCGCAGTTCGACCTCGGGGCCGTGGGCGAACGCGTCGCCGAGGAACTGGAGGCGGCGCTCGACAGGGGCGTCGACGTCTCGGTGCTCATGACCCCGGCCCTCGTCGAGTCGCTCCCGGCGAGCGTCGGCGAGCGCTACACGGAACGGCTGGCGAATCACCCCGCGTTCGCGGTTCGGATCGCCCCCGGCCTCTCGGGGACGTTCGAGCTCATCGACGACGTGGAGGTCTGTATCGAGGTGCCGAATCCGCTCGACCCCGGCGAGGCGTTCGCGATGATCGATCTCAAAGACCCCGACTTCGCCGCGGACGTGCGCGCGATGTTCGATCCGCAGTGGGAGGCCGCCGAAGCGCTCTCGCTGTCGTCGCTGGCGGACGCGTAGCGGACGGGAGCCGATCAGCGCAGAGAGAACGGGCGGGCTCGCGTGACTACAGTTCGTCGCCGTTCAGTTCGGCGCGCAACTGTTCGAGCGTGACTTCGCGCTCGGCGTGGGCGTTGTGCTGGTGGATCGATTCGTCGTTGGACTGTTTCATCCGGACGACCGCGTCGTCCCCGAGGTGATCGAGGTCGTCGACGACCTGCTCGGCCATCGAGCGGACGCAGTCCTCGACGAACTTGGCGTTCGCGTGCGCGTGGTACGTCATATGGTCCTCGTCCGGGCGCTTCGCAAGGTTGTAGATGCGGGCGGACATCGAATCGCGCGCGATCTCGGCGAGGTCCATCAGGTCGACGTCGGGCGAGCCATCGGTCGTCACCGTGAGCGTCGCGTGTCCGCGCTGGGAGTGACCGGGCTGGGGGACCGCCTCGAGGAACGCCTCGATGGTGTCGTCGTCGACGTCGAGGTCGGACATCACCTCGCGGGCGCGGGAGGCGGACATCCCCTGCGAGCAGGGACAGACCGTCATCCCGACGACCTCCGCGCCGATCTCCTCGCGGGTCCCCTCCCCGGTCGCGGTCGCGCTGGCGACGATGGTAATCGTGCTCTGTGTCGGGAGCTCGCTCGCCGGCGTGTCCTCGCGGACGACGAAGTCCGCCGTCATCCGGACCTCGGCGGTCGAGGTGTACTCGTGCTTCTCGAGCAGCCGCTCGGCGGCGTCGCCGCACATGTCCTCGACGCGGTAGGCCGGCTCCGAGACCGCCGCTTCGAGCGTCTCGTCGATGACCTGCATATTCCGGCTCATATCGATCCCCTTGCGACCGCTGGGGAGGTCGACGAACACCTCGAACTCCGCCATCAACACGAGCGGCCGCTTCTCCCCCCGGTCAAGCTTGACGAGTTTGTCGACGCCCGTGACGCCGACCTGACTCAGCCCGACGGTGACGTCGGGCCGGCTTGCCTGTACGTCAGGCAACTGGTGACTCATTGTCACACGGGAGGGACGGCGGTCGATTAACGCTTTCGTTAGGTGGACTTGGGAGGGCCGGCGACCACCGACACCCTGCTACGTGCGCGTTGACTGTCCACCCAGAGGGACGATCAGCGTGACGACGCTCCCGCCGTCCTCGGCGTCCTCGAATCGGACGGTGCCGCCGGCTCGCGTGAGGATCCGCTTCACCAGCCACAGGCCCATCCCGCTGCTGTGCTGTAGCGGTCCGATCGACGCATCCTCAGAGAGCACCGCGCGCTCATCGGCGGGGATTCCCGGTCCGTCGTCGGCGACGCTGATCTCGACGGTTTCGTCGGCGTAGCCCGCCGTGACTCGTATCTGAGGGGAGTCCTTCTCGGCGTGTTCGATCGCGTTCTCGAGCAGTTCGTACACCGCCCGTTCGACCTCGGGGAGCGTCGTCAGTCGGAGCGGCGACTCGATATCGACGCTGATCGTCGCGCGTGGGAAGGCCGCTTCTAGGTCCGCCACCGTCTCACGGACCATCGCTTCGACGTCGAGTCGGGTCGGAGAGGACGGCTGTGTGAGTACCGTAACGATCTCTCGTCCCTTCTCCGCCTGCGTGAGAATCCGTCCTGCGGCGTCTTCGATCGCCTCGGCCATCGCCGCGAGATCGCCCGACGACCGCGTTTTGATCAGTTCCGCCCGTCCCTGAACGATGTTCAGCTCGTTCCGCAGATTGTGCCGCAACAGCCGATCGAGCGCGGCGAGTTGCTGTTCGCGTTCGAGCTGCTCGGTGAGATCTCGCATCGTGCTGACCACCGTCCGGACGCCGTCGCCGTCGGGGTCCTCCAGCGGGTGGTACCGAACGTCGAACGTGCGGTCCGGTTTGTTCTCGCGCGTCCGCGTCATCCGGTACTGAACGGCTTGACCGGCGAAGGCCCGCTCGACGTAGGGTCTGATCGTCTCGAACCGGTCCGGGCCGATCACCGCCGGCAGGGTCTCGCCGGCGAGGTCGTCACCGAGCCCGTGAAATTCCCGGTAGGCTGGGTTCGCAAAGCGGTATCGGTACTCCGAGTCCACGGCGGCGATCAGTTCGTCGAGGCCCTCGATAGCCCGCTCGTACTGCAGGAGCTGCTTTTCGCGCCGCTTCTGCTCGGAGATATCCGTCTGGATCGCGACGTAGGCCTCGATGTCACCGTCTTCGACCAACGGCGCGATCGTCTGATGAGCGACGTACAGCGCCCCGGATCGGCGCCGGTCACGGATCTCTTCTTCCCAGATGGCGCCAGCAGAGATCGTCGACCACAGCCGGTCGTAGTAGTCCGCGGACATCTCGCCGGAGTGCAGAATCCGGGGTGTCTCACCGACCGCTTCCTCGCGATCGTAGCCGGTGATTCGCTCGAACGCCGGGTTGACGTACGTGATCGTCCCCTCGGGATCGGTGATGTAGATCGCGTGGCCGGCCGCCTCGACGGCCCGCTGGAACCGACGGAACTGTTCGTGGCGTGCTTTCGACGCCGTGACGTCCCGCTGGAACCCGACGTAGTTGACGACCTCCCCGTCGTCGTTTCGGACGGGTGCAACCGTTACACGGTTCCAGAACGGCGTTCCGTCCCTGCGGTAGTTCCAGAGTCCGACGGTGATCGGCTCTGCGTCGTCGATCGCCTCGCGGAGTGTTGCGACGGTCTCCGGGTCCGTCTCCTCGCCCTGCAGGAAGCGAGAGTTACGGCTCAGGGTCTCGGACCGCGGATAGCCGGTGATCTCTCCGAACGTGTCGTTGGCGTAAATGAGCGGGTTGTCGGGCTGGGTCGCGTCCGCGATCGTGATCCCGATCGGCGCCTCATCCATCGCCCGGCTCCTGATGTTCTCGGCCGTGTTCGGAATGTCGTCTGTCGTCCGGGCGGGTCCAGAGGTGGCGCCACAGTATGGCGGGTCCGAACGCGATCTCGCCTCCGACGGGGGAACGCCGTGCGTTCGGTTGTCATCGCGGTCGGCAGCGACGAACAACGTCGAGTCCACGCCCGCCCATTCGGTACGTGCCGCGGCGAACTCCACGGGCGTGACGTAGCCGTCGCTCCCGAGGAGGTGGGCCTCGCCGCTGACGAACCACTGCTCGCCGCGCCGCACGGCCGCGAACTGTTCGGCGTGGGGGGCGTCGAGACGGCGGGTGATGAGTCGATCGACCGTCCCCTCGCGATCGGCCACATCGTCGCTTCCCGCTTCGGGCCGATCGATGCCCAGCGAGGCGTGTCCCGCCTCGTTGAGGTAGACGAACCGATCGTCTCGCAGGACAGCGACGGCCTCTTCGGCCGAATCGAAAAGCGCCTCCGCGCGGCCGGTCGGCCCGGCGACACCGCCCCGGGCGCGGTAGTAAGCGACCGCGTCGGCAGCGAGCATAGCCACGCGTTCCCATCGCTCATCGGAGTCAGGGCGATCGAAACAGTCGGTAGCACCGAGCGCGATGGCGCGGGCGGTCTGCGCTGTGTCGAACCCCTCGACGAAGAAAAATACCGGTATCGAGGGTCGTCGCGCACGGACCGCACCGAGAAATGCAACGGCGTCCGCGGTCGCGTGGGGTTGTTCGCAGACGACACACTCGGGTGCTACGTCGTCATCGAGCGCCGCGAGTGCTGCTTCCACTGTGTCGACTGTCGTCACGCCGGCGTCGGCGACAGTCGAGAACCCCCGGGCCACCTCTGCGGCGAACCGTTCTGTGACCGTGACTGCGAGGACGCGAACGTCGGACACGGTCGGCGATTGCATCCGTTCGAAGGGTGTTCCGGATGTAAATATACTTTTGTGACGTTCCTCAGGTCGTGTTTAGTTAGGAGCATTGAGCCAGGCAGCAAATGCTTGGAGCCAATTTTCGGCAGTTTGGGGTTCAACGTG